>CAZTBM010000006.1:0-72088 GCA_964611985.1 uncultured Desulfurococcales archaeon | reverse complement strand
ATGATGCAGCATAGAACGCC
The DNA here is from genome assembly GCA_964611985.1 of uncultured Desulfurococcales archaeon. Taxonomy (GTDB): domain Archaea; phylum Thermoproteota; class Thermoprotei_A; order CAZTBM01; family SZUA-1508; genus SZUA-1508. The sequence goes on along the minus strand of CAZTBM010000006.1, from coordinate 72,068 downwards.
ATCCAGCCGATGATGTTGGTGTAGTAGCCTGTTATTATAACTCCTGTGACGAACGCAACAGCAACACCTATGATGGCATACCAAGCTGCAGCCTTTGGAGAGAGCCTTTTCTTGGAGGCAACGTATAGCATAGAACCCACCCAACAAACATTATTGATATTCCTAGTAGGAATAATGCTATGAAGTATGGTATTAAGTACGCTCCTCCACCATAGGCTGCTGCTTTAGCTGGAAATCTAATGAAGTTTCCTAGACCTATGGCGTTGCCTGCCATAGCTAATATTAAACCTATTTTAGTTGCCCAATGTTCTCTTTTTATTCCAACCTATGCACTCATCTATATATTACCTAGTAGGAAATACAATCCCTTAAAACTTAGAAGTCTAGCAATAAAATAAAAATTTTCCTAAGGAAGTTAATTCAGCATTTAAAAAGACTGCTAAAGCAAATATCTAACGGTAATACCCATGTATATATAAATATATCATAATAATTTCGTTATTTGATTACCTGTGCGTTTATTCTTTTGAATAAGTTTGAGTTAAGACCTGTATACATTTATATCAATCATAACAGGCATCGTTCTTGTCGTAAGAATTGAGAGGTTGGTGCGGGGGGTGGGATTTGAACCCACGCAGGCCTACGCCAGCGGGTCTCTCACCATGAGAGCCGGAAGGGACTTAAGCCCGCCCCCTTTGTCCTAGCTCGGGCACCCCCGCACCTACCTTTATGGTGTAGTAAACCAGATTTATAAAGTTTCATCTATTGTCACTAATGAGGTAACACGTTGATTATAGAAGTATATTTTGAGTTTAAGTTAAAAAATAATTTAGTTTTATTTGATGATATGGACATTTAGCCTTTTGGTACAGGTTCTGCTAGGCCCCATACGAACCAGTCTATACTCCATAGGAGATCGTGGTCTCCTACTTCACCTGGCTCTAGTCTTGTCTTTCCTTCTCTATCTACTATTCCTTTCTTTCCAGTTAGTTTCTCGAAGAATGGTGTCCAGAAGTCAGCATTCCATGGATCCCAGTATCTCTCCTTCATTAGCTGTTCTCTGTGGAGTATTAGTTTCTTGGCCCAGTCTGGTAGTGCTGGGTGCGCTTTGAAGTCACCCCACTTGTCTAGCCAGTAGAATGCTGCTCCCCTACCTTTTCTCCAGCCCTCATAGGTGTCTCCGCCATCACCCATTAGCCACCATAAGTCCATGCTTCTAGGCGCTCCAGCTAGATAGTATGCTAGTATGTACTCATACATTAAGCCCCAGTCTACAAGCTGCCCCATCAAGTGTGCGTGTGGACCATAGTCTCTCATGTCACTGTAGTGGCTGTAGCTCCACACCTTCTTACCCTTCTTCTGATACTCCTCGGCAACTTGTAATGTGGCTGGTGAGTCCTCTGTGAAGGCTAGTACGTCAGCGTCAAACTGCTCTACTAGTGTTCTAGCAGCATCTGTAGCTTTTGGCGGATCATACCATGAGTATAACCATTTAACGTGAACCTCTACCTTCTTTAGGTCATCCCAGCTTAGTTCTCCACGTTTAACTCTATGCCAGAGTCCCTCCCATATACCTAGGACCCAACTATTAATGTGTCTGACTACCTCAGGTATTGGGAAGGCTGCTACGTAGCCGAACTTCAAGGTCTTTGATACTGCTGCGGCAGCTATACCACAGAGGTAGTATGGCTGGTATAGCTCTGCAAAGTAGGTTCCCATGTTCCTCCATCTCTTGTAGCCTGAGCAGTGCCAGAACCATATGTCAGAGTGTTTTTTTGCAGCTTCCAATGTCGGATCCATAAAGCCGAAGCTTGTAGTGAATATTACTTTACAACCCTTCTCGATTAAGCTCTCGATAGCTGGGCCAGCCTGAGCTTCTGGTACTGACTCTACATACATGGTTTCAATAGCGTGACCTAATACTTTCTCAACATATAATCTTCCTGAATTATGAGCATATGTCCATCCATAATCTCCTATTGGGCCTACGTAGATCCAACCTACCTTAACTTTCTCCTTAGGAGCAGCAACAGTCTTGGTTACTGTTGTAGTAACAGGCTTTGTAACTGTGGTTGTTGTGGTTTCGGTTACTGTTTTTGCTCCTGGTGCTGCTGCTGTTACTGTTTTTGTAACAGTTTTCTCACTAGTCACAGTCTTAGTAGCAGTAATAGTCTTCTCCTTACCAGGAGCAGCAACATAACCACCAGCAACGCCTACAATACCGCCTACTATTAGTCCCCCTATGAGGCCTTTTATGAAGTCTCTTCTTGAGACTTCACCCATTATAATCTAGCCTCCAGAGAAGCAATATGGCTTTCATTGAATATTTTTATTCTGCATCTTATAAGTCTTTAGCCTATTGCAACTTATCAATCCAATATTTAGGGGGATGGCGTATTAAATATTGTGATATTTTATATGGTTAAAAAAAGTCTATATAAATATGTATTTTCATTGTCTTGAAAGAAACGTATTTTATTCTCTAGAATAGGGTATTCCAAGAGCTGCTGGTGCACCAATTCTTTTTCTTAAAGCTTCAATAGACATTATCGTTAATAGTACTATAGCTGTTACGTGGGGTATCGCTACTAGTAACGGTATGTAACTCCTTAGTGTTGTTATTGATTGTAGCCAGTAATATGCTAGTTCTAGACCTCCAAATAGGAAAGCACCAAAGAGTGCCCTTATTGGGTTCCAGAAGGCGAATATCACTAATGCTATTGCTATCCATCCTCTACCTAGTATTATTGGTGCACCCATTATTTGTGGTGTATGGCCAAGCATTAGATATGCTCCTGCCACTCCAGCAAATGCTCCACCTATTATGACACAGTAGTATCTTATTCTGAAAACATTTATTCCTGCAGCATCAGCTGCTGCTGGGTTTTCACCTACAGATCTAATGTTTAATCCTACCCTTGTCTTAAATAATATAAACCATAGGACTATACATAACACTATACTTATGTATACCATGACGTTTACGCTGAATAAGGCGCCTATTATTGGTATGTCTTTTAGCACCGGGACCTCTATTGGGTAGAGCCTTACTTCTGGTATTTTGAGTAGTAGTGGTGCATATGCACTTCTCGCATACTCTCTTAAGGTTACACCTATACCTAAACCGAATATGTATATTGCTAGTCCACTTGCGAACTGATTTAGCTTCAGGGTTACTGTTGCAAAAGCATGTATACTTGCTATTAATGCTGCTACTGCCATTGCTGCCAAGAAGCCTATCCATGGGCTTCCCGTTAAGAGTGCCACTATTATGCCTACTGTCGCCCCAATCTCCATTAGACCTTCTAGTCCTAAGTTCACTACTCCGCTTCTTTCAGCAATTATTTCTCCTAGAGTTGCAAGTAGGTATATTGTTCCCACCGTTAATGTGCTGACGAGGAACTTATTGACCATTACTAGGAAGTCTACCATGTTTTATTCACCTCTAATCAATCTTACTCTGTAGTGTATGAAGAAGTCTCCTAACACCAGGAACAGGAAGATTAGTCCTTCAAAGCCTACTGACACAAAGTGTGATATCCTTAGATATTGTTGCATAGTATAGCCTACTTGCGTCAAAGCCCCAAAGAATACGGCAACGAGAATGCAGGCTATGGGATTTAGTCTTGATAGCCACGCTGCAATTATTCCAGCATATCCATAGCCTGGTGCAGCAATCTCTGGTGTAAGTTTTAAGAGGTCTGATGATAGGTTTATAAATCCACCTAGACCGGCTAGGACACCGCTAATAAACATCACTATTAATACTAATCGCATATAGTTTATTCCTGCATATCTTGATGCTAATTCGCTTTCTCCTACAACTCTGACCTCGTAGCCTAGTAGGGTTCTCGTTGATATAAAGTACATTATTATCGCTATTATTATTGCTAGGATTAGTGCTGAGCTTATAGTTGTTCCTGGTATCACTGGGGGTCTAGCGAACTCTGGTACTAGGGGTGTACCCTTGAATCCTGGTATTATTGATACCCCCTGCTCCTTGAGGTACGCTAGGTATCTCTCCTTAAATGCTGGGTTTGCCTCATTCCATGGTCCTCCCGGTGATACTAGATACCATATGAACTGCCATGCTATGAAATTCATCATTAATGATGTAAGTATCTCATTTACCTTCCACTTTGCTCTCAAGAATGCTGGTACTAATGCCCATACACCACCAAATAGGGCTGCTAGTATAGCCATTATTGGTAAGTATAGTCCGTGAGGTAAGTCTACTCCACCCCAGTATAAGATCACTGGTATCATAGCACCTATTGCTCCCATATAAAATTGCCCTTCACCACCAATGTTAAAGAATGCCATTCTAAATGGTAGCACTAAGGCTAGCGATGTAAACATTATTGGTATGCCTATTTCAACAGCTCCCATAAGGCTTTTTGGATCGCTAAAGACCTCTGCCACTATAGCATATGCTTCCAGAGGGGACCTACCCACTATTAGGAATAATAACCCCCCTGCGAGTATGCCAGCTATAGCTGATATTATTGAGATTAAGGCAGGAAGCTTTTTACTTACTATTAATCTCCTTTCAACCTTAATTTTAATCCGAGGCATAATCATACACCTCTGGAACAAGAAGTATCTTATGAGGATTGCTTCCTTAATGCACCACCCATCATTAATCCTATTTCCTCTATTGTTGCTTGTTCTGCAGGTACTATACCCATTAATTCACCGTTATGGATTACTGCTATTCTGTCGCTTAATTGGAATATTTCATCAAGTTCCTCGGAGATCAATATTACTGCTGCCCCTCTATCCCTTTCTCTTAATAATATTTTTCTAACATACTCGGTAGCACCAACATCAAGCCCTCTAGTGGGATAAACAGCTAATATGAGGTCTGGGTTTCCTGTAAGCTCTCGTGCTAAGATTAGTTTTTGTAGGTTTCCTCCTGAAAGCGTTCTCGCTGGTACATATATGTTTGGTGCCATTATATCGAATTCTTTCTTCCTTTCCTCTGCAAACTTGAATATCTCCTTGAAATTCAAGATTATCTTATTCTTCACTAAAGGTTCTTTACGATGATGCTTGAGTATCAGATTCTCCCAAAGACTAAGATTTGGTAGTGAACCTACACGTACTCGATCCTCAGGAATATATGCTACCTTCAACTCATAGATATCCTTAGGCGAGGCGTTAGTAACATCCCTACCTTTGATTATTATTTTACCGCTTACTGGTTTTCTCAGTCCAGCTATAGCTTCTGCTAGCTCCTCCTGGCCGCTACCAGCAATACCTGCAATACCAAGGATTTCACCAGGATATACTTTAAACGAAATATTCTTTACTGCTAGAACGCCTTTATCGCTTAATACATTTAAATCCTCAATTATTAATATCGGTTCCTTAGCTTTTATCTTCTTTTCCTCTTTAGATATCTTGAATAATACTTCCCTACCAACCATCATCTTTGCTAAGTCAACTTTCGTTACCTTATCAGGCGTTACTGTTCCTACTTTCTTACCCTTCCTTAGTACTGTAATCCTATCACATAAGCTCAGAGCTTCATCAAGTTTATGAGTTATGAATATTATCGATTTACCTTCCTCTCTCATTTTTCTTAAAACATTAAATAACTGCTTTGTCTCTTGAGGTGTTAATACTGTGGTTGGCTCGTCAAGTATTAGTATGTCGGCTTTACGGAATAATGCCTTGATTATCTCAACGTATTGTCTTTCTCCCATGCTAAGTTGCCATATTTTAGCTTTGGGATCTATTCTAAAGCCATACTTTTCAGCAAGTTCTAGAATTTTCTTCTCGGCCTCTTTTACCCTTAGTACAAAACCATACTCCTTCAGGCCTAGTATAATGTTCTCTATTACTGTATGGACCTCAACAAGCTTGAAATGCTGAGGTACGAGACCTATACCATGTTTAATGGCGTCTTTGGGTGAGCTGATTTTAACTTTCCTACCCTTAATGTATATTTCTCCTGAATCAGGCTTGTAAAGTCCATAAAGTATATTCATTAGTGTTGTTTTTCCTGCACCATTCTCGCCAAGTAAGCCATGTATTTCACCACGCTTAAGGTCAAAGTCTATATGGTCGTTTGCCACTACTCCTCCTGGGAATGTTTTCACAATATCCTTCAATAGTACAACAGTATCCTCTGAAATGATAGTCACTGTTCACATCCTCACAGAACCTTATAAGGCTAAATGATATTCAACATTAAGCTATAAAAATTTTTATTCAGATCATTCAACTATACTAAGTGATTTTGACCAAAATTTCCCTTACCTAACACTTTATCACAGCTGAATTACATGCCAAAATATTATAGCCTGTTACACCTTTTCATCCCCTCTTTTAAATTGTAGAAAATCAGAAAGCGTTATAGCTGGGAAGAGTTAAGCGATTCTAGAGGCTATAGAATAGTGCCATATAAAACTGTTCAAAATGGAGGAGCCTATAATTGTCTAATGGTAAAAGCCCTTTCACACTAGTAAAAGAGACTATAGCGGAGATAATTCAGAAAGAGTTAAACAGCTTGAACATTAGCATGGACTTTAATGAAATATACTCTGGATTAGAGATACCACCTGACGAAAAACTAGGCGACTTAGCTTATCCCGTATTTAAAGTGGCAAAGAAGGTTAGACAAAAACCTCAAGCCTTAGCTTCGATCATAGCGTCAAGTATCAAGAGACATAAATACACTATACTAAAGAATGTTGAGGCAGTTGGGGGATACGTAAACTTCTTCGTTAATACTGCTGAGCTAGCACGAATTCTCTTTGAGAATATTAGAGAGTTAAAAGAGAAATATGGCTTTATAAAGGTTGACAAACCGTTAAGAATAGTTGTTGAACATACAAGTGCTAACCCCGTACATCCATTACATATAGGTCATGGTAGAAATGCCATCATAGGTGATACATTAGCTAGACTACTTAAGCTAAGAGGGCATAAAGTTGAGAGGAGATTCTATATTAACGATATGGGAAGACAGGTGGCAATACTAGTATATGGTTATATAGCGCTAGGAAGACCTAAGCCTACAATTAAGCCGGATCACTTCTTAGGTCTAGTATATGCTATGACAAATACTATAATTGAGATAGATAAGTTAAAGGCGGAAATAGAAGAATGTAAGAGAAAAGGGTTGATAGATAAGGTAAAGGAAAAACTTAAAGAACTGGATGAAATGGTTGCCATAGCAGCTGAGTTAAGGAGTAAAGATGAGAAATTATTCGATACACTAATTGAACGATTGAAGGGAAAGGATCATGAAAAAGAGATTAGCAGGCTTATGGGAGAGTATGAGTTTAGAGAGAATGAAGAGACTGTTAAAGCATTTAGGGAGGTATGTAATCTAGCTGTTGAAGGCTTTAAGGAGACATTAAGTAAACTTGATATATCATTTGATAAATGGGATTGGGAGAGCGATATAGCATGGAGTGGTCTTGTAGAGAGACTACTTAAGCTAGCTAAAGAAAAGAACCTTATAACAATACATAAGGGAGCATTAGCTCTAAATCTAGAGCATATTCAGGTGGATCCTGAAGTAAGAAGGAACTTAAAATTACCATCATTTAAGATTCCCCCGTTAATCCTTAAGAGAAGCGATGGCACAACACTATATACTACAAGAGACGTAGCATATTCATTAGTGAAATTTGAAAATGCAGATAAGGTAATCAATGTAATAATGAATGAACAAAGACTAACACAACTACAAGTACGGTTAGCATTAGCTGCATTAGGCTACAGAAACCAAGCATATAATCAGATACATTACGTTTACGAGATCGTAAAACTTCCAGGATTTAGAATGTCCGGCAGAAAGGGAAGATATGTAACATTAGATGAGGTAATAGAGGAAGCCATTTCTAGAGCTAAAGCTGAAGTAGAAAAAAGAAATCCATCGTTACCTGAAGAGGAGAAGAATAAAATAGCTGAAATGGTAGGATTAGGAGCATTAAGGTATGCTATGATATCTGTTTCGGCAACAAAACCTATGACATTTGATTGGAATAAAGTATTAAGTTTAGAGGTTAACAGTGGACCCTACATACAATATGCTCATGCTAGAGCAGTAAATATACTATTAAAGTATGGTAAACCCGTGGACTACAGTAAGATAGACTATTCAGCAGCTGAAGAAACCCAAAGGAGGAAGAGACTAGTCAAGCTTCTATCACAAATGCCCGATGTTTTCAGTAAAGCATCAGATGAGCTAAGACCCGAATACATAGTAGAGTATTTAGGAAGAGTGGCAGAAGAGTTTAACTCATTCTATGCTGAAGACCCGGTAATAGGCGAGCCTGATGAAGGTAAAAGAAACTTTAAGCTAGCACTAGTGGAGACAACAAGAATAGTACTAAAGAACGCATTAAACGCCCTAGGTATAGCTGCCCCTTCAAAGATGTAATTATTATACTTTACATGACCTATAATTATTTATTTCCCCTTTCTAATGCTTCAGCATCAAGTAGTCATTAATAACTATGTGATATTCTACCATTAGTGACATCCTATAACATTTAATATTAGTATTTTTAGAAATTAGTGGAAAAGGCGCTCTACGTGACCCAGGATTATGGTTATGTTTTAGAAGTTGACTTGTCCACCGAGAAAATAGATAGGTATCATTTAGACAGTGACATCATTAGAGACTTCTTAGGAGGAGTAGGTGTTGTTGCAAGAATTTATTGGGATAAAGTACCACCTGACATTAAAGTATTTGATGAAGAAAATGTTTTAATTTTCGCTACAGGGCCCCTTACAGCTTCAGGGGCACCAGGGACTGGAAGAGCTATTGTAGTAGGCAATAGCCCCCAATCCCATCCAGAACGTTATACTGTTAGCTCTTTCGGTGGCGAATGGGGAGCAGAATTAAGACTAGCTGGTTATGATATTTTGGTAATCAGATGTAAAGCCAAGAAACCCGTATATTTATGGATTAAGGATGAGGAGGTTGAAATAAGAGATGCTAGTCATCTCTAGGGTTAGGCACATTCGAGGTTAGAGAGAATAGTGAAGGAAGTAAATGATGATCAAACTCAAATACTTACAATAGGTGTAGCCGGTGAAAAACTGGTAAGATATGCTTCAATAATTCACAGATCAGGCCACGCTGCAGGCCAAGGCGGATTCGGTGCAGTCACGTGATCTAAAAAGCTTAAGGCTATAGCTGTAAGAGGTACAAAAAGAATAATAAAGGTGCATGATCCAGAGAGATTATTACAACTAATGGAAGACATTAAGAATATGGCAACATTACTTGGTGTTACTACTGAGACCTCACCCTTATACGAGGGTATGTCAAAGGTAGGTGTCCCGATAGCCCGTATGCTAATACCATTAGTAGAAAAGTACAAAGTCCGTAAGACAGGTTGTTATAGCTGCCCTATAGGCTACCATGTCTTTATGGAAGTTCCAGAAATAGGAGCAGGAGAAATAGCTTATGTTCAGTTCTTCTACTGCTGGCTACAAGTAGGAGTGAAAGGAGAGTCTGACGAGGCAGGTTTCCTAGCTAAACAATTAGCAGACATGTATAGAATTAACACATATGAACTACTCCAGCTTATACCATTCATTTTAGTGCTATATGACATGAAGGTCTTAGGGGAAGCTGAAACAGGTACCATTTTCAAAATTCCCAGAAAGAGAATTCATAAAGACATTGATAAAGAAAATAGCTTATAGAGATGGTATAGGAGACCTACTAGCTGAAGGCACATGGAGATTTGCTGAGAGGATAAGTAAATTAAAGGAATACTTGTCGATGGAGAATATTAATGAAGCATTAGCTATGAAGACAGGTTTCATAGCTGGCTCAATGGGTTACGGTCCTGGAGCTCATGGATATTGTTCACATTACGATGCAAGAGACTTTATAGTTTCAGGCATCCTATGGGCCACTGGACATAGGGATCCATGGAGCTATAGCCACGAATACATAGCTGTTGTCGAATGGAGTGGACTAAGCCTTGAAGATCAACAAAAGATAGCTAAAAATAGCATGGGGCTCCGAGAAAGCAGTACATCCGAGAGGACCACCTAAGTATGATGAGCATGAAGTTAAAGCTGCAATAATAATTCAGATCAGTTCAGCAATAAAGAACTCTTTACCCTTATGTGACTGGATATATCCAATATTATGTTCACCCCGTAGGAAAGGGTATCTAGGCAATATAGAGCTAGCAAGTAAGTTTGTAAATGCAGTTTTAGGGTTAGGTGAGGGTGATCTACTGAAGATTGGTGAAAGAATAGTCACAATCCGCAATCTTAACATCAAAGTCATTCTTTGAGGGTAAACCTAATCTTTTTAAAACCTCAAAAACAAAAGGACCTAATCCATCATCTCCTCTTAAGATGTTACCAAGGCCTATTACAATTTTCCTCATAACCTCTCAAACCATAATACAAAATACAAATTGAGAGTTTATAAATTGGTAGTCGACAATTATAATCACCTTACCATTATGATGGTTGAGTAGCCACCTAGACGGTTACTTTTTCATGGCCCATCCTCTAAAGCCGCCCATATAGTACTTATTGAATGCGGCATATACAATTAAAGGAACTATCATAGCTAGAACTGAACCCGCCGATAAAAGACCCCAATCAACTTGATATTGTCCTTTAAGTCTTGGGAGCATTTGTGTTATAACCATCTTGTCTGGGTCAAAAATGAGCATTAAAGCAAAGAAGAAGTCGTTCCAAACCCATGCGAATTGTAATACAGCAGCAGATATTATTCCAGGTAGCGATAGTGGAAGAACTATTTTAAAGAATATTTGTCTATTAGTTGCCCCATCAACACGTGCTGCCTCCTCTAATTCTACTGGTAACATTGAGAAGTAGTTTCTAAGAAAGAATGTTATCCACGGAATTCCCCATGATGAGTGTATAAGTATTAGACCAAGGTAAGTATTAAGTAAATGCATATTGTTAAGCATAAAGAATATAGGTATAATGGTCATTTGCTGTGGAGCAGCCATCAAGAATAGAATTGTAATGAAAAGGTAGTTCTTTATTGGGAAACTAAAACGGGCAAAAGCGTAAGCAGCAAGAGCAGCCAGCATGACAGGTATGAGCGTGCTTGGAATAGCTATTATGAAGGAGTTCATAAATCCACGTAGTAAAGAGAACATAGGATTAAATAAAGCATCAATATAGTTTTTGAGAGTCGGATTAAAGGGAACCAGATTCCACCATCCATTAACAACTTCACTAAAAGGCCTTATTGAGGTCATGAAAATACCTATAAAGGGTAAAACCCATACTACACCTAAAATCCATGCTATAATATTGGCTATAAGCCATTTTACAGGGGACCCAAGTATTCCTCTATAAAAGCTCTTAGATTCATCACTCACTTACTCTCACCCTTAGTAACCATCTTAATCCAGAAAATAACAACAGGTAAAGTAATTACTGTAAGAATAGCAGCAACAGTCGCAGCCATAGGATAGTGTTGCACTCTGGCAAAGTAATCGTACATAAGCAAAGCTAACACCATTGATGCACCGCCAGGCCCTCCTTGTGTTGATACATAGACTATATCAAAGATCTTCAAATCCCATAGTATAGTCATAGCCATTACGGTTAGAGTAACAGGTTTAAGTAATGGCACAATTATTTTGAATAATATGGTCTTGAAGTCAGCTCCATCAACTATTGCTGCTTCAATAATCTCTTTAGGTATTGATGCTAAACCAGCTGAATACATTGTAACACTAAAGCCTGTCCATAACCATACAGAGCCGAGTATTAGAGATAATAGTGCTGTATCAGGGTATATTGTCCAGCTTTTAGCTAGCCATCCTAGACCGATTATTTTTAGAAAGAGGTTGACGACGCCAAGATCCTTATCAAAGGAGAACTGTATTAGGAGCCCACCCACTATCATCGGAATGACCATTCCGAGAAAAATGAATGACCTAATAATAGATCCACCTTTTACATTCTGTAATAGTACCGCAATTAATAGCCCAAGGATTATGGTTAGTGGTAGGTGTATAGCAATCCATATGATATTATGTATTATCGCACCCATAGGAAAAGATAGAGTCTTTAACCCATATGGATTTATGAATTTAGGGCTTGAAAGTACTTTATAATAATTTTCCAAGCCGGGAGCTTTACCACCAGTTACATCTATGCCTGGGACAGGATTTATGTTAAAGCTTAAAATTATAGTAGCAACAATAGGATACACAACAAAAATTACAATAAGTATGAAACCGGGTATTAAAAAAGAAATTTTGTTTAAAAGGGGTTCGCCCATCTTCATGGTTTAGACCATTCTAAGCTACTTCTTCGGGAAGTTTGTTGTAAGAGTGTTTAGTACCTGGTCTAATTTACCTGGATCCACCCATAATAATTTTAGTTGATCCCAGAATAGTTTTTGCCAATCTCCTCCAACTGAGTCGTCTAAATCAGGCAGTGGCATTTTATCTTTAAGTTTCTTGAATACCTCTTGCATAGGCTTCCAATGATCCTCAATGCCTACCTTAAGCCATGTAGCAAACTTACCTGCCTTTGTTCCCGCATGTACTCTTTGTCCTTCTGTAGCAAGCCATTTAGCTAGTAAGAGAGCCTCCTTAGGATGCTTTGTATACTTCGGGACGATGATGTAATCTGTTCCCATCACTACACCTTTACATCCCGGCAGTGGGAAGAATCCTAGATCCTCAGGATTCTTAACCATACCGGTAAGCCATGTACCCATGAAGTATAATGCATACTTACCTTGCCACCATAATTCAAGGGCCCTAGTCCACTCAATAGGCTCACTAAAGTAGCTCTTCTTTAGAAGAGGCACTATATATTTCTCAAATATCTCTCTTACTTGAGGATCGGCGAACTTCACTTCGCCCTTGATAAGTTTAAGTTGTAACTCTGGGCCGCCGAAGGTTATGAGGAAATGCTCGGTAACATCACTTATAGGCCATCCAACACCATCTCCTGTAACGATAGGTGGTCCGCCAAGTTCACCTTTGAGTTTATCTAAGAGTTTTAAGAAGTCATCCCAAGTCATTGGTGGCTCTAAACCATACTTCTGGAATAGTGATTTTCTATACCAGAAGCCTGGTTTAGCCCATGCTGTGAATGGAAGTCCGTAGATTTTGTCACCAGACTTAACTGGGTCGAATATACCTTTAATAAACTCACCAGTGTTAACAAGCTTACTTAAGTCGTAAAGATGACCTCGCTCGCCCATTTTCTTAACCCACCAGCCCCATGCAGTGAAGATGACATCTCCGGGTGCCATTTTGGCAGCGAATTGTGGTGGTGCTACTGAAGCTAAGTCTTCAGCTCTGTAAATTCTATACTCAAGCTTTATGTTAGGATGTTCACGTTCAAATGCCTTTAAGACCTCCATAAATGCCTCCATTTCCGCTCCTGCCCAGGGTCCAATAACTACTAGTGTCATTGGTGCACGAACCACTGTTGTAGGTACAGTGAGTGTTGTAACCACTGTAGCTGGAGAAGTTTGAGTTACATACTTTGTTACGGTAGTTGTCTGAATAACAGTCTTTGTAGTTACACTTGGACCAATGGTTGCAAACCCAACCCCATAACCTATAACAATGCCTATTATAAGGGCTATTACTACAGCTATAATAAATCTTGATTGACCCTCCATGAGTAACCACCAGAAATAACTCACTATTTAGTGAGAAATTACTCTGCATTCTTTATAAGTCTATCTTATGTACATCAAGTATAGAGTACATGTAAAGTTTAAACTAAGCTAAATCTCTTGTGCAGTCAAGATACATTAAATGTATTTTATGAAATAAATTGTCACATTTAAAAGGAGTAAAATAGTGTCTCAAGAGAATACAACTTCAATATATTTTGCTTCAATATCCTCTATTGAAGCCCCTAGCCCCCCTATGACCACTTTTTTACCTTCTTCTGTCTCAACTATGAGGTTTCGAATTACATCGTCTGTTCTTACCTCTTTTACATAACCTTCAATATTAATAGGCTCCTTGTCTCTAACTCTAAAACCTTTAACCTTAACCCAAGCATTATATCCATGTTTTAATCCATCATTTATCAGTACTATTGATAACCAATGGTGTGAAGTTTTATATCGTCTGTTAGGTTTAATATTAAATTCCTTTATTCTCTTAGCATTCTTCCAATAACCATGATAGTAAGATTCATTAAGCAATAATATTAACTCCCATTCATTGGTAAATAAGGTATATGTTTTACCGAAAATTACTGCATTAGATAAATCTACTTCAATAGCATTAATAATACCTGTTGGATGAACTCTTATATCGATATTGTCGAGACCAAGTAGTTGCTCTAGAGCTTTTGATCCGAGAGGGCTAAAGGTAAGAGTTATAGTGAAAACTACTGAAGGGTCACTCAAGAGCTTTTTATAGAGAGTGTTTGTTAATTTCTCAAGTAAAACTTCTGAAATAGACATAAAACCATCTACTTTCATATTCTCTAGTAAATCCTTAGTTCTCTCTATGCTCATCTCCTGACTACTTGAGAGCCAGATAAATGGTTCCTCAGATTTTGACGATCCATATAATCTATTTAATTCATCAATGACCCTCCTATTCAAGCTCAATATGTTATCTATGTATTTTCTAACATAATAATTTAGAGCTATACGTGGTGGGATAGCTTTGTAGACTCTAGGCCTTCCGGCTTTAACCTCTACAAGACCTTTACTAGCTAATGAGTCTAGTACGTCATATATTCTCGTGAGAGGTATTCTAGCTTTTGATGACAATTGTGGTGCAGTTGCTTCCCCAAGTGAGAGAAGAGCTATGTAAGCTCTTCCTTCATAACCTTTAATACCTATAAACTCTAAGAACTCTAGAACCTCTTTATCCAGTTTATCCAAAGTGTCACCACCAATTATACACCTGTGAGTAGTAAATTAGCAGAAAGATAGATAAATCTCTTACTCAATAGTAGGTTTAGTACACTCACGTATTAATCTATTGTAAAGTCACTTTGGGGTAAGTATTGTCATGAAAGTACCTAGTTTGCCTAGAAAAGACATACACGATTATAGTCGGGTTATAGGAGAAAGACAAGTAGATACAATAATCAAATTAGCTAAGAAAATCAAGAGCTATAGTATCACACATGTTAACTCAACAGCATTTGGTGGTGGAGTAGCAGAATTACTGTATTCACTAGTTCCATTAATGAACTCCATCGGATTAAAGACGGCATGGGAGGTTATGGAGGCCCCCCAAGATTTTTTCAATGTAACAAAAAAGATTCATAATGCACTTCAAGGTGCACGGCTGATTCTTTCACAATGGGAAAAAGAGTTATATTTAAAGGTAAACTACGACAATGCTGTAAATAAATTAAACCTTGACTCAGATATCATTGTAGTACATGATCCACAACCTCTCCCTCTAAGAAGCTTTCTTAATAATCATCGTAAATGGATTTGGAGATGCCATATAGACCTGAGTACACCCAATAGGGAAGTCTGGAATTTCATATCGAAATTTCTAACAGGATATAATGCATCAATATTTCATATGAAGGAGTATATTCATCCCGAAATACCCACAACTAGAAAGTATGTTATGCCTCCTTCAATTGATCCTCTCAGTGAAAAGAATATAGACTTACCTGAATCAACAATTCTTAAAGTACTTAATAGGTATGATGTAGATCCAGACAGACCTATAATCATTCAAGTGGCTAGATTTGATCCGTGGAAGGACCCGATAGGAGCAATTGATACATACAGACTTGTTAAGGAGAAAATACCTAATGTACAGCTATTATTAATAGCCAATATGGCCCATGATGATCCTGAGGGTTGGGTTTACTTTGAGAAAGCAATTAGATATGCTGGACAGGATAGAGATATCCATTTCCTTACAAACCTAATTGGTGTAGGCCCTCTAGAAGTTAACGCATTCCAGAGGGCAGCAACAGTTGTTCTCCAAATGTCAATACGTGAAGGCTTCGGCTTAGCTGTTACTGAAGCTTTATGGAAAAAGAAACCTGTAGTTGCACGTCCAAGTGGTGGAATAAAAGCGCAAGTTATTGATGGTGTAACAGGATACTTAGTTAACAGTGTACAGGAGGCTGCTGAGAAGACAATATACTTGATTAAGAATCCTAAAGAGAGAATGAGACTTGGCGAGAATGGGTATAAACATGTTCTTGAAAACTTCATCGTAACAAGACATTTAATGAGATACTTAGAGATATTCATTGAAATTATAGAACTCGATAACTAAGTTTCCCTATATTTCTGGTGTTCCTTTAGAGGCTCTCTTATGTTCTCAATAAATTTTTATCTAAAGCGTTTAAAGCAAACCTTTCCGTAAAATGACATTATAAAAATCCCCTTTAAAGAGGTTTAGAACAAACTAGTTTTGGCGGGCCCGCGGGGATTTGAACCCCGGACCTCCGGCTTTCTACACTAAAACTATGTTCCGCAGGCCGGCGCCCTATCCAGGCTAGGCCACGGGCCCTCATTTCACTATTTTATCACAGTTGCGCTTATATTATTTGCTCTATAGGAATTTATCTTGAAGTAGAGATCAAGTGGTCATAAAATCTCACGACAACAGTTCATGCCTTATAATTCTCTCTACTTTTTACTTTTATTATCGTTTAGTTTTTGTCGTACTTTTCTCTATCTCCTCTAAGATTCTTCTATCAATACATATACGTATTTGGTGTTCTATAGTATTTACGTATTATCATTTTTCTTCATCCAGTCCAACACGATATTCAAGTACTCCTGCATTAATCAGTTTTCGTAGATGAGCTATTAGTAATGGCTTTGATTGCTTATTCTTCCCTCCTTATAGTATATGCCTCTATATAGGAAGCGTGTAGAGCCTGTCATTTTTACTAATATCATTTGACCTATTTGTGCCCCCCGTTCAAGCTCAATACCATGTATGTTGTAGACTACAAGTAAGCCAATGCCCCTTCCTTCATATCCAGGATCCCAGATAGCAGTGTGTAATGTAGCTCCCATTCTTAGTAATGATGATCGTGGAAGGACGAGACCTATACAGTCTTCTGGTATTTTCACATACTCTCTATAACGCACTAAGTAGACACCAAGCTCTAAGTAGTATCTATTGTTTATTGGTGCTGGCTTAACCTCCTTGTATTCAGGGAGTTCTTTAGAGTTAATGAGTATTCTTCCCCTACTAGTAAACCTATAGACTTCTCCTACAGTCATTTTAAGTCCAGAGCAGTCAATGTCTTTTTCCTTTACACCTAAAATAGAGATGATATCTTCAGGTCTTAATACAGTCATAAGAAAAACCCTCTATGACTTCTTTAGCTTTTAAGTACCATAGGTACTGTTGAGCTTAGAAGAGGTATTTACGTGCTTTTCCTCTTTCACACCATAGGAAGTTCTTAGGTAAATCTAGGGCGAAAGATTAAACCACTCGAATCTCTAAACTTAGGGTAGGTGTGATTACTATGTATATTCCATTGAAGAATGCACTGTCTATGATAAAAGTTGATGAAGCTACAGGTATTGGAATAGCTGATATAATGAGAACTGAGAGAGGTAGCATTCATTTAGCCCTCATAAAAGTTGGAAAGAAATTAAGAGCGCACTATCACAAAGAAAGAGATGAAATCTACATCATATTGAGAGGTAAAGGTAAATTAAGATTAGGTGAAGAGTTTATTGAGGTTACATCCGGCGACATCATAACAATACCTAAAGAGACGGTCCATGGAATAGAAGCTATTGGAGATGAAGACTTAGTCTTCATATTTGTATCGATGCCTCCCTTTGACCCTCTTGGAGACAGAGTATTTGTTGAATAAATGAGTAATTTTAAACAGTAAACTCTTGGACTGCTACCCTTATTTTCCAATTCCATCACTTTATACAATATTTTAATTATTTTATTATACACGATATTATTGTAGGAGACCATGGTTGAACCAATACCATTACTTAATGTAAGTAATGGAAGGATAGAAGGTTTTATTGGATCTGCTACAGAGTTTACAATAATATTTAATAGGCATGGTGATTTACAGAAGGGTCTTTATGTGGACTAGTAATGAAGCATTCGATATTACAACTTTAACAAACATTAATAAACGTAGTATACTATTAGGAGATGTTACTTTGGATTTAAATAAATGGTTTAAATAGGGAGTCCCATTAGATAGTAGACTTGCAGATAGCATAGAGTCTTATGTCAACTTAGTTAAGAGATGGGGTCTTGAAAAGCTTAGGAATAAGAGAGTACTATTAGCTTATAGTGGCGGTAAGGACAGTACTGTAGCTCTCTTAGTAGCTTGCAAACTAGTTGAGGAGTTAAACTTCAAGCTTAAAGTAGTATATGTTTATATGCCATTTTTAGAATCCCCTAAGAACATTAAGTTTGTGGAACACGTAAGTAAAAGACTTAACTTAAACGTAGAAATCGATATAATCAACCCTCCAAGACGAGTTATGAAGAAATACTTGTATAGTATGGTCTACCATATAGTCGGTTCAAATGGTGTACATACTTAAAACAAGACCCATGAGAGAATATAAGAGACAGCATAACATAAACTTCATAATCATCGGCGATCGTTTATGGGAAACAATTAAAAGATTAAAAAAGTTAACACCCTTAATACTTAAAAGAAATCTTATTAGGAGACGAGAAGTATATCTCACGGCCCCGTTAACTATTCTCGATGTATCCACTATAGCAAGAGATGCTGGCATTATACATTCAGACTACTTAGTTGGAGCTACAAGAGTATCTTGCATATTCTGTCCATATAAAGCATGTTTCGAATTTAAACTAAACCTTGAAGAAGTCGAGAATCCCGGCCTAATAGATGATATACTTAGACTTGAATGGAGAAAATGGTATAAAGGATACGTTGATTTTAACTCTCTCCTAAAATACAATTTATGGAGATATGTACCCAAAGTCGCCAGAATGTTCCATAAGGCTAAAAGTTACTTAATGAAAATAGCTGATCATGAAGGATTGAAGAGAATTAAAGTAGACGATATTGTAAAGAAGCATAGAGCTTTATGGACTAGTAATTAATGTATCTTGTTCTAAAATGTTATCTTTAAAGGAGTTACAAGATTTACTTAAGAGAATAATCGATGGCGATTTGAGTGTTCAGCTTACTGTTCATGTTCAGGACTATCATTGAGTTGAAATATATCTTCTACTCTTAAATTAAAATATCTAGCTATCTTTAATGCCAGAGTTAACGAAGGAAGGTACTTACCTTTCTCAATTGCTATTATTGTTTGTCTAGTTACACCTACTGCTTTTGCAAGCTCCTCTTGACTAACATTATATCTTGCTCTTATCTCTCTAAGTCTAACAATGACTCTAGTGTTAGTCATGAATATGTAGACCTCAGTTTTTATCTATTCAAGAGTATTTAAATCTATAGTATAAGTGTATTACAACGAATATAGAAAGCATGAGTGCCGGTGCAAAATGAGGATTCATAATCTCACTTTTTAGAACCGATATATTTAGACCTGCTTCTTCTAATCCTTTCAGTATTACTGGTAAGAAGAGTAAGATTACAAGCGATAGCCAGAATGACGCTCTAGTTGATTGAAATTCTATAAATCTATCCCGCTCATCACTAATTATCAATCCTTTTTCAATAAATCTTTTCTCAACAAATTTAATTATTAAAATTCCCAAGATTAACATTAAAATTGATAGTAAATACGCCTTTATTACTATCATTAATCCAAAAATGAAACCCACTAAAACAGCTATAACACAGTATAGAAGTTTAGGTTTCATCAACATCACCTCTTTAAGTGTACCCCCTATATGTTTTTATCCATGTAAATAATTCTACTACTGATAAAGATATTGCTGAAATCCATAATCCTTTTAGGAAGCCTAAGAATTCCATACCCAACTTAATTATGTTTAATCCTATCATTAAGGATAATATAAGCACTATTGTGAAAGAGGTATATAGCCATATGGTCATAGCTTTATAAGCTGAAACATAATCTATAAATCTTGTCCTCTCATCAGCTAACTCCTTCCTTTCAAGTTTTAATCCCTTAAATAATGCCGTGAAAACGAGAACAAAGACTGATGAGAATATCATGGAGTGAATTAGTGTATCCACCATTACAGCTTCTTTGACAATGTAGAGTATGAGGGAATACGGGAGAGCTGATACCAGGCTTATTACTATTACCTCTACTATGAATCTTTCACGATATCTCATGCTCTCACATGTAAAGAATGCTTTACAACTTGTAAATAAACCTTTACATACATGAGTTAGTTACCAACTTCTTTAGCATTAAATAATATGGGTTCTAGCGGAAAAGACCTTTAGCTTCACCTCTTTTTGATTATTCTTCCTACTCTTAGTCCCTTATACTCTCCATTCTCTATTACTATTCTTCCATTAACTATTACATACTTTATTCCTTCAGGTTTCCTTCTAGGCTCTAGATAGTCTCCTTTATCACGTATTGTTTTTGAATCAAAGATTACTATATCAGCATAGTATCCTTCCTTTATTAATCCTCTCTTCTCCAAGCCTATTCTTGAAGCTGGCATGTACGTTATCTTCTTTATTGCCTCCTCTAAGCTTAGAATCTTTGATTCAAATACGTATTTTCTAAGATATCTTGGAAATGCCCCATAGGTGTTCGGATGAGGTAAGTAATTTGGTATAGTCTTTAACTCCCATTTGAAATCTAATGAGAATGTGTCAGTACACACCATTGCCCGAGGGTGTTTTATGAATGTGGCTACCTCCTCTTCATACTCTAATGACGTATAAGCTGCCTGTGCATCATAATCTTCGATAATTAAGTTAAACAATACGTCTAACGGGTCTTTGTTTAACGTTTTAGCTACTTCATCAATTGTTTTATTATTGTATTCTCCATTCTTATGTTTGAGTATTTTTATCTTCATAGCCCAATAAGGATCTACTTTAGGGTTAATAAGCCACCATTTACCGGATTTTATGATTTGCTTTACCTCTTCCCGGAAATCTTCCACTTTTAGCATTCTGCCTAGTGCCTCTCTTGAGCCTAATTCTCGGATCCATGGTGCTAATAAGTCAGCAAGGTACTTTAGTGTGAAGACGCCCCCATCAGTGTTGGGTATTACATCGAATGCTACATCTACTCCTCTCCTACAGGCTTCATCAATAGTCCTGAGTGTGGCCTTAGCTGCTGCTATAGCTAGCTCTCTTGGTGGAATAGGGTATATTGTGTAGCCAGATAGTAAGTGTGATATTTCAAGTTTAATTTTAGCTTCTTCAGCTATTGATATTGCCTCTTCAATGCCTCTAATCTTCTCAGGTATAGTATACTCCTTACGTTCCTTACGTATACCGGTTCTTCTCCAATGAGTGGTATATATTCCACTATACTTCGCTGCTACCTTAACTAGCTCAACTAATTCTCTTCTGTCAGCGTAAGCTCCGGGTTCATAGTCTAATCCTGTAGAAAGCCCCCAAACACCATCCTCAAATGCTTCCTCAAGTAGGGTTTTCATTTCCTTTATCTCCTTATCTGTTGCAGCACGTTTATAATCAGGTCCCATGACCTGTGCTCTAATAGTATTATGTCCAACTAATGGTACATAGTTAACACCAATACCAATCTTCTCAAGATATTTAAAGTATTCACAGAAATTCCGCCACTTTATATCGACGTTGTACTTCTTTTTGACATGCTTCCTAAATTCATTTAACGGAATCACTATTGGTTCAGGATAATATTTATATGGTTTAATCTTATCCCATAGATCGAGCTCCCAGAATGATAGAAGCCACCAATCCCTTAAGGGTGCTGGCGAGTATCCACAGTTACCGCCAACTATTGTTGTTATTCCCTGATGTAGATAGTTTAGAGCGTCTGGATAGAGAAATAATGTTTCATCCCCGTGAGAATGTATATCAATAAACCCCGGCGATACTACTAGCCCTTCAGCATCAATAACCTCCTTAGCATTGAAGTTTTCAAGCTTACCTATAAAGGCTATTTTATCGTTAACTACTCCTATTGATGCTTTATACATAGGATTACCGGAACCATCAACTATAAATCCGTTAAGGATTACGAGATCGAATTCCATACTCATATTACTCACTACCTTGAAAAATACCAGCCCTTATCACGACTTAATATAAATTCTCTTATAATTAAATAATTAATGGTAAATTACAAAATAGTAAGTACTAAATGACTTCAGTTATCACTCTTCTATCCGCTTAATAATTTCATCTACTAACTCCTCTACATTTCCTTTAACTTCTTCCCGTATCATGTTAAGTTCTCTTCCCATGGTGACTATTAACTTACAAACTTGGCTCATACTTTCTCCCTGGCAATAAGGTTTTATACCGAATAGTATTCGTATGCCCTTGCCCGGGATATAGAATGCGTAAACTCGTAGTCCTAGTTGGCGGCTACGTGCTATCATGAAGCCTTTTTCTGCATTAACCCTTATGACATCTAGGTTTAATGATTCAGCTAGCTCTAGAAACATTGAGGTAATTTTTGCTCGTGCCTCCCTAGCCGCCTTACTTACAGCCTGTCTTGTAATATTCAACTTGTTAGCAATATTTACCTCTTTTTCTCCTTTAGCTATAGAGAGCCATATTTCCTCCATTCGGTCTGGGAGTTTAAACATCCTTTTCACCTCTCTATCTTCACCATACGCTTGAGCAGTGTTTTCATAAACTCCTCTGCATCAGCTTTAGAGGCCGCAGTTACAGCATAGTGACCCTGTGTACTCTCAATTAATATTATATGTCTCCTTATGGCAAATGATATGAATACTATGAAACCTGCAATTAATAGCACATAGCCTAATACTAGCATAACCAGTGCATCTTTACTTGAAACTATCTGTGGATTTATCATAGCTATCTCTAAGAATATTAGGGCTAACATCGCCATTAACGTTACTATAGCGTAATTTAGGAAACGTCTATAATCACTAAACGTCATCATGAAGTATGTTAAAAGACTAAAACCTATAACTACTGGTACCAGTAAGAGCAAGGCCATTAACGGCTTTGTCAATGGTGGTAAATATAGTATCGGGAGGAGCATTATTAATAATGGAGCCACTAGTTGTGATTTGAAATACTTAAATAGCTTACCTCTCTTGAGACTAGAGAGATCAGCAACCTCAACGACTTCTCTTACAGTAATATTAATCACTGCTTGAGGAAAACCATACTTCAATACTAATCTGTCATCTTTCAATTCAACCTCCTTACCTGCAGAAAGCAATCCAAAAGCTATACCAGTAAAGAATAATGTAAAACCTAATGTATCATATACTCCTCTACCATAATATATTATGAGGAATGCTAAAACGAACATTACCAAAGATGACGATGATAGTACTGCTGGTATACCAGTATATGGTGCAGGCCATACATTCTTTACTTTAACCATAGTATATCCCTGTAAACTTACAGAGGTTTACTTCTATTTAAACTTTTCCTGATAATTATCAATAACCGAATCAAACGTATACATTTAACTCTGATACAAATAATTATGATATAAAGGAGTGAGAGTAGAAAATAACTGAGGGTACTAGTGATGTCTAGTGCCAGTTCAGTAAGATTGCTGAGACTTACCTTTATAGTGCTTTCCATACTCATAATATTATCTCTTAGTACAATTGTTTATGGGGAACTTATAGGTAAGAGACACGATCAACAATTAATAAGTAATGTTACAAGTCGAAAACAGGTTAGTATTCCTATAGAGTTTCAGACATTAGATAATATAACATCGACATTACTAAGTAGGTATAGTGATAAATTAGACCCCTTAACATTAATGAAAATAAAAGAGATAAAGGAAGATATTAAAAACAATAACATTATTGAATTAAGTAGAGATTTAGAGGAATTGAAAATCATATTAAAGGATAATAGCTCATTTTATGCCAATAAACCTGATGATCTAAAATCGCTCTTGGCATTACTCGCAGCCCATAAAATCACCAAAGAGAATGATATGGTAACCATAAGTATAGATCAGAATGAATTATCAAGCTTACTACATTTATTTAATACAAGTATAAATGAGCTTAGTGATATGGAGACTATCAACACTTTACTTAGACTAGCCTCCTTGATGAAAAGCATTAATCCAGAATATTCAAGCCTTCTAAGTAGTATTGCTCAAGCATTAATGAGAGGAGATTACCTTACCGCAAGTAGATTATACTCTAAAGCCTACGGTAGGCTTGGCGATGCCTTAGCCCAATTACTAAAGGAGGGCATTATTTCAGAGGATGAGCTCAAAGATATCTTAAAGAAAATGCCAACTTTCATAACAAATGATGGTAAAATAGCTAAGGCTAAATCAGATCTCTTGGAACAAATCTTTAGAGAAAACAAAAAACAAGCTAGTATTGAAGAAAGAGAACAAGTGATTAGAGAAGAACAAGAGCATAAACCATTATTAGGCTTTAATGAAATTTCTAACCTTAAAAATATAGACTTAGTGTCTCCATCAATACCTAACTTAAGGTTACTACCACAGATTAACGTTTTATACATGGTAATTGCTGTAATCATAATATTATTGGTAGTTTTTGTATTAAGGGTGAAACCAGTAAAAATAGCTATAAACAAGTATACAAGTATAATAAGAAGTAAACTCATTATTAAACGGATAGAAAGAAAAATTGACACAAGATTACATCCAGTAATAAAGTATTATATTTTAACATTAGAAATCATGAGACGAAAGGGTTTACCAAAACTTCATTATGAGACTCCAAGAGAATATTTATCTCGGATTAAAGGTAGAATGGAATATGACGTACTTAGGACGATAACATACATCTATGAGAAAGTAAAGTACGGTAATAAACAAGTGAGTAAGGATGAAGTAGAAGCTTGTAAAGAGGGCTATTATACAATCTCTAAATGGAGGTAATACCGAAACAATGATAGGTAAGAAGGCTTTTACGGCATTATTAATCCTTGCAGCATTTGTAGCCTCTATTTATGCACCAATAAAGATTCTCCCTATAAAATTCTCAGCTCGTACTTCAACAAGCCCATTTAACACGGGATGGAATGGGACTTCAGAGTTCTATAATACATTAATAAGTGAAGGATACGATGTTTATACGTTAAATTCTATGGACGATCTTGATCACCTAATTGCAACTAATGATACAGTACTCTATTTGGTTATAGCACCAGATATCCCATTCTCATTTACTGATGTTGATAAATTGTTATCTATATTAAATAGAGCTAGTCATGTATCATTTCTGATAGCTGATGAAAATGTAACATCAAATGCTTTACTAAGTAGACTATTTCATTCAAGTATATCAGGTTTAATACTTAGGGATCCTAAATCACCTTATGGTCTTGAGCATCCTATTGTTGAATGTGAGCTGAACGGAACAGTATATACTTTAGTACTAAATGTAGCATCATATATACTGCTTCATAGTTCAAGAGAGCAAACTAAAGTCCTTTGTAAATACGATGATAAACCTATAGTTGCATATTTCGAATTGGAGAAATATCATGGTATTGTTGTATCTGATAGTAGTATCTTTATTAACCAATTTTTTGAAGAAGAGTACTTAAATAAGTCTATACCTAAAAGATACACCCCTATAGACAATAGCCATTTTGCATTAGCATTAGTTAGATTGCTTACACACAATAGTACAAACTATAAGATCATTATTGACTGCGCCCATTATAAAACCATAGATTTAAATAGTTTAATAGGATTACCAATACCCCCAATAGGTTTGATATTATCATTATTCCTAGTTGCTATTATCAGGTTCTTGGACGCATTGTATTTAACATTCTTAGAGTATTTAACTGTTATCATGAGGATATTAGCACTATTTATAGTAACGTTTTTTGTCTATTCAATACTTAAGAGAGCTGGTGGACGAGTAGGATTTGATGAAGGTATTTATCGTCATAGAGAGACTAAGGTCATATATGAAGTTGAATTACCTGGTAGAAGAGTATATGACATTAAGTACCTTTCCAAGAAAGATGCCATAGAGCTTTTAGCTAGCTTATACACCATACTATGTAGAGTTGCACTAAGAGAGCTTAAAATAGACTTATCTAGAATAGATGAACCTCCAGTTCAAGAGAGATTTAGATTAATTTTCAAAGATAAAAGTGATAAAGCTTTAAAGACCATTTTAACGTTAAGGAAAGTATATGAATATCACTCTGGTAAGAGAAGATTTATTTGGCCTCCCATTTTATTTTGGAAACGCACTCTATCTAAACTTATATTAAATTCTGAAATGATACTTGAAGTTATGGGAGCAACTATAGTAGGTAAACCAGGTGTTAAAGGTGTCGAATATAGGCTTAGAAAAGTCTGAAGTAGATTATGTGAAAAAGGTTACTGACAGAGTAGTAGCTGAGGTAAGTAAGATTATTGTTGGTAAAACTAGAGAAATAAAGATGATATTAGCTAGCTTATATGTTGGTGGTCATGTACTTCTTGAAGGCGTGCCTGGCGTCGCTAAAACCACTCTTGCAAAGACGCTTGCAGCATCATTACAACTAGATTTTAGGAGAATACAATTTACGCCCGATCTTTTACCATCAGATATTATCGGTACTATGGTATATAATCCTAAGACTGGAGAGTTTAGCGTGAGATTAGGACCCATCTTCGCTAACATCATACTAGCTGACGAGATTAACAGGGCAAGCCCTAAAACACAGTCAGCATTGCTCGAGGCAATGCAAGAGAGACAGGTAACAATTGAAGGTGTAACATACAAGCTCCCAGACCCATTCCTCGTTTTAGCAACACAAAATCCCATAGAGCTTGAAGGAACATATCCGCTACCTGAAGCCCAGCTTGATAGATTCTTTATGAGAGTGTTTATTGATTATCCCAGTAAAACAGAGACCATAGAAATTTTAAGAAGACTCAAAAAGATATATGACTTCAAAGTGGAGCCTGTAGCCTCAGCAAAAGACATAATTAAGATTAGAGAGCTTGTATGGAAAGTACATGTTGACGAATCAATACTAGGATACATAGCTGATATTATTGAAGAATCGAGAAAGCATTCAGCAGTAAATCTCGGAGGCAGCCCAAGAGCTGCAATAGCATTACTCTTAGCGGCAAAGGCACTAGCATTAATGGATGGCAGAGATTATGTCATCCCAGATGATGTTAAAGAGGTAGCCGAACCAGTGTTAAATCATAGAATCATATTAACAACAGAGGCTATATTCGAAGGAATTAAGCCATCTAATGTAATAAAGGATATACTTGAAAGAGTACCTACACCATAAACCGATCACTAAAGAATACCTCAATGCCAGGGGAAGTGAAAATTCTTGACTGAAACCGCAATACCTATCCTTCTATCACCTCGAGGTAAAGCATTTATAATAGCTGCTGCTTTACTCATAGCCTTAGGTTTCATCTCGATACAGCATTCTATTTTCCTCTCATTATTTATTACCGGGTTAACACTCATCCTATTACTCATAATAATGAGGTATATGGTTCAAGTTAAAATAAAAGTGTTAAACGCTATAAAGGTGAAGCGAACTATTACGGGATCATTTATTGAAGGTGATGAGCATAAAGTTACATTAACCTTTCATAATCCTTCATATTTCCCATTGTATGGTGTAGAATTCATAGATAACCCACCCAAAACTTTTAAAATAATAGAAGGCTCTATTTCAGGCCTACTCTTGATACCACCTAAAGGTACATCGGTATTTGAATATAAAATAAAGCCACTAATGGGTGTCCACTCATTTGGTAAGTTAAAGGTAGTTTTAAGAGGCCCATTAAGTCTTTTTTACATTGAGACTTACATTGGTAACCCCTTAGAGTATAAGTTTAAACCTAAAATTATTCCATTAAGGGAACGCAGACTTTTGACAGCGTTAGTCACTGCCCCATTTGGCACGTCTAAAGCTAGAATTACAGGTGTGGGTCAAGAATTCACTGATGTAAGAGATTACGTTCCTGGAGATGACTATAGGTATTTAGAGTGGAAGGCAACAGCTAGGACTGGTAAACTTAAAGTAAAGGAATTTGAATTAGAAGCACATTTAAGAGCAATATTCATTTTGGATGCTTCCAAGACTATGTACTATGGTATAGCTGGCAATACTAAACTCGAATACTCTGCTAGAGCCATAGCAACAATATCAAAGTTATTATTAGATCGAGGAGACTATGTAGGATTGACTATTTACTTAGGTGGAGATAAATATAAAATCGTACCCTTAGGTCATGGTAGAGTTTACATTAACAGAATACTCGACGCCTTGGCCAGCATTAAACCCTATAGTGAGGATAAGAGATTACTACCCCATATAATTGCTAAATCACTAATTAAAGGGACGGCATGGGGATATAACCTAGTTATACTGGTTACTGATTTAGAGCCTTATGATGAAGAGCTTTATAGAGAGCTGGTTGACGTTATCGCTAAGGCTAAGGAGCTAAGGAACACCGTATGTATTATATCTCCTTACACACCACTTTTTGAAGTTGAAATATTGGATGGATTTAGTAGAGCCTTACATAGAATATATACTGCTAAAAGTTGGGAAGCACGTGAAGCCTCACTTAAGATATTTACATCAAAGGGTATTCCTGTGTTAAACGTAGGTCCACATGATATAGTGGAAGTAATTATGAAAAAGATTGAGGCGTTGAGATTTCATGCAGCCCTCTAAACTTAAGCAATTGAAGGAAAAACAAGTAGTAATATCACCATTCATAGCTTCAATAGCTGTATCGATTTATACTGTTCTCTCATTAACCATAAAAGAAGCTAATACATTAACTCAAAACCTTTCACGATTCCTTCTACTATATGTCCCACTTCCCTTAGACATACTAATGTACGCACTATCACCATACATTATTGGTTTGGCCGGTTTAGCTTTAATGATCATGTTCATTTATAAGAGTATGATCTCTAAGGCAATAGCAGTCTTAACAATAGTTTACCTCTACAATGTGATATTCTCTTATAACCCGGTAAATACTATTCCATTATATGTCTCATGCTTAATTGTTCTATTAGTGTCTTATGGTTGGATAAGAGGATTACACTATGAACCTACACGAATAACTAGGGGTAAAGCGAGGTTGTCAGTATCTATCATGCTTGAATACATAATGATATATATTGTCACATTAGCTTTTTCAACGTGGTATACTAGTTTGCTTTCACAGCTTCTCTATACTTTACCTAGTAGGTTACCGTATCCATTATCTATAATATATTCTGGTTTAATGGAAACCAGAATAGGCTCATTAATCATAACAATAGTGGTATTTTATACTATACTATGGTTAATTAACCAAATAGTTGAGACAATAATTCTTAAGCTTACAATAACTAAGGATATAGCGTTATCTATGGTCAAGAATGAATTTTCATCTTTAAAGAGTAAACTATTAGTTATTGAATCTTACGGGCTCTTGGATTATGCTGCATCATTTCTAATACTTCTACCATTATATCCCATAATATTCACAAAAATAGTTAATTTATTTACGCCTCTCACTATGGAGCAAGATCAGTTATTCAACCTTATAGTTCATGGCTTTTCATTCCTTATATACCTAATATTAGCAAGGATCGTAAGAGGTATTTTTAGATCTATAGTACAGGGTACTATCCCTTTCAGAGCATTACTTATCTCCTCAATAGTGTTCATAGTGTTTGTGTTAGCCCTGTACATTAGTAATGGCTATAATCCTCTATTGGTTTTCGATAGTGTGTTTAAGGGCAAAAGCTTAGATTATGATCCATTCAAGGAGTATGTTTTAAAGTTTGAGGAAAGAGTAACAAGTATAGAGAGCTATTTAAGAGACTTCGAAAATCTAATAAGACTCATTATCTACATACTATGGGGTTAGGATCATGGTAAAAATAGACCTCAAATCAACCATAATATGTGTTATAGGTATAACATTACTCGTCGTTAGCATCTACTTCTTTCTACTGGGAGTTTCATTAATGGTTGATTATCATGTTGCACCCTCATTATTGGCTGCGGCAATAGGATTCGCCTGTTTATCTGCATCAGTTACATTATTGAGATCTTGGATTGTGAGTAGAGCTATGGAGAAAGAAAAATAGATAATAAAGCTGGTTGCGTAAAGTATTAGGTACAATTAATATCGGTTAATATTTAATGACAGAGCTCCACCCATTATATCTATCTTAATTGCTAATCTTGATTCTGCTTCTGTATATCCCGGTTCAGTGTAGTTCAATGGTACATTATTGCCGTCAAGTTTTACGGAGTATACTCCGCCTGTTGAAGAACCTGTTATAGATATCTTTGTTTCTTTACGTACCTTTAATTCTAATTTTGAAACTCCGCCATCAATACTTAATACGACTCTGGATTCGCCTTTAAATATGTCGTCATATGTTATTTCTCCACTTATTCCTCCACCATTTATTTCAGCATTAATCATTAGCGGCTTGCGTGTTTTTGTTGAAAACTTCACCCAACCTCTGCTAACTATCATATTACACTTTTCTAACTCATTAAGTTTTATTGATACTGCACCACCACTTACATCAGTTATTAGTGTGTTTATCGTTTCTTCAGGTACCTCTACTTCACATTTTCCATTTCTCACATCCAACACTATATGGTGATCTCTTATGTCATAATTAACCTTAGGCTTGCCTACTCCTACCTTCCATAGCCTTAGAGAAGCTTTCTTACCATGTTTTAATACTATACTTCCACTATTAACATTCAGTTCCATGAGTGACGATTTTGGAATATGAATCTCTTCTTCTAGTACTAATTCTTTAGCTATAGGACGTGTAGGAATCTCACGAAGAATACCCGTAAGAGTACCAGTAATGAGGGGGCCAATGCTTGAAACTACGCCAGACACTAAATTAGATATAAAACTACCTATATCATGGAATAGGGAAAATTTAGGTGGATTTTTATCATATACTTTTATGAAGAGTATGTCTTGAGTCCTCTCCTGTACTAAGTCAGCTAAGTTACGTGGTGCGTATACAGTTAGACAATCATATATACTTTCGACAACAGCATCGAATAGTTCCCTTGGCATGGGGTAAATGACTAAGGTTAGAATATCCTTAAGTATTAGCTTTTTTCCTCGACTAAAATAGCCTTCAACAATTTCTCTTGTTAGGTCAAGCTTAATTCTATCACATATAACTATAGGTTCACCCTTAAATTTTACAACAGTTGGGGCTTTGTACACTCTTTTTTCCTCGAGTTTCTCTTTCTTCTCGGCCTCCCTTCCTTTCAAATCGCATAATATCTTATATGCCCTCCAACCGAGGTCATTTAGCTCATATTCTCCACGCTCATTTTTCTTTAAGAGCCCCCTCATTCTTCTGAGATGAAAACCAAATGTGCCCGAATCCTCAATTCCACATTCCTGCATTAGTTCAGTATACGTCATAGATTTCTTTTTAGCCAGTAATTCAATAATTTTCCTTCTAACATTATGACTTAATGCTTGAAGAATGTAGTCGAGTTTCTCATTTTCCTCATCTTTATCCTTAGTATTACTAGGTCTTTGAGTGGTCATTACTAATGTCCTCTCTTGCATTGTTCTGCTATAAATTATTTGAATCCATAAAAATAAGGTATTTGTAGATAGAGATTAGTGGAGAAGACTCCACATCATTGAGTCACTTTGGAAAGCTCACATAGAGCTTCTAATGCTATCCTTATTTCTAGCTCTACTGCTTTTTGGGCCTCCCTCCTTAGCTCCTTACCCTCTACAGCTCCTGCTTCACCTTTACCTGTACCCTCAGCTAAATTACCATCAACAGCTAGTATGGCTCCAGCCTTAAGTCCTTTTAATGATGAAACTACAAATATCGTAGAAGCCTCCATCTCGACGGCTATGACCCTTCGTTTACCCCATTCAAGTAGAGAACTAACATCACTATAAAACATGTCATCAGATAGTATAATACCACTTTTAATAGGGACGTTAAGCTTTCTTGCAGCCTTTAATAATGCCTGGAATACTTGGGGATGGGCAACTGCAGGGTATGATAGATCTACGTATCTGGCAGAGGTGCCATCAAATCTTACAGCTCCATACGGTACTATGATCTCTCCTATACGTATGCCTGGTATCAGTGCACCACAAGTGCCAACTCTTATAAACACCTTAGTTCCACATTGCGCTAATTCTTCAACCGTTATAGCTGCTGAAGGCCCACCTATTCCGGTTGATGCTATAGTTACTTCAATGTGTCTATATTTGCCCTTATATACTACGAATTCCCTATTTTCACTAATCAACATAGGTTTTGTAAGAAATTTAGCCATTAAATGGGCTCTCTTAGGGTCGCCAGGTAATAGTGCATATTCGGATACATCACCTTTACTAATTAGTAAGTGTGGTGCCTTCTTCACAGTAACCCCCTTCTCAATACGTTAGAGAGACAAAAGTACTATTTTAAAGTTAGATGTGAGCTATCTGGAAAAGATTTTTAGGGACTTTAGTCGAAAAAGTAGATGGTGATTTAGTGTGGCTTTAGCTCAGACCAAAACAGGATTAATTATTGCAGCTTTGATAATAGGATTAATTATTGGTGCAGCTGGCGGTTACTTCATGGCTCCAAGAGTCACTGAAAAAGTAACAGAAACCGTTTCAACAACAGTAACTAGTGTAAAAACAGTAACAGTTACAACTGGTGCTGCCACAATCACCGTTACTGCGCCTGCTAAAACAGTCACTATAGCTAAAACTGTAACTTCAACCGTAACAGTCACAAAAACAGTTGCAGCCAGTCCAACACCTACCAAGCCTCTTAAGGCAGCTGTTGTTATAAGGAAACGTGGTGATTTAGGATTCAACGATATGGGATGGCTTGGAGGACAAATGGCTGTTGCAAAGCTTGGAGCTAAAGTAGACTACTTCTACTACGAAAACGTGCCCATGGCACAATACCTTAAGTTCCTAGAAGATATCTGTCAGAAAGGTTACGATATAATTGTTGTAGTAAACTTCATGATGGCAGAGCAGATAGCTACACTAGCTGACAAGTATCCAAAGCAGAAATTCGCTATTCTAGACGCTGTTGTTGAAGGTAAACCCAATGTGGTATCAGTATTATTCAAAGAGAATGAAGGCTCAGCATTAGTTGGTGCATTAGCAGCCCTACTTACAAAAACAGACAAAGTCGGCATCGTTTTAGGTATGGATATACCACCACTATGGAAGTTCGAGATAGGCTATAAGTGGGGAGTACACTACATAATGAACATGACAGGTAAGAAGATCAAGATATTCTGGCAATACACTGGAACATTCGGCGATCCACCTAAGGGTAAAGAGGCTGCCACTCTAATGCTACAGCAGGGAGCAGATGTAATCTATCATGCAGCTGGCGAGACAGGTCTAGGAGTGTTAGATGCAGTATATGAGTGGGCTAAGAAGACAGGTAAAGAGGTATATGCTATAGGTGTTGACGCACCACAGGAATGGGTACACCCAGGATACATTATTGCAAGCATGGTTAAACACGTTGAAGTAGCAGTCTACAAGACCATCGAAAGTGCGGCTTTAGGCACATTCAAAGGTGAAATATGGCACCTAGGATTAAAGGAGGGTGGCGTAGACATAAGCAAACCTGATGATATAAAGAAGATGATTGACATTGCTGTAGAATTGAAGCTTATGAGTAAGGAAGAGGCAGATAAAACATATAAGACCATAATAGACATGAGGGATAAAGTACTCAAAGATATATGGGATAAGATAATGGATCTTAGAGATAAGATAATCAAGGGAGAAATTAAAGTACCATACCCAACAGCTAAGACAATTAAACACCTTAGAGAAAGATATGGTTAACACTAACAATATTCAATACTTACTTTGTTTTTCTTCTATTATTTTTACTTTAACACAATATTATTGAATAAAGATAAATCTGGAAAAGTATTTACGTAAGTTTAAGGGAATGAAAAAGGGAAGGTCGGCGAAGTTGCCCCCAATAGTTGAAATGAAGAACATAGTCAAAATATATCCTGATGGTACAGTGGCTCTTAGAGGAGTAGACCTGAAAGTAGACGAAGGCGAGATTGTTGGTTTGCTTGGTGAGAATGGTGCTGGTAAGACTACTCTAATGAAGATACTATCAGGACTAATACCACCAACAAAAGGAGAAATAAAAGTAAAAGGAAAAAAAGTACAATTCAAAAGCCCTAAAGATGCTTTAGCTCTAGGCATAGGAATGGTGCATCAACACTTTACACTTATACCTCAATTCTCTATAGTGGAAAACGTAATACTAGGTTATGAGAGAAAACGTTTTCTCTCAATAGACTGGGACAAGGCTGTTAAAGATGTCCAAGAATTAGCCAAAGAACTAGGCATAAACGTGGACGTTAAGACCCCTATTGCATTATTACCAGTGGGTGTCAGACAAAAAGTTGAGATACTCAAAATGCTCTATCGCGGTGTCGACATATTAATACTTGATGAACCGACCTCAGTATTAACACCAATAGAAGTTAAGTCCTTATTCCAAATATTGAGGAAGTTTAAGGAAGAGGGCAAAACAATAATATTCATAACTCATAAGATTAAAGAGGCACTAGCCATAACCGATCGGATCGTTGTTTTACGTAAGGGGCTTGTTGAGGGTGAGGTCGAAACATCTAAGGCTACACCTTCAATGCTTGCTAGAATGATGGTCAAAATTACGGCTACGCCAATTACTAAACCTCCATACAAGCCAGGAGAGCCAGCTCTAATAGTTAAAAACCTGTGGGTGAAGGGTGATTTAGGCTTATATGCTGTTAAAGATTTAAGTTTTAAAGTCCATTATGGGGAGATTTACGGTATAGTTGGTGTTGAGGGTAACGGCCAAAAAGAGTTAATTGAAGCTTTGATAGGCTTAAGACCTATAGAGAAAGGCGAAATTGTAGTTAAGTCGCAAACGTTAACCTACATACCGGCTGATAGATCTGTTGAAGGCCTTGTACCAGATATGTCAGTATGTGACAACAGTGTATTAGGTTTACATAGACTCTTTAGGAAAGGAAAGACTATACTTATGGATTATGATAGAGTAGTAAAACATACTAAACAATTAGTTAAAAAGTATGATATCGTTGTTACCGATATAAAATTACCTGTAAAACTATTAAGTGGAGGTAATCAGCAGAAAGTGATTATTGCTAGAGAGTTAAGTAAGAAATCTGATATTATATTAGCCGCACATCCAACAAGAGGACTAGATATAGCTGCTACGAACTTCGTCCGAAAACTCTTAGTTGATTTAAGGAATCAAGGTAAAGCAATATTACTTATAACAGCTGATATTGATGAAGCTCTAGAAATATGTGATAGAATAGGGGTAATATATGAAGGTACTATTATAGGTGAAGATTTAGCGGAAAGGTTTACTGAGGAAAGATTAGGTTTATTGATGGGTGGTGTTAAGGCATGAGAAGGTACATCATAGATATTGTGTCTTCTTTGGCTGCTGTTATAATAGGTTTCACTTTGGGAGCACTACTACTATTTGCTACTAGTTATGATCCTATACTTGTCTACTCCGCCCTATTTCATGGAGCTTTTGGTACTACAGGTGCGGTATTTGATACACTTACAGCTATGATACCGATAATATTTGCAGGACTTTCAGCAGCTCTTATGTTTAAAGCGTCATTATTCTTCATAGGTATGGAGGGGCAACTCTACATTGGTGCAATAGTAGCTTTCTTGACAGGTTACTTAATTCCAGCACCACCCGGAGTTCATGCGCTAATAGCATTGATTGCTGGCGGTCTTGGTGGAGTACTTTGGGGTCTTTTACCTGGCTATTTAAGGTCATATCATGGAGTCAATGAGACTGTTCTTGCTATAATGCTTAACTGGATAGCCATATTCTTCTCAGATTATATTGTTGAATATGCTTTTATAGATCCTCAAGCTACAATAGCAAGAACATATAAGGTCAAGTCCACAGCACTTATACCAAACATTTCACTAGATATACCTTTAAATTATATGTTCATTATTGCTATAATCTCATGTTTTATAATTGGAGTATTATTGTATAAGACAACATTAGGGTATGAAATAAGGTGTGTTGGATTAAATCCCATTGCAAGTAGGATAGCCGACATAAACGTTGAGAAAACATATTTCAAAACATTCATTATCTCAGGTTTCCTGGCAGGACTTGCTGGCGCCTCTATGGTACTGGGGGTTTTTGGTTCTCTTGTATATAGATTTTCACCAGGTTACGGATGGGATGGTATAACTGCAGCATTAATAGCTAAGAATAATCCGTTCATGGTAATTCCAGCATCACTTCTTTTAGCAACACTCCGAACAGGATCTATAGGTATGATGCTAACTGCAGGAGTGTCTAATGAAATGGTACTTGTGATTCAAGGAATCATACTCATTGCAGCAGCTGTGCCTGAAGCCTACCGTATAATTCATAGAAAAATAACTTTTAGGAGGTATAAGTTATGAGCGAGTTAATTTTAGCTCTTATTGATTCAACTCTTAGACTTAGTGTACCAATAGCACTAACAGCTTTAGGTGAGCTTGTAGCCGAAAGGTCAGGTATAGTTAACATAGGCATAGAGGGCATTATGGTCATTGGTGCCTTTATATCCGTCGTAGGAACATTCGTCACCGGAAATCCTTTCATCGGACTACTGATGGGAATAATTGTGGGTATGTTATTAGGTTTACTCCATTCAGTACTAAGCGTCTATCTGTATGCTGATCAAATAATTATAGGTATAGGAGTCATATTCTTCGGCTATGGCATAACAGCTGTAGGTAATACTATAATATGGGGTCAGCCGGGATTCTCTGTAGGTGTAACTAGGGTACCTCACCTACTGATAAATATAGGTAAAACCTCAATAAGTATAAGTCCTAACTTAGTATTAACATTCCTACTTGCTTTCACGATCCACTATATCCTAAAGAATACATGGATCGGACTTAGACTTAGAGCTGTAGGTGAAAATCCGCAAGCAGCTGACACTTTAGGCGTAAATGTGTTTAGAGTAAGAATACTAGCAACAGTATTCGGCGGGGCAATGGCAGGTCTTGCAGGAGCCTACTTAGGTGTTGATTGGGGTGGTAGGTTTGTCAGTTACATGAGTGCTGGTAGAGGCTTTATAGCTTTAGCCTCAATAATTGTCGGCGGATGGAATCCATTAACAACATTGTTAGCATCATTAATCTTTGGATTCTTTGATGCACTCCAAATGAATTTAGCACAAATATATAGTGCTACGATGCCTCCACAATTATTCCAAATGATACCTTATATTGCAACAGTGGTAATATTTTCATTGTTCTTTAAGAAGGCTAAGCCACCATCAGCAATAGCTATCCCGTATAGAAGGGAGGTGTAATAAAGGATTAATTTAGATTAAATTAATTTTGTACCCTATTATTTCAGCAAAGTACATTAACGGTTTTGTATGGTCACCATAGGTTAGTACAAAGTGATTTCCTATAGGAGTCTTAAGCATTTTCTTTGCATTACCTTCAACTTCGACTACTATCTGAGTTCTACAGTTATCATATCTCAAAGGCTTGTCATTTAAGACTGTTCCTTTACCTATTGTGAGGATTTTCTTCTTAGGATCAAGCCTCATGAATGTCGCTACTTCTCCTTTCTTGGGATAACCTTCAATAGCCACTCCCAAGCCTGATTCAAAATGACTCTTGAGCGTGAAGTTTTGGACTAGTCGGAGAGCTATAGTACAATGAGCGAATAATATTCTATTGTTTTCAAGCCAGACTACGTTAGCCATGAATGATGGTTTTTCTGCAATAAACGACAATATTGCTAGTGAAATGGTAGCTGGGATGTCAGCCTCGCACCCTGCTATAACGCCTTCGCTATTTAGTAGGCTCAGCGGTAGACATGCTGTGACATTATATTTTAAAAGATCAAAACAGCGAATAGTTATAATTTTAGCTTTATACTTATCTATCAGTCTCTTTAATGCAAGATAAAACTTTAGAGATTCTTCAATGTCTTTGTGCGACACATATTTCCTAACTTGAAGTAAACCCCATTTCCTCAAAATCTCATTTAACTCTACATCTTCCACTTTCTCAGGTTTTAGGCTTAATAATTCATCAATGCTTGAATACTCTACCTTTACTCCTAGATCTCTTTCTATTAGTGGTTCAACAGACTTACTATAAATAAGCCATGGTGATGGTTTGCCTATTGATATAAATTTCATGTTCTTTAGGCTTGCTAAAACTCTTATAGCCTTTATAATATACCTTAGTTCGTTGATTTCGTTTTCTAAAATTAATTTACCGTAATATCCTTTCTCAACTAATACTGAGTATGCTTCAAGTGCTGCCGCTAAGCTATTTTGTGAGTCATGAGCTATTAGTATCACTGGCTTCCTATATCTCTCAACAAGCTCTATTATTAATCCTTCAGTTCCACCTGTGAGTACAGAGATAATAAAGACCTCAGCCTTCTTTGCAATATCGTGGTTTATGCTACTTAAATTCACAATCTTAGTAAAGGAATAATCAATTAAGTCTAGTAGCTTCTCTTTTATTCTCTTCAGAACAGGATCTACCAGTTGAGGGTTATGTAAGGGTGAGGCTAAAGGAATTAAAACTATCTTAAAACCTTTCATAATTTTTACACCTGACTATTCTTCTATATGTACTGATAAATCAATATTTTTCGGCCCATATGTACAACTATGAAGTATACTCTCTTAGTATTATGTAATTATGAAAAAATATTATAACTATTGTTTTAGATAGGTTGATTGGTGGATTAGTTGAAGGAACGTGTAGATTTAATTTTATCAAATGGAATACTTGTAACCCTTAGTGATAAAGGGGTAATATATGAAGGGTCCATAGCGATAAAGGATAATAAAATTATTGCCGTGGGGAAGAAGGATGATATAGAATCAAGATATTATGCTGATGAAGTTATTAATTTAAAGGGTAAAATAGTTTTACCAGGATTCATAGATCTTCATGTTCATAATGCTCAAATACTTCTCAGAGGAAGCTTTACTGATAAATTAACGGCACTTCCTCCAGTATGGCTTAACTATCTTATACCATTTGAGGCCAATCTTAAACCTGATCAAGTGAAAATAGCTTCCTTACTTTCAATAATAAACATGATTAAAAATGGTACAACATGTTTTGTGGAAGCTGGAGGCCCCTATCCAGATAAGATAGCCGAAGCAGTAGAGGAGACAGGTATTAGAGGCATAGTTACACGAAGTAATATTGACCTAGATCCCGATATACCTATGTACATGGATACTGATAATCTTATCAAAGAGAATCTAAGATTATTTGAAACATGGCATGGAAAAGGTAATGGTAGGGTGGAAATTTGGTTCTCTCTTAGAGAGGTGATGCTTGATACTCTTGAGCTTTTTGAGAAGTTTACAGAGTTAGCTAAAGAAAAGAATACATATATTACAATGCATTTGGCCGAAGATAGGGTTGAGGTAGACTTTACACTCGAAAAATATGGTAAAAGACCTGTTGAATTGATGTATGAAAAAGGCTATCTAAATAATAGAGTGCTGGCAGTCCATATGATATTTTTAGATTCAAAAGAGGCAATCATGGTCACCAAGTCTGGAGCTAGTATAGCTTGGTGCCCCTATGTTGACTCATACCTTATGGGTTTCTCTAAAGCTATAGACCTTTTAGAGTTAGGTGTGCCAGTAGGTCTAGGTAGTGACGGTGGAGCATGGTGTAATATGGACCTATTGGAGCAAGGAAGAATCGCAAGGACTGCAGCAAAGCTACTTTCTAATATTATGGCACATGACAAGACCGCTCTACCCGCCCAAACAGTATTGGAAATGCTTACGAAAAATGCTGCTAAAGCTATACATAAACATGATGAGTTGGGTAAACTGAAGGAAGGATACTTAGCTGACTTAATAGTCTTAAACATAAATAAAAGCCATATGATACCACACTACAGTATCGAAGAAGTAATAGTTAATATGGCTAGAGGAGGAGACGTAGAAACAGTTATAGTTGATGGTAAAATAGTCATGAAAGATAAGAGAATACTAACAGTAGACGAAGAAAAAATAGTAATCAAAGCCTTAGAGCTATCTGAATACTTAGAACCATTACTGAAAGATTTACGAAAACAGGTATTAAAGAGTGAAAATTAAATATCATAAATCAATTTATTATAAACAGTAAAAGATTCTAAGGTGGTTATTTTTGAAGCCTATGTCGGCTGCTCTACCCCAGACTAAAGAGGGATTACAATACCATATCTACTGTAAACCTGGTGATGTTGCCCCTTATGTTTTACTTCCCGGCGACCCAGATAGGGTTGAAAGAATATCTAAATATTGGGATGAAAGAAGACTTGTAGCTAAACATAGAGAGTATGTTACACACACTGGCAGATATAAAGGTGCACCTATATCAGCTACATCAACTGGCATTG
Source organism: uncultured Desulfurococcales archaeon (assembly GCA_964611985.1). Classification (GTDB taxonomy): domain Archaea; phylum Thermoproteota; class Thermoprotei_A; order CAZTBM01; family SZUA-1508; genus SZUA-1508. The sequence continues at coordinate 31,596 of CAZTBM010000006.1, read as the reverse complement.
GAGGGCCTGCTGCCGCCATAGCTGTTGAAGAACTACTTAGAGTTGGAGCTCATACTTTCATTAGAGTTGGTACTACTGGTGCAATCCAACCATTCATTAAACTAGGCGACTTAATAATATCGATGGGTGCTGTAAGACTCGATGGTACTAGTAAACAGTATGTACGAGTTGAATACCCTGCTGTTGCCCATTTCGAGGTCGTACTAGCTCTCATAGAGGCAACTGAAGCACTAGGTGTAAGATACCATGTAGGCATCACTGCTAGCACGGATTCATTCTATACAGGTCAAGGTAGACCAGGCTATAAAGGTTATAAACAAAGCTGGATGAACAATATCATACCCGATCTTCAAGCTGCTAGAGTATTAAACTTTGAGATGGAAGCTGCAACAATTTTCACACTAGCCAATATTTATGGCGCTAGAGCTGGAGCAGTATGTGCAGCAATAGCTAATAGAGTAACAGACGAATTCATACCAGATATAGGTGTTGAAGACGCGATAAAGGTAGCTAATGAAGCTGTCAAGGTATTATATGAATGGGATACCATGAAGAAAAAAGAGAATAAACACTACCTTTACCCGTCTCTAATTCAACGATCTAAGTTAAAGTAATTCTTTAACCTCTCCATAGCAATAGTTTTAGCTTCATAAAGTATTCTTTCAACCTCACTACTTCTCGCATAATACTCTATAGTTACTGTAGTATAACCACTTACAAGAAGTAGCGTGGTGTATATCTCCCTCCTAAGTTCATCTATCTCCTTTACAATTATGTTAAGAAACAAGTCAGACTTAGCTATATCCCTAACCTTATCTAGTACACCCATAATAGGAGCTAAGACTAAAACGGCCTCATTAATTTCATGTATTATCTCTAGTTTTGAGATAATATTCTCCATTAAAACCTCTAATGTAATAGCGGTTCGTATAGCTCGATTTATATGTTCTATTTCTCTCTCTGAAGCTCCAAAGTGTTGCATCCTCTCTAAGATTATATTTACTCTCTCACGAAACTTTACTAGCTTAAGTAGTATTGACTTAGCCTTTATCTTCATTAATGAGATGTTCCTATTCAGTATTCTAAGCTTCTCTTGCTGTTTCTTAATAATATCGTATCTACTATGCTCTCTACGTCTAAGCAGTCTCACCACACTTCACCTCAGAAAGTGTTTCACCCATGCTTTGAATATTAGTGTCAGTTATGGGCTGTTGCACATTCTGGTGAATTAGAACTCTACGTGGATATGGTATCTCTACCCCGTAATCCTTAAACTTCCTTAGGATACCATGTCTCAAATCGCTTTCAACTATAGGTTTAAGCCATGGGTCATCGATCCACGCGTATAGCCTTAAGTTTATACTCGACTCGCCAAAACCTATGATTAAGACCTGTGGTGGTGGGTTCTTAAGGACTAATGGGTGTCCATTAGCTGTCTCAAGCATCGCCTTGACCGCTAACTCTAAATTCGATTCATAACTTATACCTACGTTAACTTCTGCTGCTATCTTTTCGTCTATTAAGTTATAGTTTGTTATTGCTATACTTAGTATCGTTGAGTTTGGTATTGCTATCTTCCTACCATCACGTAAACGTAAAATAGTATGAGTTAGGCTGATATCTTCTATTAATGCCATGTTCTTTTCGTATTCTATCAGGTCACCTACTCTTATAGTTTTACTTGTAACTAAAATTATGCCTGATATAATATGGCTTAAGCTACTTTGAGCTGCAAGACCGATTATGATACCTGCGAATCCTGCCGTAGCCATTAAACCTACTAATGCATTAGCTAATCCTGGAAATGCGAGAACGACAGCTTGGTATACGAGAAAGGATATAACTGCGAGTGCAAGCAGCTTCATAAGCAATATTAGTATCGACAGGGCATTTCTGCTAACCCTCCCTTTATTCTTCAAATAATTTAAAGTCTTTTTGAGTAGTATGTAGACTGCCATTGAAAGGGCTAAGTACGCTACTATTAGCATTATCTGAGTGGCAATCATTCTCTGTATAACCTCTTATCTTGAAGGATCACTTAGTATACCTTACTCTATCGAATACCCGTAAGATATATTCGTGATGAGAGAATAGAATAAAAGCTTACTGTCACATAATACCTATTGTATAGCTAAACAATGAGGTCATAACATGGTAAAAGCTATCATTCTAGCTGGTGGTTATGCTACTCGTCTACGACCTCTAACCTTGACCACTCCTAAACCGCTTTTACCCATTCTTGATAAACCCGTATTAGACTGGGTAATTGAGGGGTTAACTAGAGCAGGCATTAAAGATATAATACTATCAGTCAGGTACTACTCTAATAAGATTAAGAGTCGATACGATGATGGTTCAGAGTACGGCGTAAATATATACTATGCTGAAGAGCCGAGACCTCTAGGTGATGGTGGACCCATAAGGTACATTAATGAAGTGTATGGGCTTGATGAAACTTTTCTCGTAATTTATGGTGATGTCTTTTCTAATGTGGACTATACTAAGTTATTAAATTTCCATAAGACTAAAGGTGGGCTTTGTACAATGACTCTCATTGAAGTTGAAGATCCATCAAGATACGGTATTGCCTTACTGGATGATGAGAGTAAAATTGTAAAGTTTGTTGAGAAGCCTAGGAGAGAGGAAGCACCATCAAACATAGCTAACGCTGGTATTTATGTTTTCGAACCAGAAGTACTCAAATACTTCCCAATAAAGAGAAGTTTCGGTTTAGCCAAGGACCTCATACCTAAGCTTCTCGAGAATAATTTAAGCATTTATGGTTATATTCATCAAGGTTTATGGTCTGATATAGGGGTACCTAAGGATTACTTTAGAGCCAACATTCAAGCCTTAAAGACGTTTTATCCTAAGGGTCACGTTGGTAAAGACACTGAAATAGCGAATACTGCTGAGATAATAAATCCAGTTTATATATCGAATAATGTAACTATAGAAGATGGCTCTCGTATAGGACCCTATACAATAATAAATCCTAATTGTAAAATAGGCAAGTATACTAGAATCTTAGAAAGCATTATCTTAAAATCTACTCTTATCGACTTGGGCACTGTAATAAGGCGAAGTATTATTGGCGAAAGATCAATAATAGGTAAATGGGTTAGAATAGAAGAAGATAGTATCATAGGTGATGAGGTAATATTGAATGATGAGATTTTACTTACAAGAAATACATACATATTACCTTTCAAGGAAGTTAAAGAAAGTGTATTTTCCGAAGGCAAAGTAATACTTTAAAACAACACAGCTATCTTACTTATAACACTTGGTAATAACACTCTAGAGTGGTGTAAAAAGTGCTAAAGGGGGCATTATTATTTAATGTAGAAAAACCTATTATCGGAGTTATACATTTACCTCCCTTACCTGGTTCACCATTATACAAGGGAGACATAAATAGTATCGTTGAAAGAGCACTATCAGACGGATTAACGTTAGCACGCAATGGTGTAGATGGATTAATAGTTGAAAATTATGGTGATAAACCATACAAAGTAAGAGTTAGGGAGCCCGAAACCATAGCCGCTATGACACTAATAACCTACATGATCAAGGTTAATACAGAGCTTCCCCTTGGTGTAAGTTTATTGAGGAACTCTGGCCCAGAGGCATTAGCCATAGCATACGTTTCTAAAGCCGATTTTATTAGAGTGAATGCTTATGGTGAAATTCTTGCTAGCCCTGAGGGGCTTCTTGAACCTGTTGCACGAGAGGTACAAGAACTTAAACATAAACTAAATGCTAAGATTAAAGTCTTCGCCGATATCTATTGTAAACATGCCACCCCTATACATAATATGGAGATTATAGATTTAGCACATGACATAATAGATAGATGTCTAGCTGACGCAATAATAGTTAGTGGTAGAAGAACAGGCCTTCCCCCAGATAAAGGGCTTCTAGAAAGATTAAGATCGCACATAAATAAGCCGATTTTAGTGGGTAGTGGAATCACAATTAAAAATATTGAAGAATACTGGGATTTAGCTGACGGCTTCATTGTAGGAACATATTTCAAAGTACATGGGATTACAGATAATGTTATTGATGAGAAGAGAGTAAGATTGTTCATTGAGCTTGTAAGAAAAATGAGAAATAAGAAATAAACATAAACTTCAATGATGGTGATGAAAAAGTTTATTTTGGAGTATATTTTACTCCTTCTTAGACTTTTACCATGCTATATTAAGAGATAGAAAAGGTTTAATCATGAAAATTTGGAAAGAAAAATATGAAGCTAGCAGAAGGAAGGTAAAAGTATATTTCCTAGAAATTATAGTAGCTATATCCCTATTCATCATGGCATTTGTTATGATGAGTTACCTTAAAATTAAGGGATGCGGTTTAGCTGCTGCCAGCATACTCATTATAGCTTCAGGTTTTCTTTCAATAGCATTTCACATATCCCCTTCAATTCTTGAATTTCTAGCAGGTTTGTATGCATCAGTTATAGGTATAAAACCATTTCTTGAATTGAAAGTTATATCACACTTAGCACTCATTTTTCTATTCTTTATTATAGGAACGGAGATAGACTACTACGTGTTAAAAAACCATACTAACAAAATTCATATACCATTATTGGTCTTCTTCCCCTCATTCATAGGTACATTTATATTACTCCACCTTGTATTTCACTTGAATTCCATTGGTGCACTTTTCATAGCATTAGCTCTTTCGACATCAAGCACTGATGCCATAAAAACTGTCCTTGTTGAACGTGGCTATGATGTAATATATGTTGGAGAAATAATGTACTTTAGTGCAATGGTAATAGATATCATTGCAATATTGATACTATCCCTTATATTAACGGGGTATAATATAGTAGGTCTTCTCTATCCTATATTAATTATCCTCATGTTAGTTATCGCTCCACGAACCATAGCCAGACTTCAAAGGAAATACCATATTTTCGAATTTGAGATAAAGCTTTTAGCATTTTTACTAATATCTCTTTATGTCATACTCGAGGCAATAGGATTACATGCACCACTACTAGCATTCATATTCGGTTTAACATTATCTGAAAGCATACGAAAACATGAGCTTCTAGAGAGAAGACTGAAGGGTATGGCCTTGGGTTTATTCACTCCTATATTATTCTTTACATCAGGTCTCCTAACTAATATTTCATTGCTATTTAGGATGAAAATAATCAAGATAATACTTTTAACAGCATTTATATCGCTTCTAATACAATTCTTGACAGCTTATATACCTCTAAAGGTGTACTTACAAAAACTTAATCTTAGAAGGTTTCCTCTCATATACGCATTTAAAATAACTCATGCCATACCAATATTATACATAGTCCATACTATGAGCATTATAGATAACATGTTATATAATATTGGCGTCATATGTATATTAATACATATACTCGCCTTCATAATACCCCATAAGATGTTACCGCATCCCATCATTGTTGAAGAAATAAAGGTTTAAAAACTATAACGAGAACTGTTCATCCATGATGATGACCTCTGCCGCTACTGACTGGGAGATGATGTCTATTACGAACCCCCGTCTGAGATAAATCATAGAGCCTACTAGCTGTTAAATAAGGTAATAAAACTTAGGTTAGAATAACTACCTTAATGTGTTCTTTTAGTATAGTATTACCTTATCCTCCAATATCATGTTTGTTATGTTTCTTATATTCTCTAATTTTTCTTGAACTATGCTATGTATCTCATTAGCGGTGTCATTAGTATATTCTTCATTAGGTATTACTCTAACGTTGGCTATTAGAGGGTCATCTATGGGTCTACCTATTTGACTGAGTAACTCTACATAGACTTCTTCTATGCCCTTGAGTTTTGCTATCTCTTCGGCCATTAGTCGAGCTAAGACATTGTATATTTTGCCTACATGGCTTACTGGATTCTTTCCGGCAGTTGCCTCTAAGGACATGGGTCTACAGGGGGTTATTAATCCGTTGACTCTATTTCCTCTACCCGTGGCACCATCATCTCCATGCTCCGCTGAAGTACCAGTTACAGTTAAGTAAAATATTCCATGTTCAGGTTTATCAGCAACGTTAAGATAAACTGTTACATCATACTCTGGTGCTAATTTAACTGCAAGATCGAGAATTTTCTCTTTAACCTCCTCCTTAACTGAGAGATAATGATCGGCATCTGGTATTAAATGTGATATCATAGCTGCAGCAACTGTGAGTTCAATTTTCTTACCCCTTCTTAGTCCCATTACCTTAATATCTTCGCCTACTTCAGGTAATTTCTTCTTGAATTCTTTAGAGTTTAAATACTTCTCAACCTCATATACTATTTTTTCAAGTGTTGTGAGGGGGGCGTATGAGACACCTAAGGATGTATCATTAGCTAAGGGCATACGTTTACCTAGCTCAAATATTCCTACAAGATCTACGGACCCTCTACCAACTTTATAGTCGACTATAACATGTTTTTCTGGATCTAGGAATCTAAAGTTGTTTTTAATCCAGCTTTTCACGGCGTCAAGAATTAAGCTTCCAATTGGGATATAATGTCTCTCTCCATTCTCTCTTACAACTTCTGTCGTTGCTCTACCAGATACAATTATGTATATTGGTTGGATTACGTCACCTCCGCCAAAACGAGGGTTAGCTTGACCTCCAACGAGTAATGTCTTATCCAGGTTATGATGGAGTATTATACCGAACTCTTTAAGGTAATACCTACATAGTGCTCTACTAGCAGCTTCAGAGGCTGAATCAGCTATATAATCAGGATGACCTAATCCTTTTCTTTCAACAAGCTCTACAGGTAATCTCTCAGTAGGGGTTCTTTGCTCAACCTCAATAACTATGTTTCTGGCTTTGCTCGACATACCCATAATTATTTTCACCAAGTTACAGAAAAACTATCTTAAACTTTTAAATTTTGCTATAAGGAATAACAATAGTATATTACTCAGAGTAATTTCTTTTATTGTTCAGCGCTCTGTATGTTATTTAAGGATCTTGTATTAAGACTTAATAAGTTACATTATTGACGAATAATCTATCGTTATAAAGAGTATATTACTTCCTCTTACGAAAACTCTGCCATACTTAGCTATTGGATTACTTATTCCTTCCCTTACTTCTAAGCAGTCCTCTAACATTAAGTTCATAGTGTTATCGCAGTGTACAAGTCTTCCAATGAACTCGCTTCCATCTTTTAGTTTAACTAATACGAGATTATTTACTGCAGATCTTAAGTACTTCAATGGACTTCCTATTTCTCTCCTTGTAGAAGCCATAATATTTTTCCTCCAAGGTCTTAGTTCTGATTATGCATTATCTATAGGAATATATAAAGCTTAACGGTTTATCCCTATATAGATAGGATTCGACAAAAGCTATAGTTGTTAAAATGTTACACCTAGGTCTAAGCATATTAGACTCGTACAATTTGTTATGTGAGAGTATATGTTTATAGCAATTGTAACAGTGGTGTTTATGATTATCGTTTAGTAGTATACCATATTGTATCTTTAGACTGTTTACTAAATATTCTCATATGCTTAATATTACTATGAATTATATCAGAGTATATACTATCATATACCTTTTTAGGATGCGATACAATGAATATACCGTTTTCTTTTACTACTCTAAATAGTTCCATAAGGGTTTTTCTCATGCTCGGAAGGTTCTGGATTACAGTGATTGACACTAAAGTATCAATTACTTTATCTCTTAAAGGCAAATAGTCTATGTCGGATAGTATCAAGTCTACCAGCACTCTTCCTAGACTCTGATTTATCTTTTTCTTTGCTTGAGAAAGCATACCTATGCTAAAGTCTAAGCCTATATAATATATTAGAGGTTTAACTAGGACATGTGTTAAGAGTTGATAAAGATACTCTAGCAGTAAACCTGTACCGCATCCAGCATCTAAAATGACTAAAATTTGCATCTTCCGTGACAGAAAGCTCTTCAGTACATCCCTTATTTCATTATATTTTTCTATCTGCTCGTCTCTATAAAGGTCATCGTATGAAGATGACGTGGTATTATATTTAAGCTGTATTAGTTTCTTTACTGTAAATTCATTTCTTTTTTGTAGTGATATAGTATAAGAGGTCTCTGGCACGTTGCTTACTCCTCAGAACCTTATATAATTGACCAATATCTATTCTTTTATACTCAAACTTGTACCTTTCAACTAATTCTAAAGCCGCTTTTGATATAGATGGTGCTACAATTATACCACGTATTCTCTTTTCGGACATATATTTCCTAATTGAGTCTATGTACCTCTTTAACTGTAATATCGCATCCTTACTAGCTGTTACTCTCTTAATCTCTATTACAACTATGTTCCCGTGCTTATCTCTGCAATAAAGATCTATGAATCCTGGCTCCACATGTTTCTCTATATCAATTGTTACTAAGCCTTCCTCAATAAATGATGGATTCTTGGATAAATAGTCTCTTATTTCATGCTCAGATAGATATTCTATAAACTCACCTTTATCATCAAGTATAGCATGTGTTATAGAGTATATTTGTGAAAACCTTATTTCGAGTACTTCACGGGGAGTAGTTCTTATGGCTTTTATTACTAGTTCTTTATTAGAAATGCTAAGTGAGATATCAGTTGTTTCGGGTTGCCAGTTGACTGGGGAATAACCGAACGGTCTATGAACAAGAACTGAACCATCACGCTTGATTATGACTATTCTATCCCCTGGCGTTAACTTAGAAGCTCCTCTACCTTCATAGAATATATTACAGCAACCATAAATTATCATTAACTTCTTAGATGTCAAAGCATTCTTTATTATTTCTGCAGCTTCCTCAAGGCTCGAAGGGGTGAAATGCATTACCTTCATGGTATCATCAAGAAATATTATATATTCTCCAAATATATTAAGGTAGAGTACCAAATAAGAGATGAAGCATAAATGAAGCTGAAATTAGTAGCATTTGACAGTATGGGTGCTAGATCAGCAGCCACTATAATTGATGCTAAAGGCTTGAAAATATTCATTGATCCAGGAGTATCATACGCCCCAAGAAGGTATGGTTTACCTCCTCATAAACTTGAGATGGAGAGACTAGAAGAGCTAAGAGAGGCCATATACAGTGAGGCCTCTAAAGTAGATGTAATCGTAATATCACATTACCACTATGACCACTATGAGCCCTATGCAGACTTTTATGAAGGAAAGATTCTCATAATAAAGCACCCTGAGAAAAATATTAATACCAGTCAAAGGATAAGAGCTTCTATATTCCTTAAGAATAAATCTCAATTACCAGAGAGGATATATCATGCGGATGGTTCAACTATTGAAATTGGCAATGTAGTTTTGAGATTTTCTCAGCCGGTACCTCATGGGCCAGAAGGTAGTAAGCTAGGCTTTGTAGTTATGACCCTAATTGATGATGGTAACTATAGAGTTTTACATACATCTGATACCCAAGGTCCCATAAGTGATAGGGCCGTAAAGATAATAGAGCATATGAGACCTAACCTGATAATTGATTGTGGTCCACCAACATACTTTGAAGGCTTTAAAATATACACAGAGGATATAGAAAGGGCTATAAATAACATTATAAGGCTGTTATCAATACCTGGTCTTGAGACATTGATTATAGATCATCACACATTGAGAGATTTAAATTATAAGGAAAGACTTAAGAGAGTTTATGAAGAGGCTAATAAACTAGGTAAGAAAATTTTAACAGCAGCAGAGTATATGGGCAAGCCTGTTGAACAGTTAGAGGCATTGAGGAAAAAATTATGGCAAAACCTAAAATAATAATTGAACACTTAGAGAGTAAGCCTAGTAAATGGCTCCTCATAGAATACAAACATGCATCAAGACTAGTAGGTAAGGACAACATACTATTCTCCAATGTTAAGGACCCTTCTCTTTATAGATTCCTTCTAGATTATGGCATAGTTTATCGTGAAAGTGTTATAGAATTAGAAGATAAACTTAAGAACATTATTGTTCTTGACCCCAAAGCTGACTTGGAGCTAAAGCCCCAAGAAATAGATGATAACACATTTATTGTCATTGGAGGTATTTTGGGAGATCACCCACCTAGAGGTCGTACATGGGAGCTATTGACATCTAAACTTAAGAGGGCTAAACCTAGAAACATTGGTAAACATCAATTTTCGATTGATGGAGCAGTTTATATGGCGTTAAAAGTAGCTGAAGGACTGAGAATAAACGATATACCAATAATCGTAGGATATAAAATTAAAATGAAGGTTTCTCCAGGAATAGAACATGAAATAGAGTTGCCTTATGCTTACCCCTTAGTTGACGGTAAACCGTTAATATCTAACGAGCTAATAAGGTATTTGAAAGGGGGAATAGTCTTCAATGAGCTTAAAGAGATATGTTTGTAGGTATGCAAAATGCAGGTAAAGATAAAGAAGTCTATGAGTACACTAGATATACATTCATGGCTCAAAGGGGTTAAAGATAGAATATTAAACTGCTTCATAGATAACATATATACCTATCATAACAATCTTGTAGTATTAAAACTTAGATGTAAGGATTACACCGTTAACCTCGTAGCCGAGGCCGGAAAGAGGATCCATTTATCAAAATATTCTTATAAATCCCATGATGTATCTTACAAAATGCCAGCTTTCTGTACTATTCTCAGAAGGAAAATTAGGGACAAGAGAATACTGAACATATACCAGTACGATTTTGAAAGAATAGTTATAATAGAAATAGGGAGAACTGAAACCGAGTATAAGCTAATTGTGGAGCTCCTTCCTCGAGGTACAATAACACTTGTAGATAAGGATAATGTTATAATATATGCTTCTGAATTTAAAGAAATGAAAGACCGGAGTATTAAGCTGAAAGCCGTTTACAAGTATCCGCCGAAGATAGGAATAGACATAATAACCTTGTCCTCTGACTTATTTGTTAAACAAGTAAGAAGTCAATCAGAGAAGACGATAGTAAGAGGGTTAGTTAAAGCTTTAGGCATTCCAGGAGAATTATCAGAAGAACTTAGCTATAGGGCTGGAGTAAAAAAGGATACCAAAATTAAAGATTTAGATGATAGAACTCTTGAAAAAATGTTTAAGAAATTAAAGGAAATAATTGAAGAGTCTACATTAGGCAAGGGTTACATAGTATACATTAGTGATACACCTGTAACAGTAACCCCATATAAGCCCCATATTTATGAAGAAGGAAAGGTGGTTGAGTATACATCATTTAATGAGGCTTTAGATGAATATTTCACATACTATATGAGAATTGAAGAGACAAGAACCGCCAAGGAGAAGATGGAAGCAGAGTTATCTAAGTTAAGAGTAGCAATATCGAGGCAACATGAACTACTTAATTTATATAAGAAGGAGAGTGAGAGATTAAGAAAAATAGCTGATAAATTAATTACACAACTACATATACTGTCAGCATTTCTTGACTGCATCAGACACAGTAAAGAGAATTGGTATAAGGCAATAGAAAAATGCAAAAACATATTAAACAATTCACCTATAACCATTAAAGATGTAAAGCCAGACAAAGGAGTAATAGTAATTCTAGTTAATGGTGAAGAAGCACACTTGAACATTAGATTGCCAGCTTATGATAATATCTCGCAATACTATGATATGGCAAAGGAGTATAAAAGAAAGGCTGAAAGAGCTATACAAGCCATTCACTCCTTAGAAGAAAAGGTAAAAGAGTTAGAGTCTAGAAAGGAGCTAGCTGAAACTAAAGCTAGAGTAGCTATAAAACGGAAGGAATGGTTTGAGAAATATCATTGGTTAATTACTTCTTCAGGTTGCCTTGTTATAGCAGGACGTGATCAAGCTCAGAATGAAAGTTTAGTAAGAAAACGCCTCAAAGATAACGACATCTTCCTTCATGCAGATATTCATGGTGCACCAGCTACAATACTAAAAGCTGAAGGTAAAAAACCTACAAATAAGGATATTGAAGAAGCAGCCTTATTAGCTGCTGTTTACTCTAAAGCATGGAAGCTAGGGCTACACGCAATAGACGTCTTCTGGGTTTATGGTAAACAGGTATCGAAGTCTCCACCATCTGGAGAGTATTTACCCAAAGGCGCTTTTATGATCTATGGAAAGAAAAATTACATAAGAAATGTAAACTTAATTTTTGCCTTAGGCATCGAAATAATAGATAATACATATCGAGTAATAGTAGGCCCAGAGGAAGTAGTTAAAGAAAGAACTAAATATTATGTACTCCTGGCTCCTGGGAATGAAGAACCTAAAACTCTAGCTGAAAAAATAAAAAAAATATTGCTATCACAGTGTTCAGATGAACGCAAACACATAATTAAGGCTGTAGACATAATGGATATAATGTTAAAAATACCCGGAAAATCAAGAATCATACTAAGAAAGTAATGTAGAACTTAGATTATTACCTTTCTGCTTGAATACATTTTAGGTAGCACTTAATACTGCCTTTCTATAATACTCTATAGTGAGAGGGGTTATCCATTTTTGAAAATTAGCGGAATCTATTCTAAAAATCATCCAGCAATTGATCCAAAAGACCTTGTAACTAAAGCGAGATCAATTATGCGTAGTGAAGGTGTAAGAATACTACCAGTAATTGATGATTCACGTAAGCTATTAGGGGTTATCTCGCGAGTGCATATTCTTAGTGTTACATCGACTAAATCCAACATGCTAGTTAATGATGTCATGATTGAACCATCAATAATAGTTACCCCTGAGGATGATGTAATTGCGACAACTAAGAGTATGATTAAACTTGATGAATGGTATGCTCCAGTGGTTTCATCAACCACTGTAAAGACTTACTTAGGAGTTTATGGCTTAGAGAACTTCATAGAATTATTCAAGGATAAGTTAAGAGATTTACAGGTTAAGGGTTACATGACGACTAATGTTATCTCTTGTAAACTTGATGATAGTGTTGCAAGTTTATGGAGAAAGATGATTAAGTATAGGTATGCTGGTTTCCCTGTAGTAAACGATTCTGGAAAGGTAGTAGGCATAGTAACTCAGCATGACCTATTAGCTCGTGGAATTTCACGCATAGAATTCGAGTCCGATAGTGGACCAAGACAAGTAAAGATAAAAGAGATTATGACCACACCCGCATTCACTGTCTATGAGGACGAAAAATTGGAAAAAGTAGCTAATGAGATGCTTAAGAGAAATATTGGAAGAATAATAGTCGTCGAGAATAAGGGGAAGTTAAAAGGAATCATAGATAGAGAAGATATAGTCAAGGCTATTTTATCCCGTATTTAAGTTGGATTGGGTGGTTTCAATTATGGGTTTTAGAAGGCCTCCTATACCTCCAAGAAGAGCTGAAGGAATAAGATATATTAGGAGTGATGGTAAGCCTGAGTTCACAACAAGAGTCCATGAAAAGCCTGGAGATTTAATGTTACTAGCTAAACGACCAGTGGTGACTTCTACACCAACTACACCGTTAAGTGACACTATGAAGATCATGGTTTCAACAGGTCGTAGAAGAGTACCTATAGTAACAGCAGATATGTCGCTTGTTGGAATAGTAGTTGCAACTGACATAGTAAACTATTTTGGTGGCGGCGAATACTATAACATACTAATAAATAAGCATGGGAGGAACTTTCTCTCAGCAATAAATGAGCCCACATCAACTATTATGACACGTGACGTCATTTATGCTTATGTTGATGAAAAAATCACAGACGCTCTTGAAAGAATGCTAAAATATGATATTGGAGCTTTACCTATACTTACAAAGGACAATAAACTATACGGTATGATTACAGAGCGAGATATAGTAAACTATCTAATGGAGAAACATATAGGGGTAAAAGTATCAGACATTATGAGCACTAATGTCGTATCGGTTAACATTGATGCTACATTAGGTTACACAGCTAAGCTTATGATTAAGTACGGTTTCCGAAGATTACCTGTAGTAAGGCAACAGTATGTTGAAGGTATAGTCACTACAATGGACATAGTCAAAAACTTTATTACAGGTAAAATTCTAGAATATGCTCCATCAGGATTAATGAATGATATACTCAATGTAAAGATAAAAACTATCATGACTTCACGTGTAATAACTATTGAGCCAGATGCTGACATAGGTGATGCCGCCACGAAAATGATAAATGAAAATGTGGGTGCACTCTTAGTTGTAGAGGATAATCTTCTCAAGGGGATTATAACCGAACGTGATATACTCTTAGCACTCAGTATAAAAAGGTAAAGGTAGGATGTAAAGTATGCCACCTAGAATTTCTTCTTATATGACCTCTCCAGTTATTGTAGCGAAGGCTGAAGACACATTAGCATACATACGTAATCTAATGATAAGACATGGGATCGGCAGAATAGTTATAGTAGATAACATGAATAGACCCATTGGAGTTATTACAAGGAAAGATTTAATTAAGGAAGCTTTGAAACAATACACTAAGCCTTTAGATACGATCCTTGTTAAAGATGTTATTTCAAAAGGTGTCATTACAGTTAAATCTAATAGGAGTATAAAGTACGCCGCTAAGCTAATGATTAAACATAATGTTAGCGGTTTACCAGTAGTTGATGCTGATGGAGTTCTAGAGGGGATAATAACTAAAACTGACCTTACAAAAGCCTATGCTGAAAGATACAAAGGTTTAATGAAAGTGTCAGAGGCTTTAAGAAGAGATATTCCTATAGTAAATCCTTTACACACATTATATTATGTGGTTTCATTAATCTCCCAAAGCGACTTGGGTAAGGTGATAGTTGTAGATAATAATAGGCCCATTGGGGTAATAACAGAGAAGGATGTTGCTTTTACTCTCGAAGACTTCAATATAAGAGATAAAGGCAGCAAGTACAAGAAAAGAATAGGTATCTCACCTAGAGGCACATTGGCTGTAGTCAGAGATTATGTCGTACCTCTAGCCCAAGACTTAATGAGCCAGAACGTTATTATTGCTAGAGAGGATATGGACTTAAGTGATGTAGCTTCATTAATGATAGAAAATAATATAAGCATAGTCCCAGTAGTCGATAACGAAGGCTTTTTCGTAGGTGCTGTATCAAAAACAGAGATAGTAAAAGCTCTCTTAAAGGTATAAAGTCTAAACCGGGGGGAATCTATGACCTTAATACCATTAGTGAAAGAACTCATGATAGAGGATTATCCAAAAATTGATAAGGACGACACATTGCAGCATGCATTAAAAATTATGGAAAAGTACGATATGGATAGAGTCTTAGCCTTTGAGAAGAAGAAGTTAGTTGGAATTTTAACTAAAAAGGATGTCGTGATAAGGTTAGGTACTTTAAGGACAAGAAGTATTACACCTTCCCGCCTCTATGTATCAAGTGTCATGACCAGCAATCCCTTGACTATTGAGCCAGAGGTAACACTAATTAAGGCAACTAGAATCATGCTCGATAAAAGAATCAGCAGTTTACCTGTGATAAGCAAGGATAAAGTAATAGGCCTCCTCACTAAACGTGAGGTTGCAAAAGTATGTCTTGACAAAAGCATAAGTGTACCTACAAGACTACTTATGAGCTATAACCCTATAACGTTAAAGCTTGGGGATAGAATAATACATGCAAGGCAAATAGTGATTTCGAACAATATATCGATATTGCCAGTAGTAGAGAATGGGAGACCTGTAGGATTAATAACGGTGGATGAAGTCGCTAACGCATTAGCAGCATTCCATGATATTGTGCCTGCTAAATATAGGAAAGAACGAATCATGCATTTACTAGTAGACGATGTTATGAGAAGACCTATAAAGGTACATTTAGAGACACCATTATATGAAACTACGAAGATGATACTAGATAAGAACGTGAAAGGCGTAATCGTGATAAATGATGAAGACATAATCACTGGGGTTATTACTTTAACAGATATAACAAGGTATGTAGCCTCAGAGTTTAAAATATAAGCTAATCTAAAATCTCTTTCTCCAAACATAAATTACAATATGTAAATTATACCACTTGATGATTGTCATGACCGAATCCCGCTTAAAGTTTATAGTTGACTCTATGTTAGGTGATGTCGCAAGATGGCTAAGAATGTTAGGATACGACACACTATACTATAGAGATGTAGATGATGAAACACTAATTTCTATAGCTATAAAGGATAATCGAGTATTAATAACGAGAGATAAAAGTCTTGCCATTAAGGCTAAACGTAAGGGCCTGAGAGTGGTCTATCTAGGTAAAGCGGATGACATAATCTCTAGATTAACAATAATACGAAGATATTACCCTATAAGTTTAGACATAGATCCTAATAGGTCACGCTGCCCTTTATGTAATGGTATCCTTAAACCAGTAGAACCATGGGAGGTAAAGAACAAGGTAAATGAAATAATTATGGAAAGGTATAGTAAATTTTGGTTATGCACAAAATGTGGGAAAGTATACTGGAAGGGTACACACTGGATAACCATGGAGAAAATACTTTTAGAGGTTAAAAAGAGAGTAAAAGTAGGCACAAATAGAAAGGAGAACTAGACCATGCCGTCGCTGGAGGACATAACCTTTAATGAAGGAGTCTACTTGGTGAAACTAGCAAGAAGAGCCATAGAGAATTATCTTAGGAATGGAACTACTATCCCTGCACCAACTGATGCACCTAAAATACTGTATGAACCTTTTGGAGTTTTTGTAACCATAGAGAAAGTATATAAGATAAAGGGTAGAACTTTCAAAGAGTTAAGAGGTTGCATAGGATACCCTGAACCTGTAAAAC
Organism: uncultured Desulfurococcales archaeon; assembly: GCA_964611985.1. Taxonomy (GTDB): domain Archaea; phylum Thermoproteota; class Thermoprotei_A; order CAZTBM01; family SZUA-1508; genus SZUA-1508. Next base: position 14,853 of record CAZTBM010000006.1, on the reverse strand, counting down.
CCTTAATCGAGGCTACAATAGAAGTAGCTATAGCCGCGGCAGTTGAGGATCCTAGATTTAGACCTATGAAATATGAGGAAACGGATTCTGCTATCATAGAGGTTTCAATACTCTCCAAACCAGAATTAATAACTGCTAAGAAGCCAAAAGATATAATCAAAGAAATTGTCATCGGCCGTGATGGCTTAATAATTGAGAGAGGATTCTTTAAGGGATTACTATTACCACAAGTTCCTGTAGAGTATGGATGGGATGCTGAGACTTTCCTTGCGGAGGCATGCATGAAAGCAGGTCTCCCTCCAGACGCGTGGCTTTTAGAGGGTACCAAGATATACAAATTCCAGGCACTAATATTTGCTGAAGAGGAACCTAGGGGGAGGATTATACAACGAGACCTAATGAAGGAATTATTAGAAAAACAAAGAAGAGAATAATAGTTTATGTCCCCCTGATCATACCTTTAGGTAAAGAAAAAAGAACCTACGGGAAACATGAATACAAGGAAGCTGTTGGCATAAGAGTCACCAAAGGATTAGTAATAACGGTAAACAGTAGGGTTGACCATATCCTTTCAAGTGAAGAGTTAATTAAGAGGATCAGAAAGGGAGAGAACTACATAAAATGTGACGACTTAATAGTATATTGTGAACTGCCATATACCATAGGCCTTACTGTTGAAGCCTTATTATATGGCTTTAATATTCTAAGAAATCTAAACATAACAGTAGATAGAGATCTTAGCAAAGATGATATAGGGCTTTATAGAATAAAAGGAGCCCTGTTATTTAATGATAGGGGCTTAATATTGAATAGCATGGACTCATACCTTTTATTATATACTAATTTCAACGGTGATCAGGACTACTTACTAGAGTTCACTAAGAGCTTTAGAAGTTACTATGAGCTTGTATCCCTTTCTAATAATAAACTGATAATGATAGTCCGTAGAAGGCGATTATTGCATATATATGAATACTTAAATGAACATATTGACTTAGAACATGTGGTTATATCTGAGTTATTCAAAGAACCATATATTATTTATTTTGATACTATGTAAGATCTCCGCATGTACAGAATACTTCATAGAGTAAAGCATGCAAGTCCTCTAGACCTTAATGCTATAACTTTAACTAATCTTATAGATTGTGAAGCCTTCTCTATGACTGATACTATGTCACTAGCTACAACTGCTAAGAGCCCTCTCTCTAATATATTTACAATTCTTTTCAATCGTGAGAGATCTTTGACTCATAATCTCTAGTAATGTGGAGTTACTTATTTTATCTGCTTTGTTTATATCTGGAACTACTGGAACATCGAACTTAGATTGAATAATTATTGACATAGGCCATAATGTAATAAGATCGCTTACTGAGGGAACGATTTTATCATCAACTATGTAGACTATAACCACATTGCCTAAGTCTTTAAATTGTTTTACAAATCTTTGACCTATAACCCTGAATACAAACATCTCCATCTGGCCAGGGGTATCTATTAGCACATAGTCAAAAACTTGTCTCGGAAAGGTCTAGAGGACAATATGAGATTAATGTTTTCCAATAGAAGCTCACTTGACTTTATGAATACACCATTGGGGCCTAAGTTGTACTTTATCATTAGCTCCTCTAATGTAAATATACTTCTAATATCAAAATCAGGCTTGTAAGGGAGTTTACGAACTCCAGGATCTAAATTAACTATAGCTACTTTGAATTCATTTCTTTTTAGCCATCCACTATAACTCTTTGTTAATGTAGTTTTACCGCAACCGGCAGTACCAACAAATATGATGTACATTTTAGCCACCTTGTAGTACATTAACATTTCTATAGTAAACTTTTAAACGCTATATATTTATAGTGTGATATTGGTGAAGGTCGATGAAGGATAATAAAAACATAGACGTCGTGATTTTAGGGTATCGTAGGGGAAGTAATACACAGTATCCTAATCAAGTATTACTTAAGGTTATGAGTAATGTGGTTTTATCTGGCTTGATAGGCAAGAAGGTAATTTATAAAGATAAATATGGCAATGTCTATCGTGGAAAAATACTAGATGTACATGGTAAAGGTATAAATGGTGTTCTTATAGCGACATTTAAACCCAACTTGCCAGGACAGGCTATTGGTGATTTAGCTAAGGTGCTACTTTAGGTGCTTCACTTACCTTTCTTAATTGCTTACGATACATTTCTATAATCTCTTTAACTGTAGTCGCATCCTCAGGTCTTTTGTCAGGCCTCCATCTGATAAATCTTGGGAATCTAATTGCTAAACCAGCGTTTGGTTTCAATTTGCCCCAACCACAAGTATGCAATGGAGATAATGTTATCTCAGCTCCAATAACCTCCATGACTACCTCTGGAACAAACCATACATCAGCTTTCATTTTTGAGTCGACTCGTGGATGCTTATGTTCTATAATTAGGTCTTTGAACTTTTCTGGCATTTTGGCTAGTTCTTCGTCTGTGAAACCGCTACCAACCTTACATACCGTTTTGAACATATCGGTTTCAGGGTCATAAGCTGCTGCTAGTAAGGCTCCATAGGTACCCGCTCTTCTACCTTTACCATAAAATGCTCCAACTACGACTAGGTCTACTGTATCCATCATTTCACTCTTATAATCACGTTTATACTTTATCCATAGCCATCCCCTCGCTCCTGCCTGGTATATTGCATTACTGTGAAGAGCTTTTGCCACAACACCCTCACATCCCTGTTCTACACATGATAAGAAGAATTCCTCTAGTTCCTCAGGTTTGTCTGTGATAACATGCTCAGCTAGTTTAAAGTTCTCTGTTTCCTCAATGATCTCTTTTAGCTTTTCATGTCTTTCTAGCATAGGTTTATCAAGGAATTCTTCGCCATCACAATATAGTAGGTCAAACAGCAGAACTGCTACGGGGTATTCTTTTACTGCTACATGGATATCATGCTTTCTCTTCCTATGCATTAGTTCTTGGAATGGTCTGAACTCCCCTGTCTCAGGGTCGATAGCTACTATTTCGCCTTCCACAATAGCCTCTTTTGCCTTGATGCACTTTCTAGCATATTCCTGTACATCAGGGTATTGTCTAGTTATATTCTCTAATCTTCGGGAGAATATTAATATTTCATCACCACGTTTATGTATTTGTGCTCGTTCACCATCATATTTACATTCAACTAATGCTTTGCCACCAGTCTTCATAAGGATCTCTTGTGGAGAGCTTAGTCTCTCAGCGAGCATAGGTCTTATAGGTCTACCCACCTGAACCCTCATTCTCTTTAATGCTTCTAATCCCTCACTTGCTAGAATTTTAGCTACATAACCCAAGTCAGAAGTTATATTGTATGCTTTCTCAATTATCTGTCTAGTCTCTTTAGCCTTACCATAATATATTGCAAGAGCGTCCATTATTGTTGCATCAGCTACTCCAAGCCTAAGTCTGCCTTCAACTATTCTTACAATATACTTTGCCTCCTTGGGCGAAGCATCATGAAGAAGCCCACTAAGTAGTTTAACTTTAAGATCTTGAGAGCCTGGGCCTTGGGCTTTAGCTATCTTGTCTAATGTTTCATATACTCTTGAGACTGTAAGTTTTGTTTCTACAGCTGCACCGAAGAATGATATAAGTGAAGCTTGCCTTTTCTTCATCTTTAAATTCTCTACTGCTTTACCTAAGTCTCCTACACGTTTAAACTCTTGTTCAACAACTTTTTCTGAGAATCCTGTAGCAATTGATATTGCCCTTATGAGAAGTCTTTCACCAATACCTAGCTCTGGCATACCCATCCAATCGGGATATAATTTGCCCATCATGAGGTATATGACTTTATCAACGACGTCTGGTGGAGTCTTCTTAAATAGCTCTATAAGATACATTACCATGTCTGTTCTCTTAGTTGTTGCTTCAAGCTTCTCAAATACGTTGGCTACCACGTTAAATTCTACATCTCTAGTTCTAGTTTCCATACATTATCCCCTACTATAGTATTTATCGTCAGAGTAACTTATAAAGCAGAGTGCTTTTACCATTAAATACTTGAGTGTGAGAGATAAATTCATAATATTAGAGGATGAAATCTAGAATAGAGTATATGATGATTACCCGGCAAGATTGACCAATATAAAGGGATGATAGCTCAAAGTTACGCTGATATTTTCATCTACTTTTTCGTTTTCTTTTCTCGTACATCTTTTCTAATGTCCATTTAATGGCACTCTTTAACTCTATCTTCCTTCTTTCATCACTTATGTTCATTAGCCTTATTTCTCTAATTATACCATCTTCTTCATCAATTTCATAATCGAACGCTTGATTAGGTAATATTAAGCCTCTTTCAACAGCTTCCCTATCTCTTCTCTTTAGCCCTTCAAAAACCTTGTTTATTAAGAATGTTTTGAAGGGTGGAATGTTAATGTCCAAGTCTACTAGCGGGATAACTCGTATCTCATTTTTACTAATGTAAATGTCAGCTATATGTTCGCCACTAGTGGTCTTCAATGGTATAACCTCTTCGCCAGGTCTAGGTACCTTCATTTCTTTAGAAAGTAGTTTTTCTGAAATAACTCCAGACTCTATAAAGCTTAGAAGTAACTCTAGGTATTCAAGCTCTCTTTTTAATTGCGAAATTCTTTCTTCAAGATACTTCTTTATTTCATCAATTTTGTTTTTAGACTCTTCAGCAGTTCTACGTCGCGACATTATATGACACCGTGCAGTAGAATGACTGGATATCCGTAGTAATTATTGCTTTTAGATTATTTAAGGGTATTTTAAAAAGCTACTTTATTAAACTCCTGAACTGTTTGAACAACTATTTTGAGTTTCTCTAAACCTATTCTATAGGCCTCCTCTAAACTTGAAGTAGTACCCCTCAAGGCGCCAAATCCACAATCAGCTGATATGATGTTAACCCTATCTCCAAATTTCTTTAGAATTGCTTCCAGAAACTCTTTGGTTTCACTTAAACTTTCAACTCTAGGTGTTTTTGAACTAACGATACCAGGGCTTAAGATTTTATCGTACTTTTCTAAAAGATCCTTCCTTATTGTGTTAATGTTTTCAGGAGTGTCCTTGAATTCATGGTTTAATACTTTTAGACTGGATACTTCACATAGTATTTCATGAAGTCTTGGAGGCACTCTTCCACATACATGTATCCCTTTTATAGCGTCTTCAGGCACACTTTTGAATATTTCCTCATACAACTCTATGAGTTCATCATGTGTATAGTTAAAGAGTATTCTTTTGGCTCCAACAATGTTTGCAAGCATAGGCTCATCCAGAACTATGAATCTATAGCCAAGGTTATACACGTACTTCACTATGTTAATTACATAGTCTTTAAAGAATGAGATAACTAATTCTTTATTAGTAATTGCTGTTGCCCAAAGACTTTTCGAAGGATCATCTATATATATTTTTGATGCAATAGTGAATACCCCTGTAACGGGGGCTCTCCATAATAAGAAGTTGTATTTATTTAAATAGTTTCTTGAGTGCTCTACTTCTCCTATACTTATTGTGGGGGGTTTAGACTCTAGTAGAGCACTAACTTTAGCCTTGTAGTATTTACCCTCCTTAAATACTAAATTCACTGATGCTAATGGGTGGATGTAGATCTCAATAAAGTCTCTTAATTGTGGATAGGGGGGTACGTCTATGCCTATTTCGGCAAGATCACTTATTATTCGCTTCACATTTTCAATACTATACTCTAATGGAAAGCTACCAACATGGCTTGTAACTAGTCTGTCAAATAAAGCTTTATAAGGCATTTGCTCCTACCATTTTCTCACTTTACTGTAAACTACTTATTTTATAAGCATAATCCTTATGCCACTGTATGTTAGAGAATATTCTAGGTGCGGTATACTTGAAACTTAGTATTTATAGATTTACTGATCTAGACCGAACCTTCGGTATAGTCGAGTTCGATAATACAGAGTATGAAAGATTGGAAAAAGAATTGTTAACCCAAAGTGAAAGTCTTCTTGAAAAGATGAAAACATTATTTAATGGAGAAATCAAGTGTTTTAAACATGCAAGTGGTAGAATGTTTTATGATGGGGGCTGGCATACATTACATTACATAAACATAGAGCTAAACGATTATAGAGAATACACTTTTGAAGTATACCCGTTATCAATGCTTGTCATAGCTAATACAAATATTGATGATGTTAGAGAGATGATAATAGGGTTTGCTAAATTATTTGTTGGTGAGAAGCTAAAAATACCTAGAGGTAGGTTAATAGGATTTTTCTAATCTTGTACACAGTATTAGAACATCCTCATTTCTTATAGTATTTTAGTTAACTCTATGATATCGTCTATTACGTAATCTGCTACTGCTGAGCTAACATTATGTTCTCTGCCTTTTAGGTAAACCGTTATGAAACCCGCTTTCTTAGCCCCTAGTATATCTGAAGATAAGGTGTCTCCAACCATCATACATTCATTAGGCTTTAGTTTGAATAGCCTTGCCGCTTTAAGAAACGGCTCTACATTAGGCTTTTGTTTTTCAGTGTCCTCACCTGCTACTATTACTAAATCAAAGAATCCTGCTAATCCACTTTTTTCTATTCTTTTTCTTTTCATACTATGTAATCCGTCGGTATTAGTTATTATACCTAGTTTATAACCCTTAGACTTAAGGTATTCAAGAGTATACTTAACGTTCTTATAGGGTTTTGCTTTCATCATTTCATTCCAGTAAGCTAATGTTATTTCACGTGCTTCTCCTTCAGCTAAGCTTACATTTATGCCTAGCTCCTCTAGTATCTTTATCCACCAGATATCTCTATTTACAAATTCTGTCTTGGCATATCTGCTCTCAGCATCATATACCTTACTAAGAATCTCTTTAAAGTCTACGTGAACCCCTTTACTTTTAAGTATATTATGGAGCTTTCTTGCAGCACTCTCACAAGCCTGTTGTAACATTGAGTTATAGTCAATGAGTGTTCCGTCAAAATCGAAGAAGACTGCCTTTATCATGTCTATATCCCATTATGTTTATATTGTTATATTCGTAACTTATAGATAGTTAGAGGTTTATTACTTTTACACATATCGTCTTGGGGTCTAAATCATGGCAAGAATTGAGATAAAAAAGGACCAATATAAACTTTTGCATCCAAGACCTGTATACGTTATTGCCACAGGTAGATTTAATGAAGAAGTTAATATAATGGCTGCATCATGGGTAATGCCGGTTTCTGATGAACCACCTAAATTAGCTTTAGCTATGTGGAAAGAAAACTACACTTATGAATTAATTGAAAGATATGGTGAATTTACAGTTAATATCATATCAGCTGATGATATTGATAAAATATTTTATGTAGGATCAACTAGTGGTAGAAGAATCGATAAATTAGCGACTGTTAAATGGAGTATTGTTAAAGGAAAAAAGGTTAACGCACCTTATATTACTGAGTCGATGGGTCACTTAGAATGTGTAGTCACAGATAAAGTAGACTGTAATGAGGAGATGCTTTATGTGGCTGAAATAATATACGCTGAGGTTGAGGAAAGATATTATAGCATGAAATATGGCTGGGACTTGAGAATAGCTCTAATACCTCTTCATGTAGTTGGAAAGGCATTTACTATACCAGAAAGTAAATTCATATTTGCAAGAGCAGGTAAAAAATAATGGTTGAATATGACCAATAAGGTAGAGTGATCTACATTTTTCTCTTTATTCTCCTTAAGACTGCCTCAGCCACAACATATAGTGGATCATACACATCTGAGACTGTTGGAGTATAAGCCGTATCTACGTTCAGTACTTCTTCAACAGTCATATTATTCTTTAGCATCACTGAGACTATATTTAACTCCCTTTCAACACCATATTCGCCTATTACTTGAGCTCCAAGTATTCTTCTACTATTCCTGTCTGCTATTAGCTTAATTGTTATCTTTGTTGCATCACTATAAAACTCTGGTTTGATCCATGCAGATGTGGTTATTGAGACAACATCAAAACCTAGTTCCTTAGCTTCTCTACTTGTTATACCTACGCCTCCAAAGTGGAACCATGGTGTATGGACTATAACATTTCTTATAGCTCCTGGAAATATAGCGTTGCCCCCAGCAGCATTTATGCCAGCAACCCTGCCCTCTCTAAATGCAACACTGGCTAATTGTAGGACTGTAGGCTTACCTGTAATTAAATCCTTAATCTCTATTATATCGCCTGCAGCGTATACATCCTTAACTGATGTCTCCATTCTCTCATTAACTTTTACTAGACCTCTACTTGTGAGCTCTACACCAATCTTTTTAGCTAGAGATGTTTCAGCAATAACGCCAATAGCAAAAATTACTGCATCAGCATCTAGAGTTTCGCCTTTAGTAGTCACAATCTTCTCCACTTTCTCCTTACCTTTTATTTCGGCAACTGTATCCTCTACAATAACGTTTACTCCATTCTCACGTAACAGTCTTAAAATCCTTAACGACATATCGTCGTCCAAGAATCCTCGGGCTAGAAATTTTGACTTATTAAATAATGTAACCTTATATCCTCTTTTAACAAGTGCTGAGGCAACCTCTATACCTATAGCTCCACCACCAACAACTATTATGTTTTTAGCATTACTTATCCACTTATCAATTCTTTCACCATCTTCAACTGTCTTTACTGTAAAAACACCATTCAAATCTATGCCGGGAAGCCCACGTGGAATGCGGGGAGTGGAGCCTGTGGCTAAAATTAGTTTATCGTATTCTACCTTTACTTCCTCTCCTCCTCTAACATTTCTTGCATAGACAACCCTATTATCGTGATCTATATCATATACTTCCATACCAGTATGTACAGTTAGTCCTGGCATCTTTACTGCAGGTTCTCTAAGCTTATCCCAACTATCAATAATTCTTGCAAGAACATCAGGTATTGAACATGGATGATAAACAGCATAACCTCGTTTTTCAAAAACCGTAACTTTCACTTTCCTATTTACAAGCTTCGCATAAGATGCTGCAGTCATACCCGCAGTACCATAACCTATAACTACTATGTTCATGGTGAACCCTCCAGGAAATCCTTAGGGCGTTTATCTATGATAAATGTTAACATATTGATTATTAATAGTTGTTCTCATAATAAAGAAACTTAACAACATTTAACCTTAGTATCTAGATTAAAAATGGAAATCAGCTCACGGCCGTGATCATCACGGTTCAGCCTGACATGCATTCATCACATGATTTTATAGGCGACTGACATTATTTTATCACAATATTTCCTATAGGTTTGCCTCCTACATATTCTAGTACTATGTTTATAATTTTGCTTACCGTACCATATACTAAACTTGAAGGAACTCCTGGTACACCACAAGATACGATTAGTATGTTTCTAGTCGCTTTTGTAACTTTTGTAAAATCACTGTCCCTGTGAGGATAGACATGTAGTATCTTTTCCTCATCAGCTAATACTATTTGTCCTTTCATTAACCTTTCAACTTTACCCCCTATAGGATAGAATAGCTCTCCATCTTTAGCCTCTCTAAGGTATAATACATCCCCTTTAATTTTATCTACGTCATATATTCCCACAGGTATTAACGTTTGCATACTTACAATGTTACCTATGTCAACAATATTATTTATGAATGGTATATCTAGACCTCTAAGTATTCTACGTACTAAAGCCTCACTGCTAGGTCTCTGCTTTGTAGGATCAATACTTATACTCCAGTAGAATTTTCTATAAGCTTTAACAATAGGGTCTTCCTTCAACTTCTCCAATTTAAATTTATTAATGATTCCTCTTTTAACTTGCTCATATAGGGTATGAATTTCCTCACCCGACTGTTCAACATTAACTTCTGAAACTTGAGCATATGCTATGAATACTCCTTTCTCCTTAACTTCATTAGTTACTATTATATCCTCTATCATGGAGCAAACCCGTAAGTTATAGATTAAAGAGGAATTAATAACACTTTCTTGCTAATGGAGATAACTAAAATATTAAAATATGAATTAAGAATATTGTAAAGTGATGCCAGTGATTGAACTAAAGTTCGATAATAATACATACGATTTTGCCCTGACCCTTTTTCCCTCATTTAACTATGTGTTTTTTGAGCAAATAAATAATACGAAATGGGCTAAAGTATATGGTAAGATAAAATTAGTTTTAGAGTTTAATAGAGAAGGCTTCATAAAAGTTAATTATGATAATAAATATAAGGTTAGCTTAGAATATATCCTAGATATAACGGGTTTATGGTTTGACCCTCTAGAACAGTATAGTAAATTACCTAGAGGTAAAAGAGAACTTATAGAGCCCCTAATTAGTAAGTATCAAAGCCTAAGGCTTTCTATCAACAATGTTGAAAGAGGTTACATCTTTGTTGCCGTTGCACTTGCACGTAGAACAAACTTTCACTTAAACACCGTTAGATGGTGTAGAAAGCTATTCAGTCTAGTTAATAGTATTGATGATATTTTGAGTTTAAATTTAGAAGAGATTTCAACAAGTTATCAAGTTCTGCAGCTAAAGGACTCTCTTAAAGACTATTTAAGTATAAGGGAGATGTTAAACAATTATTTCATTAATCGTGATCTAGCCTGTTTAAGAAAATACCTATTAAGAATTAAGTGGTTTGGCACCAAGTCGGCTGATGCTTTCATACTTTTCTCTTCTAGGCTTTCACATAGTACTCCATGTGATATACACTATCAAAGATTTGTTAAACGGCTAAACCTGCTAAACTATAGATATTTACCCAACAAACATATGTGTATCAAATACTCTTGTGAGCTTTGCCCCTATAACTCTAAATGTTTATACTATTTGTCCACTAGATATTTTGGCCCATTGAGTGGCTGGGTTCAGACAGTAGCTTATGTCCATGACAAAATGTATTGTAGTAAAAAGAGGTGCAGAACTTGTCCTTTTAGGAGGGAATGTTTCCTACCAGCCTCTCATAAACTCAAGGACTAGATCACTAACTTTTCCGTTGATCACATCTCTTATAGCCTGGTCTATTATATTTAAGCCTCTCTCTAACTCCTCAATTGATATTGTTAGTGGCGGAATAATTCTAATGACATTACCATATTTACCTATGGTCATGGTTAATAACCCTAATTCCCAGGCTCTCCAAACAATCTTTAATGCACTCTTCTTACTAGGCTTCAAAGAATCCTTGTCTTCAACTATATCTATACCGTAGAGTAAACCTAATCCTCTAATATCACCTATGATATCATATTTACTCTCGAGTTCTCTAAGTCTTCTACGTAGGTAGTCTTCTTTCTTTCTCACTTCCTCTAGTATCCTCCGAGTCTTGATGTACTCTATGTTGGCTATTGCTGTTGCACAAGCTAACGAATGTCCTGCCATACTAGGCATTTCAGCGTATCCTTTCCATTCATCTATTAAGCTGGCTTTACCAATAACTGCCGATAGTGGTAAACCCCCGCCTAAAGATTTACCTAGAACTAGTAAGTCAGCCTCTATACCAAAATACTCTATGGCAAACCAGTATCCTACTCTACCAAGCCCAGTCTGTATTTCATCTACGACTAATGGTATATTGTAATCATCGCATATTTTTCGTAACTTGATCATAAACTCCTTAGGAGGTACTATAACACCTGCATCTCCTTGAATAGGCTCAGTAAATATTCCAGCAACGTCATCGGGGTCAACCACATAATGTAATATGTCCTCTAATATTGATAGGCAAGCAACACCACACTCTGGATAATGCTGCTTAAGCGGGCAGCGTAAACAGTCAGGAAAGATAGAGTAGTATACCGATGGTATTAATGGTTCTAGTCCTCTACGCATACTGCTAGTTACAGGTGATATAGCTGTAGTAGCGAATGTGGTTCCATGAAATGATCCATAGAATGATATGAGTGCTTTTCTTCCAGTAGCTGATCTTACACATTTAATGGAAAAGTCCATAGCCTCCGAACCTGATAATGCATAGAAAACTCTTTTCTCAAATTTGCCAGGAGCTATATTAACAAGCTCCTTAGCTAACATTAATGGTAGTTCAGTATAGAAATACGTATTGATATAATGTACGAGTTTCTCTAATTGTTTACGTAATGCAGATAGAATGAACTCATTTTGATGCCCAGTACTAAATACTGTTGCGCTTGAAAGAAAGTCTATATATTCGTTACCATCAATATCATATACCTTACAACCTTTAGCATGACATATTACTATAGGATAATAATTAAAGATTGCCGCCTTAGCTATGTATCCTCCATACTCTATTATCATATTCACAGATTTCTTTATGTCCTTCGTAGTATAAGAAGAGAGTTTATATAATAGGCTGCTGTCCATGTGTATCCTCCTTATTTATTAGACTCTCATAAGATTATGAATTACTATGAATGTGTTATATTTATCTATTTCACATAGATGGAAAACTCTTATATTTCATTTACTAGCATTTCATAATGGTATTTAGGTGTAGTATTTATGGAGCTTAATTATGTCATCAAATATGTTACTGAGGAGTTAAGCATAGGCAATGTATTTAATCATATAAATATGATAGCACGTTATCATAGGATACAAGGTTCACCAGGGTTAATTGAAGCATCAAAGTATGTTTACAGGATTCTAAAAGAGTACGATTTACATGTTGAATGGAAATCCTTCATATACGATGGTAAAACAAGATACTATACTCTCACAACACCTATGCCATGGACAATTAACGATGCCTATTTAAAATTAATTAAACCTAAAGAGGAAATGCTCCTCAAGTTCTCGGATCATCCCACTATGGTTGTTGCTCATTCTCCACCTACACCACCAGAGGGGGTTACTGGTAAGCTTATCTATATTGGTGATGGTAGTAAACTGAAGTCTTGGGTTAATGTTAAGGGTAAGATAGTCTTAACTTATGGTAATAGGTACAAAATTTACAAATATGCTTGTAAGCATGGGGCACAAGCAGTACTTTACTTCAAGGCCAATTCTCCATGCCCTGAAGGGACACCTTATATAGGTTTATTTTTGACGCGTAAGGAGCTAGATAGGTATGGCCGTGTACCTTTTGCATCAATACCTGAAGCACTAGCTAGAAGACTTATCTCATTATTAGAAAAGGGCGAGGATGTGGTAGTACAATTATACATTAATTCTTCATACCATGAAAGTATGGAACTACCAGTAGTATACGCCGAAATTAAGGGTAAAAATAAAATAGGATATGGTGCTATATCCCATATATGTCATCCTAAGCCAGGAGTAAATGATAATGCGTCAGGTTCAGCCTTACTTCTTGAGATAGCACGTGTACTATCAAAAATTGTAAAAATGCGTGAGAAAACCAATTTCACTTTAAGATTTATATGGGTTCCGGAATACTATGGCACTCTTGCTCTAATATCAAATGATGAAAGGGTATCCAAGTATACTATAGCCATGCTCAACCTCGATATGGTAGGTGAAGATCAATCTAAATGTGGTTCATCACTTCTTATAACCTATACACCCTTATCAAGACCATCATTCATTAATGCTATCGTAGAGCTAGCGGCAAATACTATCCTCCATGGAGGTAAATCCTTCAGCAATCTTATAAGACTTCCTTTATTAAAATACACTATATCATCATACGATTATGGAAGTGACCATGACGTATTAAATGACTTTAATATACCGTCGGTAATGTTTGTCAATTGGCCCGATAAGTATTACCACACTGATATGGATTCTGTGGATAAGGTAAGCCGAGAAACACTTAAACTAATTGGTTTAACCGCTGCCTCAACATTAGCGTATTTAGCCTATATTAATGAGAAAGATTATATTAGTCTAGTGAATCACGTTAAGAATTGGTGTTTAAAATACTACTATTCTAAATTAATTGAGATGTCATCTACAATCTCAAAGAACTCGGCATCTCTATTACTAAATGTTCTTGATAAAACTCTTGAATCAATTATGAAAATTAATCCATCAGATACTGCCCTAAGTAGATTTGTAAGTGATGCAAGAAAAGAGCTAAGAGGCGCCATAGTAATCAATAATAGCAAGAGTAAAGGTGATAATACGAAATATATCAGAATGTATAAAGGACCTTTCAGTATCAGGGAATACGTAGATGTTCTAGGTGAAGACAAAATCGATGAAATAATAGACTTTCTTGATAAAAATAAATACTTACATACAATAATCCATGAAATGCTAATGCTACTTGATATTCCAAGATCTATAGATGAAGTTTATGAAATACTAAATGTAGAGTATCCTGGAAAAGTTGATAAAGAGAAAGTAAAGAAATTGTTCGACATACTAGAAGCAGCAGGGATAGTAAAGAAAATCTAATTTTAAAGACCACATCCTTTCACCTTTTCACCAGTGGAAAAAGTTGGTAACTTTTAAATTTCTATCAAACCGTTACCTATAAGTGAAGGTATCATATCATGACATTGGGGAGTATAGAATCTAATCCTAAACTTAAATTTACACTAGAAGGTAGGGAAATAACTGTAGGTGGGCCAACACCAACGCTTAGAGAAGGGGAGAAATTAGTTAGAAACACCTTATCGCTATGCCCAGAGTGTTATAGACTATTACCAGCGATAGTATTTGAACGAGACGGGAAGATATGGATTAGAAGAGTGTGTCCGGAGCACGGTGAGATAGAAGAAGTATATTGGGGTGATAGTAAGCTATACTACAAGGCTATGGAGTGGAGTAATATAAAACTGAAAATAGAGGTACCAAATGTTGAATACAAGCATCCATGCCCCTTCAGCTGTGGTTTATGTCCGCTTCACGAAAACTATACTTCACTTGCAAACATAGTGCTAACTAATAGATGTAATTTAACATGCTGGTATTGCTT
>CAZTBM010000005.1:0-80356 GCA_964611985.1 uncultured Desulfurococcales archaeon | reverse complement strand
CCAAAAGAATACCAAGAGAGACTCAAGCAGTTTCACGGTAGGAAAGTAAAAGTAATCGTAATAATAGAGCCAGAATAAAATTCTCATAATATTTAGAAGTTTCTATGATTACCAAAATAACATAAAGTACTCAAACAAGCGAATAGTCTATGAGGTCTTTTAATAATCTCGGTTTTTCATTAAAGTCATAAGTGATATCTTTTCTAGGTTATACATCTTAAGGAGGTCTTCGACTACGGTTTTACCGTAATAGTAGCCTAGGCGGTAAAGGGCAACATCAGCTGAGGTCTTGAAGAGCTCTCTTGTCATATGGATAGCTTTGGCAAATCTGGGTGCAGAGAATACTACACCTCTTCTTCCTAGGAATATCAAGGGGAATATGATACTACTTAGCCCAACACCCATGTTAGTTAAGGCCGAGGATTTCACGATACATTCTTCGACACCAGGAATTGATGTAAGTTTTTCACGAGTATTAGAGATTTTTTACATAACTTTCAGGTATAAAAGTATTAAGAAGTACTAAGTCATTATTTAAGGAGTGATCAAAATAGGGGTATCTATTCTCCTAAGATGCTCTATTACTTTATGAATGTTATCCTTTCGAACCTTGACTATTATTTCACATAATCTACGTTTTGGTTTATGAATGGCTGGTGGATATTCTATACTAACATATTTGCTTTTCATGTTTTAGACCCAACCTAAAGGATTTATATTATTATTTAGTTAGGTTTGGATCGCATATTTTCAAACAATCTAGAGCTATATATAGGTTAAGGTTTGCTTACTCGGTATCAAATACGTACCTGGTTTATTCTCTATTTACTTCTTAACGAACTTTGCTATAAAAAATCCTTCAACATCGTGCTTGTGCGGATACAATCGTTTCACTTTAGCACATATCCTCTGGTAACGTGAATAACCTCTGTCACCTATTATTGTTGGTGTAGTTAAATGGAGGTGTGCGTGTGAAAGTACAGATTCTATAACTTCTTCTCCCTCCCAAGGTATCAGCGAGCATGTCGCATAAACTATCTCTTCAGCCTGCATAGCTATGGAAAGTAGTAGTCTCTTCTGTATTTGCGGAAAGCGTTTAACCCATGCTACATCATTTAAGTGAATTTTTATTGCAGGGTCTCTGGATACCGTGCCGCTTGAGGAACAAGGGGCATCAACTAATGCTTTATGCACATTTCTTCTTAAGACCTTCTTAGTAGAGTCTAGAACAATTATATCTATTCTATCTAAGTCAACACCGTATAGTCTCAGTAACTTCAACATACTTTTTATTCTATCTCTTGATATATCTGCAGCAATAATTTTACATTTATTCTCTGTAAGTTGCATTATAAGAGACGTCTTTATTCCCGGTGCAGCACAAGCATCAAAAATTACATCACCAGGTTGAGGATTTAATGCTTCAACTACTAGGGCACTTCCCTTATCCTGTATTATTATGGATCCTTCTTTTACAAGGTTCAACTCATACAAAGGCTTCTTATACTCTATTACCTTTAACATATACCATAAGTCTTTGTCCTTTTCAACAACTACATTGTTCTTTTCCAATTGTTTAATGGCTTTATCAACATCTATTTTTAGCGTGTTAACCCTTAACCAATATTTTTCAATATTCATATGTTTTAGTAATTCTCTTGCCTCTTTAACTCCTAAAAGCTCAACCAATAACTTAGTAAACCATAATGGATAAGAAAGTTCGACAGACAATTTTTCCTCATCAGTAAGGTCAAAGCTTGCTAGTATGTTATCTAGATCAACGTACTTAGGTAAATCTCTTTGTATTCTCCTTTTAAAAGAGGAGTAATTTTTAATATCATTTAAGATCTCCCCACCAAAATATAAAGCCCATAATCTTGTTAATCTTTTTGTTCCACCTGTTGCTCTATATATCTGTCTTTCTATGAATCTTAGCTTATAATAATTCACGGCATTAGACCAAGCAACATTATAAAACCTTCTAAGACTATAACCTTTCAATTTATTTTTCATGTCATTTAATGCGTAATGGAAAGCCTTGTCAAAGGATACCTTATATCGCTCGATATAGTATAATGTTTTAGCTGCAAAGTCTAAGAGCAACTTAATGTATCTCATAGACATTACCATTAGCCTCAATTAAGTATATGATGTAAGAGTATATTGTTTACTCTTAAACTTATAACTTACTCAGAGGAATATAACTTGAGGCTGATATATATGAGTCTAAAGGGAACACATATAGTAATCATAGTAACCTGTCCTTCTCGTGAAGAAGCAGAGAACATCGCTAAAGAACTTCTAAATAAAAAATTAGCAGCATGTATAAATATAGTCCATCCTGTGAAGTCTATGTTTTGGTGGAAAGGGAAAATAGATGTATGTGATGAGACATTGCTTATAATTAAGTCTAGGATTGATCTATCTAGGGATATTGTTGAAGTTGTTAGGAAACTTCACTCTTACAGTGTACCTGAGGTAATAATGTTACCAATAATAGGTGGAAATAAGGATTACTTAGATTGGATCGACGAGAGTGTTAGAGATTAATATTATTCTCCTATCTCATTGTGCTAAAGGATGTCTATAGGAGGTATAAGTGGAGGCTCTTTTTTAAGTACATGACATATGAATTGTATTTTAGCTAGTTCCTCTATCATCTCAATTAGAGCTTCTGCCTTAAAAATATCTGATGAAATGGCAACGACTCCATGATGTTTAAGTATTAGAATGTTATAGCCCTTTGATGCCTCATTTGAAATTAGTTTAGCTAGTTTTGTGGATCCTGGAGGTGCATAGGATATTATAGTTGTTTCTTTTAACACTAATGCACCTTCAACTGTTATTGGCTTTAATTCTATACCTGCTGTAACTAAGCTAACAGTATAGGGATTATGAGCGTGAACTATTGCGTTAACATCCGGTCTTACACGATAAATAGCTGCATGAAAAGGTGTTTCAATGGAGGGTTTATGTTCGCCTACAATAACATTACCATTAATGTCAACTTTTATTAGATCAGATGGCTCTATCAATCCTTTAAATTTACCACTAGGTGTAATCCAGAATTCCTCAGTACCAGGAAGTCTAGCACTTACATTTCCACTTAAAGATGATACTAAGCCTTTCTCATATAATACTCTCATAACATAGCATATGTTCCTCTTTAACTCTTCTTCAGTAAGGTATCTCTTCATAAAGTCTCTCCTCTAAAGCGCGATCCTTATTCCCACTTATACTCTATGTATAGCTTCTAATACTGTTGGGATATTTACTATAAACTTAGTTCCTTTGCCTACAACCTTCCCTATGATGCTTAGGTCGATATAATCTAAGAATTTATACTTACCAATAGATTTTTTTATTAATTCTATTGGTAAACCTGTGATGGTAGCATAAGGGGCCAGCAATGTATCTATATGTATGGTTGCCTCATTTATTGCTTTTGAATATGCCTTTTTAATTGTATTGATAGTTCTGTAATCTAAAGATACATGTGCACCGAGGGTGCAACAATAGTACTCACCAATGTAATTATTATAGTCTATTAATTCCCTGAAAGAATGCCTCTTTAACAAAGAAACATAGGGTTCCCATATGTTTATAGCATCAATAATACCTCTATACAGCATCATTAATGCATCATCCGGATTACTAATGTATTCTATTTTTATGTCACGGGCTTTCAATTCATTAACTAGCAGTATATTTACTAAGTAATCCATTGTTGAAACTTTACTAGTAGCAATGCTGTTTACGTCATCTAAACGTTTAATATTACTTCTTGCTATAAGTGATGCTCCTCCTAAACTACCACCAGCTATTACTCTTAAGCTCTTGGTCACTGTATATAGTACTATCTGAGTATATATTGGTGAAAGGGCTAATGAAACTTCACCTAAAGCCAAGTCACGTGTTAATGTTAATGCATCATCATAGACGATTATTCTAACATTTAGCCCTACATCTCTTAGGTATTTGCGGAAGAGAGGTAAGTATATGTACTCGCTTGCTCTTAAAATTCCGAGTTTTAAATAAGACTGTACTCTGGGTATTTTAATATACCTAGATAATTTAACTATATAGCTTCTTTTGCCTATTCTTAATCTTCTAACTATACCTTTAGCTTCTAAACGTTTTATGGTCTCAGTAATATAGCTACGTGAGTAGCCTGTGATTCTTGACAACTCAGATTGTGGAATACCCTCTTCGCCTGCTTTCTCAAGGATTTTTAGTAATAACTCTTCTAGCGTTTGCAATGCTCTTCAGGTATATCATATAGATAGTACCTCGCTTAATAAGTTACCGCTTACTACATTATAATTTACTGATTGAAGCCAAGAGTGTGGATAATAGTACACTTAATTATAGTAAAGTTTTTATTTCATTAATAAACGAACATTTGTTCGGTGGAAAATAGTGAAGATCTATGCTATAACTAGTATACTGGTCTTATTGTTATTTTACATGCTTCCATTTATAATTCAAGCTTATCCTCTATTACCTTATGTTTATTGGTGCATCCTAACAGTAGTCCAGATGGTATTGGCGTATAAAATTCTAAGAAAATTTGAAAGTGAGTGGAGATAATGATACTACCTTACCTTATACTATCTTTGTACATAATTATAGGAACTGCTATTGTTGTGTCTTCTAGGAGGCTTTTAAAGAAGGGTGACCCTATAGATTACTTTATAGCATCACATAACATTAGTGGTATCGTATCTGCATTGACATATGCTGCAACAACATATAGTGCTTTCATGATGATAGGACTTGTAGGGCTAGCTTACGCTACTGGTATTGGTGCTTTAGGCTTTGAGTTAGCATACCTTGTTTCTACACTTATCCTACTATCATTCATAGGACCATTACTATGGAGTAAATGTAGAATTAAGAGGTATGTCTCTCCAGCAGAGTACCTTTCAGAACGTTACAAAGGCAAAATTGTAGGTGCTATAGCCGCTATAATAATGTTAGTAGCCTTAATACCATATGCCTCGATTCAAATAATAGGTCCTTCTCTGATCTTAGAAAGAACGAGTAATGGCACCATACCCTATATGGTGGCGGTGATAATTGCAACAATCTTATCAATTATATGGAGTTTAATAGGAGGACTAAGAGGTATTGCTTGGACTGACGCTTTCCAAGGTATAATAATGCTCTCCTCAGCAATAGCAATAGTCGTTTGGGTTTACATCTGGTCAGGGAATACTATAGATTATCTGGTAAGAGTAAATCATGAAGTTGTAAAGTTCCCCAATAGTTTCTGGACTCCTACAGTATTTATAGCTTACACTATACCATGGATATTCTTCGCCATGAGTAACCCTCAAGTTGTTCAGAGAGTGTTTATTCCAAAGAACTTTAAGGCTTATAAGAGTATGGTCTTAGGTTTTGCTATTTTCGGCCTCTTATACACTATTTTGACAACCATTCTAGGTATAATGTTACGAGGATCTAGCGAAATAGGAATATTTGCAAAAATTGACATCAGCAAGAGAAGTAACTGGAATTTAGTTACTCCAACACTCCTAACAGTTCAAGAGATACCAATGGTACTATCAGTCATAGTAGGAGTATCGATATTGGCGGCGGCGATTACAACAATAGATTCTATAGCTTTAACCTTAAGCTCTATGATATCAAGAGATGTATACCATAAGTTAATTAATGGAGATCCGAAAAAAGAGATAACAATAGGTAAGCTTGTGTTAATAGTAATATGCTCCATTGCAGCGCTATTCGCTTATATAAAACCAGGTTTTATAGTAGACCTAGCTGTAGCATCTTCAACAATGCTCTTACCCTTTGCCATATTATTTATTGGTGGTGTACTAACAGAAGTTGGAGAAAAATATTGTGCACTAACAACCATAATTGTGGGATTCATAACAGCGTTTGTGCTATTAGTGTTAAAGGTTAGCATCTTGGGTATTCCAAGTAGCCTTTTAGTTTTATTATTTTCACTAATATCCTATAGTATAGTAGGTTATTTTGAAAGTAAAGTTAAGATAATAAAGTGATTACAATGTGAGTTAGTATAGTTCTATTTTACGGGGTTATTATCTTTCTAGGTGTAAATTTAGGTAATGGTAATAGCTGAAATGTTAGTATCTCTGGTACTTTTAAAGCTAAAAGGGTTAGGGCAAGAATTACAAGTAAATGAAAGGTACTTGACAGTGATTGGTCTTTAAGTTTAGCCAGTAAAATACCTAGAGCTACCGCTATAGTTATAGTTAAGATGTTGGTTAAGTAGACTATTTCTTTAATCAATTTTACATTAATAAAGGATACTCCGCCAACGAATCCTGTTATACCTAGTACTATATTTGATGTGAAGTATACTAAAATAGCTAAAAATAATGGTGTAAAATATGCTAGGAAGGAGTATGTAGTTAAGGATGCTCTTGCCTCATACTTTGAGCGTAACGCCTTATCAATGGCGAGACATAGTCTTTCTAGAGGTTTAGGTGTAAGAGCGCCTACTGTTGCAAGCTCTGAGATTATGAAAAGAGAGTACTTAAGCATCCAGCATCTTGTTTCGATGGACTCAGCGATAATAGGGAAAGGTACGTTCATTTTTAGTAAACGACTTATGGTTCTAACGATGTTATCAAATAATCTATTATAGCTTCGTGTTTCAGCTATTCTCTCAATAGCCTGAGTGATATCATATCCTATCTTAATATATTCTGTGACGTCACGTAGGAATTGAGGTAGAGCATGCTCAATAGATTTAATCTCGTAAAGTATTATTCTTGAGGCTATTGTTACCGGAGTTATGAATGATATTAATGAGAGAACAATTATAGTTAACTGGTCTTTTAAGACCAGTATATTACTTAGTAAATAATATGTACCTATAAACAATACTATACCGATGAGTAACGCTTTGACTGGAACTCTCATGTTGTTCCTACTTCTAGGTTGAAACTGATTTATTAAAGCGTACATTATTATGGTTATTGCTGGCACTCCTACAGCAGTATACAGTATTATGAAAAGTTTACTTAATGGCTGGCTAAAGGCTATAGCACCAAGAATAAATAATGTAGGAAATAAAGTGAATATAGCTATAATTATCTCGCCAAACGTTGTAATTGTCTGAACATAATTTTTCCATTTATTTACATGCTTTTCTAGTAGTTTTTCACTATACTCCTCAAGGTATTTTGATGCTTCACCACCGCTCTTAAGTATACTACTATACCCTTTAATCATATTCTTTAATGTACTATTAGGGTTAAAATTAGCATATTCATCTAGCGACTCAAGAGGGCTATGAATGAAGAAGGTAAATAATCTAATAACGTGTTTTGCCTCAACCTCTAGAACCTTGAATATTCCCTTATTTATTATTCTTTCAAAGGCTTGATATAGACTTAGACCTACCTCTTGAATTATTGAGGCATAAACTGTAAAGAATGGTAGTTCGTCTTCTATTTCGCCAACTCTATTTACTTTTTTTATTTGAACGTAAAGGAAGGGGGAGAGTAACATAATTAGAGAAGCAATAGGGAGTATGAATGAAAGGAGAGTTAGTATGTTCTTTAGAACTAATGGTATTAATGGTATGTAGATTAATATTAGTATACTTGTAATTGTCGTTAATACCATTATTAAGGTTATGTGTAGAATCAAAGCTAGTAAAGCCTCAATATGAGTGTATACTCCTGCTTTTAATGCATCTTCTCTAAGTCTTTTAGCTAAAAATCCTATGATACTCCTAAATACCGGTAAATTACTGATTCTACGTAGTGTAATGCTTGATGAAATCCTATTTAAAGGTGGAAGCTCTCTTCTCGGCCTTTCCTTTTTAAAGCTCTTAATTACTTGTATCCATATTTCCTCCCATAAGGCTAATATTGTTGCAAGTATAGGCAAGAATAATGCAAGTCCAATAAGACTGACTATTATAAACAAGAGATTCCTAATTCTTAGGGCAAAGATTACCTCAAATAGAGATAATACGAAGCTAATAATTAGGAATAGAATTAGCCGTATTCTAAACGTTATTGCAATGGCTTCCAAACCTCCTTATAATAATTTTGAATTGCTAAGGTGACTTCATTATATGATAGTTTATTCTCTTCAACTAGCTTCTCGAGTAATTTTCTTCTACGCTCTAACTCTTCTAGAAGAAGATCCTCCGTCCATCCTAAGAGCATTGCTACTCGTTGAAGTTTCTCGCTCTTTTTAACAACCTCCTCTGGAGTGTCCGGATAGTGTTTATCTTCTAAAATGTTCCATTCGAAAATGACTTTATACTCTAGTTCACTAGCACTCTTTAACCCTGTTATCTCATATACCTTTACAACTCTCCTCATAGGCTTCTCACCAGGTATTCTAATATACCTCGTTATAATCACGTTGCTAACGAGTGGAAGGAACGATATTGGAACATTTATTGGTGGTGTTGTTAACCTCATAACCATACTTTCAAGAGAATCACCATGAAATGTGCAGTTATGTGTTATCATAGAACATCCATGAACGAATGTATGGTTTCCTTCGATCTCAATATCATATGCAGGATCAGTAGATGAGTATATCTCGGCTTCGGTTACAACATCTAAGAGAGTATCAGGGGGTTTAGTTTTACTCCCAGATAGTAGCTCGGCTTTAGTCAAGCCTGTTCTAGGTTTTTCTAAATCAAATATACTGATAAAGTTGCTTAAGCTCTTCCCACCATGTATCCTTATTATATAATGAGGTCTTTTATAAAGCTTATTTGTACTTGTCCTCTTTATGCTTCTTACAGAACTATCTATTTCCAGCGTTTTTAAGAGGTAATGTACTTTGTATGCTAAGCTCTTTGAGGCCGTTTCAGCTACTGCCATGTATGTTTTAGAACCATGTCTTCTTATGTGGCCGTCACCAAGCCAATATCCCTCTATTATACCAGCTCTAAAGCCCTTAGGTGTGTTAAGGAGGAAATCTGGTATATCTTTATCTTCTGCTCTACTTCCAAATAGCTTCTTAAATAACTTAGCAAGTATCTTAGAATTAACATAGACTATTATTGCTGATTTATCCCTTTTAATTTTAGGCTTTAAGCTAAATATCCTTTCCAAATTTTCTTTAACTCTTTTAGCTAGCTTTTCTTCGTCTTTACCTAGATTATAAACTACTTTAACTCCACTTACTGTTCCCTCAGCAAGATATAACCCTATAATAAAACCTAAGTCTCTATTTAATTCTAAGATTGATGGGATGGCATTTCTACCCTTTGCACCATATTTAACCATTACCTTATTGTTGGCGTCTTTTAACTTCTTATAGATAATATATGGCATATAGGATCTAATAGCCCAATCCTTAATAGAATGTTCGGGCACTCTAAGCAGTTTAGCTACATTTCTTATACCATATGCTTTAACTAATTCCTTAATAGTGGTTCTTCCATCAACGTATAGTTTGTCTTCGTCCTCCTCTAAACATTCAATAGCGTTTAATGTATTGTACTTAGGTTCCATAGGCAACTTAGATGCTAAGAGTATAGTATCTCCTTTGCGTATTTCTATTGCTTTCTTAAACTTTACTTTATTATTTTCAACAACTGGTATTATATGATCACTGGTGACTTCACATATTCTACCTTCTACTGTTTTTATTTTAACCCAAGTTTTCAAACCCTCTACTCTATACACTCTCTTTAAATGCTTCCATTCTAAACCTTTCATTGGATTAAAAGTTAAAACTTTAATATCTCCTATTTTCTTTCCATTACTTAATATATTATCTACCAATTTTCCTATAGGTACTATTCTTACTATTCCATTCTCCTTTATGATTATGGGTTCACCGTGTTTTAAACAAACACCCCCGTGGCCGCTGGCTATGGCTTGGATGAATACGTATGCTTCTTCTCCTCTAATCTCTCCTATGGCTATGACTGTTGCTCTTTCTCTTAGAGCTAACTTTACTAGATCAAAAAGTGATACTTCAGTAACCTTACTACCTGTTAGAGTATACGTATGTCTTGCTACAAGAGGCTTCCAACCAATATGTGGTAGTCTTAACTCAGGTGTATCCTCTATTGTAACTATCTTAGCATTAGGAGGTAATAGTGATAATAGAGCGTTCATCAAAGTTGTGTTATGTACAAATATTGTATTTACCTCAAAATTCTCTATTCCTGGAACCTCAATGTCATAAACATACTTGTTATCGTTTTCTACAATCTCTATTTCTTTTATCTTCTCAAATATCAAGTCTGAATTAACAAGCTCTTTAATTTCTTTAGGTAATATATTGTAGTATTTCATTAAATTCTTTCTACTAGCATTTTCATTTGAATAGTATAAACCACGAAGACACATTTGTATTTCTCTTGGTGCCTTCTTCGACAATACGTAAAGGCTTTCCTTGGGAATTATGTCTATTTCAGAGTGGAATATTGCTCTTTCTTTCACTCCCTTTAGTAATTTAGATCTTTTCGTTGTTAATAGTATATGTAAAAGTTCTTTAAGCTCGTCAATCCAGTATGTTGAAACATATATGGTATGATACTTTTTCTTAGTCTCATTGTTGACTTTTACCCTTAGAGTGGGATATATCCCTAGTATTGTAAATGCGTACATCATGTCATAAGCTAAGTTTTCACTAGAGATTGTTACCTCTATTCCCCTTTCAGATACATAACCATCCCCATCTATTATTCCTGCAATTAAGTGTATAATCCACTTATAATCCATGATCCAAGCTATACTTGGTATCCGTTTATTACAGGCTTTTTTACCACAGTTAAATGCTCTTATTACCTTGGAGATAACTGGTGGAAAACTTACTCTAAGGCAAGTCTTTAACTTATATTCATTATATTTTAACTTAAGTGAATTAGTTATATTCTCTAACTTACTTTTTAATTCCTTACTTTGGAATTCTATATATAAGTGAACTTCTTGTCCATCATCATACCCTTTAGATACGAATAGGCCTAGTAGATAGCCAAATTCAGGCTTGAATAATGCTTCTAATGGAACCTGGGTTTTTGTATTTATACTTGTCACATAAATGTCTGATATTTTAACTGCATCACTATTTAGTATCTTTAAAATTTCACGATATGCTATTTTCTTTTTTAAGCCTTTGATTTTGAACATTAGTCCTTGTTTTCCTAATGACTCTATGATTTCTTGTAATAGTAGATGTTTATCTATTGTAGGTAGTCTTAGTCTCTTTATTCCTAACAAGTACATTTCTTTACTTAGATTCTGTGGCTTTATAACCTCTATTGACCCATTAGGCTTAAATGCTAATAGGGAGTGATCTTCGGTAACGATAATCTTTCTACCACTATAGAGTTTTATCTTGACTAGTTTTTCTGGTGCTTTATGTCTTATTATATACCGTGGTTTATACCAGCTAATATTAAGACCATTAAGTGCTAGTACCTTGATATCAAGGCCTTCTAAATCAATGTATTCCATCTCATTAACTTTATTTATCGTTTTTACTTTTTCCTGTACTAGATTCCATAATTCCTCTATAGTTAAGATTCTAGGAACTCCATCAATAAGAGCCATAATAACGCTCTTTGGATGAACGGACTTCCCTGACGCCATTTCACCGACTATGAAGGCTGAGCCTTTGTTTTCAAATATTATCCACCAGTATGCTGCCATTAGGGGTGATATGGTTCCAAACTTTATTAGATGAGCTATTGATAACGGTTCTTCTCTAAACTTTCTAACCGTAAATCCTGAGCCAAATGGTGTTACCTCAAAACCATATGTTATGACTATTCTGTGTTTCTCTGGAAGCGTTCCTTCAGCTATGGGGAATGCTGTTGATACGTGTCTTCTAGCTTTATGTGCAAGTAGTAAAGCTATTCTATCTGCGTCCTCTTCAGTTTCAAATATTATATTTGTTATTAACCAGTCTAAGTATGAGAAGTCTCTATGGAAAACTCTTATAGGCCTATTAACCCCTTCACCACTAATGTCCTCTATTTTAGGATCGTTCATTACTACGTCTAATGGACCATAACCTAAAGTATCTCTAATAACATAGTATTTTATTTTGTTTATATCGATATTCTTGTAGACTTTACCTATAACTTTAAATACTTCATCAATAACCTTAGAGGGGTCGACTTCTACTATTGGTTTAAGTGAGAAATACAATTCATCCATGATCCTGTAGTAAGCACTGATCTCTTCTTGCGTTAATGAAGGCTCATTTATAATGTAGTATCCTCGACCTTCATATTCATAAATATCAACTCTTGATATACCAATGTTATATGAGGATAGCTTCTCCCCTTCCTCAACAACTTTGCGGAGCCTACTAGTAATTCCTAACGAAATAAGTTTTATACCCTTGCGAATCACCTTCTCTGATGCAGACTTCTTCTTGAAAGATGCAATCATGATAGTGACCTCATCACCGTTTAGACCGTTTTAATAACCTTGATGAATACTCTCCCCCTACTTGTCACTAACATAATATATTTTATGTTTGTCGGAGGTGGTATATCCACTTTAACATTGTATAGCTCCTCACCTACATTGATGTATACATTTAACTCGTCATAGGCCATAACTAATTCTGAGCCTTTAACATAAACTACAATAGCGTATCTTATTAGAACTGGTACTGAGCCAACATTAGTTATGTTTAAATGTATTGAGCCTATGCCTTGTCCGATTTTCTCAATAATTATGTTCTCTTCTAATCTTTCGACTTCAAGCTGGCTAGTTTTTTGTTTTTCGGATTCATACCATGAAGTGAGTTCGTATGCAACATATATCATGGATATGAAGAGGGAAGTAGCTAGGATAATAAGCAACACTACCATTAGGTTTGCCTGTGCTTTTCTTTTATAACCTCTATACCTTAACAAATGTTTCATAACTATTGCCTCTTTCACTTACAATTTTGATGTAATATACTCCTTGATTCAGGGATACATCCACATGAACTATGGTTAATTCGTCTACTGGTAACTCTAAAGGCGTTATTAGACTATTATCTACTAGTGTATCATTTATGAAGAGTAAGACAATTTTTGCGTCAACGTAGCCATAATTGTAAATACACAAGTATAGTCCACTATCATTATAGAAAGCGTAAGCTATTGTAACCCTTTCCAATAAGCGTTCAATATTAGAGCTATATATTGAGTGAAGGATGCTTTTTCTTTCAGTGAAATAGCTACTCAGGAATATGTATAGTATACTGAAAATGCTTAAAGCAATCATGGTTAAGAGTAAGGCCGAAATAATCTCTGAAAGTCCTAGTTTTCCCTGGAGCTTCATATGCTATTTCCAGGTAATCATTATAATCTTATTCCTTATATACTTTTCATGAAC
Organism: uncultured Desulfurococcales archaeon; assembly: GCA_964611985.1. Classification (GTDB taxonomy): domain Archaea; phylum Thermoproteota; class Thermoprotei_A; order CAZTBM01; family SZUA-1508; genus SZUA-1508. The sequence goes on along the minus strand of CAZTBM010000005.1, from coordinate 67,034 downwards.
ATTCAGAATTGAAGGCATACTGACAACATTTAAGTATAGTTAGTGTTATAAATAGGCATTAAAACTATAAGGTCTGGTGTCTCTTCAATGTCTATGTCACGGAGTCAAGCTCTTATACTTTTAAAGCAGTATTTAAAGAATGAGAAGCTCATTAAACATTGTATAGCTGTGGAGGCTATTATGAGAAATTTAGCAAAAGCTCTTGGAGAAGACGAAGAGCTATGGGCTTTAACAGGTTTACTACACGACATAGATTACGAGCTTGCTAAAGGAGACATGGAAAAGCATGGTGTAATAAGCACTGAAAACATACTGAGGAATAAACTACCTAAAGAGGCCTTAGAGGCTATAAGAGCACATAATGAGTTAACAGGATTTGTAAGTGATACAAAACTGGCCTTAGCCTTAAAGGCTGCGGATCAAGCTTCAGGATTAATTGTTGCAACAGCTTTAGTCATGCCAAATAAGAGGCTTAGTGAAGTTAAGCTTAGTTCACTATTGAAGAAGTTTAAACAAAAAGATTTTGCAAGAAGTGTACGCAGAGACAAGATAAGATTATGTGAGAGAATAGGTTTACCGTTAGAAAGATTTTTAGAAATATCGCTTAAAGCTCTGCAGGAAGTTCATGAAGAACTAGGTTTATAGTATTTTTAAATATTATTTCACCTTTTCCTTAGTGTTATATTACAGCTTAAAGGTTAAGCTTAAATTACGACACCCCATCTATCATGATAGAGCTGTCACTCCCTATGCCAAGGGGGTGATATGTACGCCTGAAATAGTGGAGGTTAAAGGTGGGAGATTCGAGAGGGTTAGCGCCCATAGCCATATTACTGGTTTAGGCTTAGATGAGCACGGTAAAGCCAAGTTTATTGCTGATGGCATGGTGGGCCAGATCGAGGCTAGAGAGGCAGCTGGTATTATAGTTAAAATGATTAAAGAAGGTAAAATGGCTGGTAGAGGCATACTACTAGTAGGCCCACCTGGTACAGGTAAGACAGCTCTAGCAATAGCTATTGCTAGAGAGCTTGGCGAAGATACGCCTTTCGTAATGCTGTCTGCTTCTGAAATATTCTCTGCCGAAATGAAGAAAACAGAAGTTCTAATGCAAGCCATGAGAAGGGCTATTGGTGTTAAACTCAAAGAAGTAAGGAAAGTATACGAAGGTGTTGTTAGAGACTTAAAAGTAAGGTTCACTAGGCACCCATATAACCCATATACTAGAGTACCTAGTAGTGCCCGTATAACGTTAGCTACTAGAGATGAAGAGAAAACCTTTACAGTTGACTCAGACATAACTATGGAACTTCTATCAAAGGGTGTAAAAGTAGGTGATGTCATCTGGATTGATAGTGAAACAGGGAGAGTTACACGTGTAGGTAAAGTTAAGGGGATAAGTAAAGCAAAATATTATGATATTGAGACTGAAATATATGTATCTATGCCCTCTGGTCCTATCCTTAAAGAAAAAGAATTCATCCATGTAGTTTCGCTTCATCATCTTGACGTATCATTAGCTAGACAGGGAGGATTAATATCATTACTATTTGGAGCACCCATGGAGAAGGAAATATCAAGTGAAGTTAGAGAAAGAGTTGATAGAGAAGTCAAGAAATTAGTTGATGAAGGCAAGGCAGAGATAATACCAGGTGTACTATTCATAGATGATGTTCATATGTTAGATATTGAGGCCTTTGCTTTCCTTAGTAAAGCAATGGAAAGTGAGCTTGCACCAATAATTATACTAGCAACAAATAGAGGTGTAACGAAAATCAGAGGGACTGACATAGAATCACCACACGGTGTACCATTGGATCTTCTCGATAGACTGCTAATTATACCTACTAGACCATACACAGCTGATGAGATTAAGGAGATACTTAAAATTAGGGCAGAGGCCGAGGCCGTCAAATTAACAGAGGAAGCCTTAGAAGAATTAACAAAGATAGGTACAGAAACAAGCCTTAGATATGCTGTACAACTCATGGAACCTGCTAGACAAATAGCAAAAAGTAAGGGTAAAGATGAAGTCGACGTTGATGATGTAAAAGAGGCTCGAAGTTTATTCATTGATCTAAAGCATTCAGTAGAGTATGTCAGAAAGTATGAAGAGCTAATGTTGAAATAAACTTAATCCTATTACACTCATAAACCCAATAATATTAGCTATAGCCAAGAACCCTGCAAGAATAGCAGAAATAACCCTTATAAATGATGATCTTAATTCCCTTATGCTCCAGTAAGCAACTACAACTATTACACAAGGGATCCAAGAGGCAAAGCTAGTTGACAAAGATGCTAAACGCAACATTACCATGTATACATTTAAGGACAAATTATACAGTAAACCTAAACCTAACATTATACAGACTATAATTATAATTGATATTGTTACATGAGACTTGTATCTCTTAGCATATATAACATCCTCCCATATGATACGATGACCTTTATACTCGTATAATACATAAATGTTACATAATATTATTGCTAACGTTGAAAGAAGGGCTGAAGAAATAGAGCCAATAATGAAAAGTATTGCATGAAGAGGTTTAACACGTACAAGACTTAACACTATTTCATGAATTGTTTCAGCCTTTAAAGCTGGATAGACAGAGACTAATGCAATTGATATACTGGCTAGACTAGTAAATATAAGACCAATAAGAATGTCTCTTATCTCCTCCGGCATCTCATAGACTGACTTATCTAGTACTGAGGAAACATTAAATATTATTGAATAGGGAGCAGCAGCTGCACCAAGTATCATGAGGAAGTTTAATATGTACTCCTTATTTAATTCAAAATGAGGAATAAACACGCCCTCAAATATATTTAATATCGTTGCTGGCTTACGAATTATGTATTCTAGGGCTAATAGCATGTAAACCACTAAAGCTATACTTAGAACAGTCAATATTCTTTCTACTCTTTTATGATTTCGCTTGGCTATAAAACCGTATATTAGTGTTATAAAGGCTAGACTGATAATATACCATGGCATACCCGTATAGGCCTCTATGGCCATACCTGCACCAGCAATGTTCAAAACCGCCGTTAGTATGTTAGAAATATATAGTGTTAGGAGCATGAATATAGTGAATGATCTGCCTAAAGTTTCCTTGGCTTCAATGATTATGCCTCGGCCCTTATATATGCCAGCTTCAACTGCTAGTTGTTGAAAGAATGCCGTAACCACTACAGCAAACACTATAGCCCATAATATGTTGAAGCCATAAACAGATCCAACGTAAGAAAAGCTCCCAATATTTGTTATTTCTAACCCAGCTACAGCTGATATAAAACCTGGTCCAATATATTTTATAAAGTTATGCCTTGTTTTCATGGGATCCTACAAACCCTAGTTGTCCTTTATTCATCTGCAACAGTACCTGAGGTATATTCGATATTATACTAGATATAACCGGAGTGTTCATTATCATATTCTTATCCATAATTATTACAACAACATATTGCTGAGGAGAGTGACTTGAAGCATTGTTTACCTTCTCGGTAGTTCCAAGAGGAGAAGCTACATGACTTGTTAATGTTATGGTATATGGTTGTATAGATTTACTATCTTTAACATTATTATCTATCTGTGATGATTGTCGGTAAATATAAGTAGGAGAGATAATTGCGGTTTTAAACGTTCCTCCACTATGTTGACGTGGTGAAGTGGAACCCTCATTTACTCTTCCGCTGCCTTCAGTGAGTATCTTACAAGCTTGTTCTTGATGTTTTCTTAGTTTATCTAGGTAAAACTTTCTAAGCTTTCTAACTTTATCTTTTATAAAGTAATAATTGTACAATACTGGTATCAACCCTACTATAGCGTATACTATAATATGCAGTATCGTCAATAGAACCATTCTCTCAACCCTTATAAGCTTTGTAACACGATAAGTAGTCATTGAATACTCTGACTCTACACAGCTATACTTACTCTTAGATTAACGTTTGGTTTAAAAAGGAATCTACTCAATTATACTCATATCGTTTCATATATACTAGCTTATATATGCTTGTATAGCATGTAGTATTAAGTGCAGCTATTGCTACATTGACCTCTCTTCTAGAGCCTTCAAGATACTATCTTTAATTTTGGCAGTAGTGCTTCTCGGATTTCCTGATTTCGTTATAGCCGAGCCCACAACTATAATATCGGCACCTGCAAGCGTGAGATCTCTTGCCGTGTTCTCATTTATTCCTCCTGCCACTGCTAAGTACTCACCTATCTCTCTCTTTACTAATGCTACCAATCCACACATATCTTTGATAGTCATTTTGAGCTTTCTTTGAACATCTATTCCTACATGTAAACATACTATGTCTGCACCTAGCTTCTTAACCTCAATAGCCCTTTTGACAGGGCTAGGATGGGATATTAAGTCAACTTCTACAAAAACATTAAATTTCCTACCTGCATTCACGGCTTCAATTATTGTTTGGTCATCTGCAACTCCGAGCACAGTCACTATATCGGCACCTGCTTTAGCTGCCAGTTCCACTTCTAAGAAACCCGTGTCCATAGTCTTCATGTCAGCTAATATTAATGCTTCAGGAAACCTCTTTCTTAAAACTTTGACTGCGCGTAATCCCTCATTTTTTATCAATGGCGTTCCAGCTTCTATAATGTCTGCTCCACCATCAAAGGCTTCCTTAGCTATTCTCAATGCGTCATCAAGAGTAGGTATATCTAGTGCTACTTGGAGATACCTTCTCCTTTTAAGTATTCTTGCACGTGTCATAAGGCGTTCTCCATCTTACTCAACACTCTTTAGGTCTTAAAAATTTTAAGTAGTGTATTATTGAAGACTACTAGTGTGGGTGGTAATTAGTGAAGAAGTTCATTTTCATTACTGGTGGAGTGCTTTCTAGTGTAGGTAAAGGTATAGTTACAGCATCAGCAGCAAAGCTCCTTCAGGCTAGGGGATACAATGTGACAGCAATTAAGATAGATCCTTATCTAAATGTTGATGCTGGGACTATGAACCCTTACATGCATGGAGAGGTATTTGTAACAGAGGATGGTGGAGAAACAGACCTAGATTTAGGTCATTATGAGAGATTTTTAGATATAACATTGACTAAAAAGCATAATATAACAACCGGTCAAATATACCAAAGTGTTATTGAAAAAGAGAGAAGAGGAGAATATTTAGGGAAATGTGTTCAAATAATACCCCATATAACTGATGAGATAAAGAGAAGAATAAGAGAAGTAGCTGAGCTATCCCAAGCAGATGTAACGCTTGTTGAGATAGGTGGAACAGTAGGTGATATTGAGGGATTACCTTTTCTTGAAGCAGTAAGGCAAATGAGGATAGAAGAAGGATTCGACAATACAATGTTTATTCATGTAGCATTAGTCCCCATACTTGAAGTTACTGGCGAACAAAAAACTAAACCTGTACAACATAGTGTTCAAGAGCTTCGTAGGATAGGTATACAGCCAGACGCTATAGTTGCTAGGTGTAGAACCCCACTTGAGCCTGAAGCTAAGTATAAAATAGCACTTTATGGTAATGTACCAGAAGATGCCGTATTTACCTCTTACAATGTTGAAACCATATATGAAGTGCCATTAATATTAGAAAAACAGGGTTTTGGAAAATACATTATTCATAGATTAAAACTTCAGGAGAGACAGCCCGACCTCAGTGAATGGGCTGAATTTGTTAGAAGAGTAAAGACCTCCACTAGAAAGGTAAAAATAGCTATGGTAGGAAAATATACTAAACTCAAAGACAGCTACATTAGCATAATTGAGGCACTCAGACATGCTGCAACAGAATTAAACGTAAGAGTAGACTTTGAGTGGGTTGAGGCTACATATATAGAAGAGGGTAAAATTAAAGTTGAAAACGTACTATCTAATGTTAATGGTGCTCTGATACTGCCAGGTTTCGGCATACGTGGTGTCGAAGGCAAAATTAAGGCAATACAGTATCTAAGAGAAAACAAAATACCCATGCTTGGTATATGCTTTGGTATGCAACTAGCTGTAGTAGAATATGCCCGTAATGTTCTTGGTCTTAAAGGTGCTCATACAACAGAAGTAGATCCACATACTCCTCATCCGGTCATAGCACTTCTTGAAGAACAAAAGCATGTGACAAAGTTTGGAGGTACTATGAGGCTAGGTGCTTATGCAATAGTACTTAGGAAAGGCACTATGGCGTATAAGCTTTATAATAGTAAAATAATCTACGAAAGGCACAGACATAGGTATGAAGTAAACCCACAATATATAAGTATGCTTGAAGAGCATGGTCTTATTATTTCGGGTATTAGTAAGGTTGGAGGTAGAGTAGAGTTCATAGAGTTGAACACTTGCGAACATCCGTTCTATCTTGCAACTCAAGCACATCCGGAGTTTAAATCTAGGCCTATGAAGCCGTCGCCACCATACCTTGGATTTATGAAGGCAGCGAGTGAGAGGTTAAGATAGTAAGCTGTCAGCTGTCAGTTTAGTCTTCAAGTAATAATACTATACACTTAATACTTGATTTACATAGCTTCTTAACCCCTCTTAATCCAGGCTTATATGTTGTTGTTATTAGCTTAGCCTGCTCAAGTATTCTTATTTGAGCACTTGCATTAGCTTTACTTTGATCTATTAACTCAGCTATCTTGCCAACATCTATCTCTTTAGATCTTAAATGCTTAAGTATTTTAAGTCTAGTTTGAGAGGATAGTGCTGACGCCACTCTCCTAACATATTCTTCACCTTTGGCTATGAGGGTATCCTCAAAAACGTATATACCCGGAGCTTCAGGGATCTTGAATTCTTCTCTTAATCTCTCTTTAAATTTAGTTAGTAGACTCATGATATGACACCATACGTAATCTAACTATTTTAGTATGTAATGGAATATATTAACTTTTACATAAAATTAAAATTAGAGAACCAAAATAAAAAATACTAATTCTTATATACTATGCTTTTTACCTAAAACATGAGAGCTGAGTTAAATTATGAAACTAGCGTACATAGTAAAACAGTTAACAGATAACGACGTTAGGGTATTAAAAGCTATTGAAAGAGGTATGCCTACGTATGAGTATGTGCCTCTAGAATTTATTGAGAAACATAGCAGGCTTAGACCAAACGAACTATCTTACTCCATAATGAAAATAAATAGGTTAAAACTAATTAAAAGAAGAATAGGAGACTATGTAGGATACATGCTTACACCATTAGGTTATGATTGTTTAGCTTTAAAAAGCTTAATTAGAAGGAATATAGTATCAGCATTAGGTCCTAAACTTGGCGTAGGAAAGGAATCTGACGTTTATGAAGCCCTTACGCCGACAGGGCTGAGAATAACAATAAAACTCCATAAGGTAGGTAGAATAAGCTTCAGACACACTAGGCGATGGAGAACGTATACTGTTGATAAACCAAATGTTTCATGGCTTATAGAGTCTAAGATTGCTGCTGAAAGAGAATATACAGCACTGAACTTAACTTACGAAGCTAAAGTCCATGTACCTAAACCTATAGCTAGAGATAGACACATTGTTGTAACAGAGTTTATTGAAGGCATACTTTTAGTTAAATATAAGAACACTAGGGATCCAGAAGGCCTCCTTTACACTATACTAGACGATATAAGGAAGACATATTTAAAGGCGGAAATAGTTCATGGGGATCTTAGTGAGTATAATATCCTAGTAAAAATAATTGATGAAAAAGAAGAGCCATTAATAATAGATTGGCCCCAATACGTTGAGAGAACGCATCCTAGCGCGGAATCATTACTCAAGCGTGATGTAGAATATATCGTTAAATACTTCTATAGAAGATATAATATAAGAGTCGATGTAGCTCGTGCGCTTGATTATGTGAGGGGAAAGATTGAAAAAATATAAGACAATAGTGTTCGGAATTGACATAAATCCAGGTTCAAGTCCTCAGTCCACAAGGCAGCCATTATACTCTCTCGTAGTTTTAGGTGATGGTGAAAAGATAGAAGAGTATGAGGAGATACCCTTACATAGGATTATAAGATTATGCTGGGAGTATAAGCCTAAAATCATCGGTGTAGACAACATATTCGAGTTAGGTAAGGATGAGAAAAGCATACTCAAGCTAATGAGCTTATTACCACCTGACATCAATATTGTACAGGTAACCTTAGGTCCCGAAGGATTTGAAAGTTTAAGTGAAGTAGCAAAAAAGATGAACATAAAAGTTCGAGGTAAACTTAGCTCATTAGAGTCAGCTTACTTAATAGCCCTTCTTGCATATAAAGGGGTAGGATATAGAATCAAATTATACAAAGAAAAGACTAAGATCATAGTCTCAAGAAAGAGAACTGCTAGTGCAGGAGGTTCCAGTCAAGACAGATACAAAAGGAGAATTAGGAGCCTAATACTAAGATATACAAGAAAAATAAAGGATGCATTGGATTCTCACGGTTTTGATTATGACCTATTATTTAGAAGAAGCGATAGCGGCCTTGATAGTAGCGTCTTCATAGTATATGCGCCTAGAAAGAAACTTTACGGTATAGTAAAACCTGTTAAAAGCAGGAACATAAGAGTTCTAATAAAACCTGTACTCAAAAGTAAAGTAACATTACCTCATGGAGGTAAAATAGTCTATCCGAAAAGGAAATACCTTATTGTTGGAATAGATCCTGGAATAATTACAGGCCTAGCAATAATAGACATCAATGGTGAAATTGTTGAAGTAACTAGCGGTAAAGGGCTAGACAGAGAAGAAATAATATCTAAAATAAGTGAATACGGGGTACCATTAATTATAGCCACGGATGTTAATCCTCCACCTGAGGCCGTTTCAAAAATAGCCTCAGCAGTTAATGCTAAACTGTTCGTTCCCTCAAGATCATTAAGCACGAGTGAAAAACAAGAGATAGTTGAAGAATACATAATAAAGAAAGGACTTAAAATAAGAATAGTAGATTCTCACCAAAGAGACGCTTTGGCGGCAGCATTAAAATCTTATAGAATGTATGAATCCAAGTTAAGACAAGTTGAGGCTTATGTAGGTAAGTTTGGTATTAATTTACCTCTTGAAAGAATTAAAGCCGAGATAATAAAGGGAATGACCATAGTTGAAGCAGTTGAAAGAGAAATAGCTAAATATTTGAAAGAGAAGGAAACCCCTCATATGATACAGCAACAAAAGGTACAGAAAGAAACAAAGGACCAACAGTTACAACAGGAAATGTTACTCAAGGCTAGAAGCAAAATAGAGGAATTAAGAAAAGAACGAGCTATACTAAAATCTAAGATTAAGGAGTTAATGGAACGCGTAGAGGAATTAGAGCTAGAGCTTAATGAGTTAAAGAAAACTATGAACATCGAAGTAAAAGCTAAACGTGAAGTAGCCTTACTTGCAGAAGAAGTAAACAAGTTAACAAGAGAAGTTAAAATTCGTGATGAAGAGTTACGAGAGCTTAAGAATAAGATTGTGAGCCTTGAGAAAGCACTAATTAGTCTGTCTAAAGGGGAATATAAGCTTATGAAACCTTTATCTTCGTTAACACTAAACAGCATATCCCATACTGAGAAAGAGTACGGTAAAATATGTGAGAATGATATATTATTCATTGAAAACTTAACGTTCATACAAAAAGAGGTACTGGATGAAATTAAAAGGAGAAACATCTTAGCTATAATTACATGTAATGTAAGCAGTGAGGCAAAAGAGACGCTAAATAGTATATTAATACCAGTCATCAACTTAAATGAAATAGCTGAGCTCGTAGTTAAGGTCTCAGATAATATTATCCTCTACAAGCCTGAGCTAGAGGAATACGCTAAACAAGTAAAGGAAGAATTGAAACAGAAGTATATAAAGCCTTTAGATCTGGAGAAGATAATCCTAGAATACAGAAAAGAGAGATGGAGACTTTGAATAGAATGAAAGTTTACAAAAATATTTCATTCATACCGGTCGCGGTTCAGGCAATTTAAATATCTGGTTTAAAACATATTCTCTGATGTCATTAATACCTGGTAGTTTCTTAATTAACTTGCCTCCCTCGATAAATTTCTCCATTAAAGGCTTCATAAGGGATCCACATTTACTACATATTGGAGGTTCAGAATTCCATATCCTAATACTGACTTCATCTATATGGTTTGGGCATCGATATACTTGTTTAGCTCCTGGCATTTTACCTCTCTTAGCTATAGGCTTCCACCCTTCTCCTCTATCAATTTCTACTATGTCCATACTAATATCGATAGATTTTGGAAAAGCTATTGACGTTCCCACACCAAAACCGTTAACTATATCACGTAATTCTAATATCTCTTTTTCACCTATTCCTCCACTAATAAATATTTTAACATCCTTATAACCATGTAATTCTAAAGTCCATTTTGCCTCCAGAGCTATTTTCCTCATATTACCCCTACGGCTACTGGGAGTGTCAAATCTAACTCCAAATAGTCTATCTTTTAATGTCTCTGCTGCCATAAGGGCTTCTAATCTTTCATCGAAAAATGTATCACAGAGAGCTATTCTTGGTACATTCTCTGGCATTATTTCATCAAAAGCCTTCCATGCTGCCTTCTGATCGCCAAAAACTATTATGAGGGCATGTGGCATTGTGCCCTTAGGCTCTATGCCTAGATATTTTCTGCTAAGCCAGCCAGAAACTCCATCGCATCCTCCTAAATAAGCAGCCCTATCAGCCATAGGATATATTGCTGGGTGAAGAGCTCTTAAGCCAAAGAATAATACTATCCTATTCCCAGCCAACCTTTTTATTCTAGCTGCTTTGGTTGCAATACTTGTTGCATGCCGAATTATGCCTAGAAGTGCAGTTTCATAAATGCTTATTACGTTATATGGTCCTTCAACTCTCATAATGGGCATATACGGTTTAAATAAGGTGCCCTCAGGAATGGCCCATACATCCACAGGCTTACCTTCAAGTAGTTTCAATGCTTCCTCAAGGCCTGCAAAAACAGCCCATTCATAACCTTTAGGTAGACTGTAACTATGTAATTCCATTTTTACCTTAACGCGACTTAATCCTTTCTTCTCTACTATCTCTTTAGTTCTAACGAAATATACATCTGTAGCTTCTCCTTCATCAATTTCTTTCTCAGACGCCATATAGTACTTCATTAGTCTTACCCTCTCGATAACACTATTAATCTTCGCTTAGCTAGAAAGTATTATCTAATATTGTCTATTTTAATTTATTTCATTATTAACTCCTACTTAGGATACATACACAAGATAATGAGAGAACAATTACTTTGGCCTCCAAGGAGTATTAAATATCATGTATATTTCTCTTGCCCTTTTTTCTCCTATACCCTCTACTTTCATTAACTCTAATGTAGATGCATTAGCTACGTTCTTTAATGTCTTGAAATGTTCAAGCAATTTTCTTGCAAGTGTTGGTCCTACTAATCCTTCAGCCACATACAGTATTCTTTCATTTATAGTCATAGGCTTTTTCTTTACTCTTAATCTTGGAGGTTTTTTCTTATTTGTTTCACCTAGCGCCTTAGCCTTAGCTATAAGCCATTTAGTGGTTGCCTCCTTGTTAGGTGATGGTATTATTGGTATCTTCCAGTTCAATGTTATTTCATCTATTATTCTGAGTATAACTGTTATATTCCATTTAGTGAATCTGATTATGGTATTCAAGTTTCCCTCTAAGAGTATTACTGGCTTCAATTCTTCCTCTTCTTCAGCTTGTTTAAGAAGTTTTACTTGCTCCCAGACCCTATTATCCCTTATGCTATTAGCAAAGTCTATTACGCTTTTTCTCTCGACAAGAATAGGTTTTTTATCTTCACAAGCCATTAAATAATAGTCTCCAACACTTAAAGCCGATATAGCAACTCTTATTCCAGCTTTCCTAAGTGCCTCAATTATTTCTTTCTGTTTTGAAGCCTCTCTTGAGTCAACAATTATATCAACAGGGATAAGAGGTGCCTCAGCTATTATACCCAAGATTTACACCTTTATCTCATATAGTAATCAGAGGAAATTTAAATATATAAATATGTATTTGCAAATAGTTTAGCCAGGATATGATGAGAACGCCACCGTCCGAAGCAGCTTATGTGGTGGAACCCAGCTCTGACCCTTAGAAACCTAAAAGAAAAGGTAGCATAGAGCTATGGTATTTGTTGCAGGATTGGACTTAGCAGCTAAAGAAAATAGGCCTTCCGGACTGGCTATAGCTAAAGATAATATAGTTATTATGGTTTCTAAAGTTTACAGTGATGAAGAAATTCTCGATACTATTCTCAAACATGATGTGAAAGTGGTAGCTGTAGATGCTCCTTTATCACATGCAAGAACGTATCGAAAAGTAGACCTAGAAATGAAGAGAAAAGGCCTTAATGTTTTACCTCCTGGATGGAGAACTATGAAGCCTCTTGTGGATAGAGCAATAGCATTAAAGGACAAACTTAATGAAAATGGCGTAAAGGTTATTGAAACCCATCCCAGAAGCACTCTTAAAACATCAGGATATAAAAATGGTATGTCCCTTATCTCAACTCATCTTACAATTGAACCCTATGTGCTTAACAAGCTATCTAAAGATGAGATTGACGCGTTAATATGTCTACTTGTAGCTTACTATTATGTCAAGGGAGACATTGAAAGGATTGAAGCAGATGATGGAGTTATCTATCTATTACCAAAATTAAAGGATTAACTAAAAGTAGTTATGTTATATAAGGTATCTTTCTTTAAGTTTCTCTATAGCTCTTTCTACGATCTTTTCGACTACGGGATCGCTAGCATCGACTTCAATCAATAATCCTTTCTCACGATAATAGTCTATAACGGGCTTCATAGTTTCTTCATATACTTTTAATCTTTTTTCTACAACTTCAGGTTTATCGTCTTCTCTTTGAATTAATGGTGTTCCACAAACATCACATATACCTGGTTTCTTTGGTGGAATGTTTTTAATATGGTATATTGCTCCACATTTTGGACATATACGTCTACCACTAACTCGTTCTATAATAACCTCTTTAGGTGCAGTAAAGTATAGAGCAGCATCAATCTTAGTCATAGCATCTAATGCTTTAGCCTGAGCTAATGTTCTAGGATACCCGTCTAGGATGAATCCCTTTTTGCAATCCTCTTTGCTTAGTCGTTGTCTTACAACTTCATTAACTATCTCGTCTGGTACAAGCAAACCTTTATCAAGATACTCCTTTACCTTAAGTCCTAGGGGACTACGTTTCTTTACCTCTTCTCTAAATATATCACCTGTTGAGATATGTGGTATACCTAGTTTCTTACTAAGTTCTTTTGCATAAGTTCCTTTACCTACACCTGGGGGGCCTAAGAGAACAAGGTTAACCATTATACACCACCACTAAGGAGATGTTAAATGTCAATGATATAAATATTTTCTTTATAAATATAGTAAACTGAAAGAGAGTTTCATGTGACTAATTCTACTATTAAGTCACCTGGCTTAATTATCCTAAAAGTTTTTAATGAAACTATCAAACCATTAATAGGTGTTTTCACTTGCCCTATGGTCTCTCCGAAAAAACCCTTAATGTCTGCTATTGTTTGTCCTTTCTCTACATAATCTCCTGCCTTAATATGATATACTACAAAGCCCGATTTATCATAGAATATTCTGTGTATCCTGTTTCCTTTTAACTTTAAATTAGCTATTATAGATTCTGGCTTTTTCTCAGAGATCTCTAGAACATTCAATAATTGTAGTAAGAGTATCAGTAAATCTAATGCTTTGTCATAATCCTCTGGTATCTTCAAAATTAACACATCATCAACCTTGTGCTTAAACGTATTATAAGGTAATTTATCTAAAAGCCAAGCATCCCATATTACTGGGATATTAGCATTCTTTAAATGTTCCTCAAGGACACCCTTTACTCTCATATATTTGATGAAAGGTAAACCAATACCTGATGATGAAATCGTTAATAATATAGTATGTTCAGGAACCTTCTCAGCTATTTTACCCCATATTTTATTATTACTAACAATGTAGTCTTCAATATCTATATGGCCTAAATCATATTCAGGGCTGGGCATTAGAAGTAGAACATCACGTTTAATATCCTGTGCTTTAAGTTTATGTACTACACTCCATATGACCTTTGGGACAATAAGTAAATTTAATGGTAAAATCATAAGTGGTGAAGCTTTACCTGAACTAATAAAACGTAGCATGGGAATAAATATGGGTGTGTTATCTGCCCTATACCCCACTTTAATGTACTCAATGGCATATCGAGTCATAATCGCGCACCACTCACTATATTAGGTCATTTTCCATTAACTCTATTAGAGTCCCTATTAGAGCTTTTTCTGCTTGATTATCGCTTCTAGAGGATAAAGCTAATAATATGGTTTTGGCTTCATCTATGTTGAGACCTTGTCTTAAGAACATTAGATCTTCATTCGAGTCCTCACATATAACAGTATCATCATATGGTAAACATAATTTACCATTCTCTACTATCAATATTAATGCTGCATCAGCTCCAGATCTTATAATTATGTCTCTTAAGCTTGTGAGCTTAATATTAAGTTTTCGTAATGGGATTTTTAATGACAAACTATACACGTACTTATACTGTGGCATAATCTTTTCTATATAGATGGAATCAATTTTCTGAATGCCATGTATAATATCCATTACCTTTTTAAGTAATGATCTGCCATGATCTGATAAATAGACCCCTCCCACTCTATCTATATTTATAATATCCAGTTCCTTCAATCTACTAAGAAGCGTCCTAACAGATGTTTCACCAAGATTTAAAGCCTTTGAAAGTTTAATTCTGCCAATCGGTTCATCATTGTATATTAATAATAAACATTTAAGTACATGGTATTTAGTATAGGCGGGCTTTACACCTCTCTTAGCCTTTGTAATCTCACTAAGAAGTTCTTTCAGTTTCATCCTACTACACCTAACCCAAAAATGACTATTTTATTACCTCCTTTTCTCTTTGCCTCTCTAAGAGCTTTAAGGGCTTTTCTCCGAGTTATACCTGAATATGCATCTCTTCTACATCTTACTTTGACAGGTTCTAAAGGGCCATAAGCGACTCCTATGCTTATAGAGGCTCCTAGCTTCTCTATTTCAGCCTTTATTCTTTTAAGATCATCTATTATTTCCTCCGGCTTTACGTATGGTATTTCAATTACCGCTTCCTCTGTTCCTCTTTTGTGATCTAGACCATATAATATATCAGCACTGTATTTTCTTACGAAATCTTCAACTAAATGGGTTAATGTACCAGTTATAATGTTTGGTTTATATTCGTCCCATCCCATAGATTTTGTTAACTCGCTAAACCTGTCAAGATCGAGTATTACAACGGTTCCTTCAATTATGGTCAAATTTAGTCCTCCATGACTATGAATTTAGTATGTTCCATACTTTCATGATTATGTTTTCAAAGATGACTCACTTATTATTATTGAGTACTGAGCTTTAAGTATCTATGTCGATAATATAAATTCTTATTAGGGAGCGAGTATGAGGCTTACTTTTAAGGTTAGCAGATATGATATAGTTAATGTTATGAGTATTAGTGTTCATACAGAGCCTAATGTTAGGATAGAGTATAGTCCACAACTTAAAATAGAGCCTAATAGATTAACGGAACATATAAACACTATAGTTATCAATGATATATTCGTTAGAACATACGAAGATAAGGATAAGAAAGGTAGTATCAATGTTATAGAGTTCAACATGTTAACAGACTTAGATATGAAGTCACTTTTAAACTTCCTTAGACCTCATAGAGAAGATAATTACTTTGCTGATGCAGCTATGATATAACTAGGTATAATAGAGTAGTAGGACACGATTATAGTATTCTTCATTCCCTTATAATGGTTCTGCAAGATAAATATTGTGCTTATTTGCTATTATTCTAGCTGTAACCTTAGCCCCAAGTGGTATATCATCCGCATTTATGAGTGTTATAACTCTATCTCCTCCTTTACTTAATGGTATGCAGAGTTTCTCCCCTCTTAGCCAGCCAGGTGCTACAACTTTTACTCTAACCCTTTCATTAACTCTAAACCTTAAGGGTATCATAGGTTTGTGTTCTACTCCAAAATCGCTTAGATCGTTTATAAGCTTCACATTATACTTTCTTTCTAGGTTTCTTAGATAGTTATAGAATTCTTTCCAACTCATACTCTTAATGCCTTTTGGTTTCCTACCATACTTATGTTTTAGGTATTTTTGGATGCCAAAGGGAGGCCACTTCTTGCCTACGCCGATCCTTAACCCCCATTCGATAATCTTTGGTAACTCCTGATCATTTATTCCCGGTAGAAGAACGGGAGCTAGAAGTACATCTATTCTAGTGTTCTTAACAATGTATTCCGTCACCTCCATAACTCTATTTACGTTATACCACTGAGTGCCTTGAAGGTATTTTGCTAGATTGAGGTCTAGCGCATCTATACTGAGATTTAGTCTATCAAGACCGGCGGCATTTAGTTTATCAGCTAGTTTTTCAGTTAGTGTGGGTGCATGACTTTGCATACTAACTACTCTTACTCCCTTAGTGCTTTTTAATTCATGAACTAAGTCGACTATCTTATTATATAGTAGTGGGTCTCCCACAGTATCTATATGTGCTTCGATATTTCCTCCCTTATACTTTACTAAAACTTTAAACCATTCAATGAGTATATCTAGGTCTACAATGTATTCTGCTTGTCTACATTTCGACTTAGGCCCTGCATCAGTAGAGCAAAATATACAATTTAGTACGCAGAAGCTTACTGGCCTAACTTGGATAATATTAGTTCCTCTATCTATAAGACCGAAGGATATTGCTCCAACTAATGGTATATCAAGATCGTAGCCTATTCTTACTAATGGTCTGCCCTGGAGCCTTATTTTATACTCCACCATTGTCTCTCTTTTTCTGAAACCCCTTTAATATATAAGTATAGTGTCCTAATTACCCCAGAGCTTGTATTACACCTTCTTACCTTTACAGGAATCCAGCCTGGAATGGGGAAATCTAAGGTTACAATACGTGTACCATCAGGAAGTTCGTTAGCTAGTTTTTCTTTTAATTCATCTTGTATACTTTTATAAAGGTACATGAATACTCTATTAATCCTATGAAGAGGGAATGTTTTGAAATCTCCTCGAACAACATCTACTAGAACATTATTTACTTTAGCTTGATCCCTAGCTATAATACAGTTTATTAAGTCTATTTCTAAAGCAATACTGAATACTCCTCTTTTTGCTATCGCTATAGCCACTCTACCATCGCCAGCACCCAGATCTATAAATACACTTTTTTCATCAAGTTCTAATAGATCAGCTATTTCGTCAAGTATGTCTTCTGGTGTTGGAACCCATGGAACTAATGGTTCAGACCGCAAAAGTTAATCCTCCACCGTTCTTTATCTCTGCTACATTTAGTAAGAAGTTTAGTAAAATCTTACTTTAATTTCTATAGGTAATACCGTTTACCTAAATGTCTTCCTAAATATAAACCGTATGACTCTTACCATATCAAGTATTATGTAACAGAGTGATATAGTGACTACTAGCAGTAGAAATAATACTATCACCTACACATTTCACCTCGAGTCTAGCGCCCTATTCTTAAGCCATTATATTTAAAGCCCATTTATCCAACACTGGAAGGGTTACATTATTACGGGGGTTTATAATTCTATCTGCCTAATAAGAATAGAAACACTTACAATTAAAAAACCATGATAGCGAATTAGCTTTGACTGGTCACATGACTTTTAATCAGTCGAGCAACTCCTCATCATATTCATCGTCTCAGATGTAACCGGGGACATCACCAGAGATTTAATGTAAAATATGAACTAAATAAATCTATCTAGTATTAGACTTAATAACCATGGAACTTGGCGGCATTGCGCTTTACTGGGATATTAGATCTAAGCAACCGTAATTGAGAGTTTAGATATGGTTTCTCTTATGTCTATTATTTTCTCCGGCTTTTCACTTGTTATGCTTGAGATCTCCTCTAGGAACATTCTTAATACTTGTTTTGCGCTTAAGGTGCCCTCTTCTATTAGCCTCATTACTTCTTCAACTATTCTTGTTCTTTCCTCTGAAACTAGTTGGTCAAAATTAGCTGTTAAATATTCATATACTAGAGTGCCCATTTTCGTGGCTACGAGATATTTTCTCTTAGTTTCAAATAGATATCCATGTCGTAATAATGATGCGAGTA
Organism: uncultured Desulfurococcales archaeon; assembly: GCA_964611985.1. Lineage (GTDB taxonomy): Archaea > Thermoproteota > Thermoprotei_A > CAZTBM01 > SZUA-1508 > SZUA-1508. The sequence goes on along the minus strand of CAZTBM010000005.1, from coordinate 48,818 downwards.
TTTTTGTGTATGTTGACGGCCTACCTAGACCGCGCTCCTTCATCAACTTTACTACGTCACCTTGTTTATATAGCGGGTAGAGTGAGCCCTTCCATACCGTGTAATCGACCAGTTTCAGTATATCTCCAACTCTCAGGTTCTCCAACTCCTTATTCACGTCAACACTTAATATGCGAGTATAGCCTTCTTCTAAGACATCAATTATTTCATCAAATGACTCTACTCTATCACCTATCATAAGCATGACCCTCCTTCTTTTCACCTTTGCTTGTTTCATTTGACTTGCCATGAACCTTGTAAAGATCAAGTCATACACCTTCAAATGTATTTCAGATAGCCTAACATGAACTCTAAAGGTTCCATCTACAATCATTCTTCTCAAGGTTTCCGCATCAATAGGTCTCGTGGGTCTTATACACTCATGAGTCCCATGAGGGCCCCAACTCCTGTTCTGAATAAGATGATGTAAGCCCTGTGAAGCTAAGTACTGTTGAGCTATCTGGAAACCTTTACCTGACACATGAATACTATCAGTTCTATGATAAGTTATTAATCCGGCTTCGAATAGTTCTTGAAGTATCTTCATGGCCTTAGTTGCGTCTAGTCTTAATTTCCAAGAGGCATCGAATAATATACTATCAGTCGTATATGGTGGAGGCGGATTTTTCTCTTCAATATAATCCTCTATGTGAAGTATGTTTGCTCTGTTTAATTTGGGTAATTCCTCCTTTACCGCCCTTAATTTAGGCTCTAATGCTAATGTAACTGATATCCCCTTTTCGTAATTTAACTTAACAAAAACTCTTCTTCCTTCTTTCCATTCTTTCTGTCTTTGTATTATCCATCCTAGTACTGGTGTTTGTACTCTTCCTGCTGATAGCCAGTGTTTTCCGAAAACCCTCCACAACCTAGATGAAAGCTCAAAACCAATCCAACGATCCTCAACCCTACGAACAATCTGAGCCTCAACAAGCTTCTCATCTATCATTCTAGGATTAGTAAGTGCGCATACGATAGCATTTCTTGTGATTTCATGAAACTCCACTCTATATACGTTCTTTGCATAAGGTTGAATTGACACATAAACATCCCAAGCTATCTTCTCTCCTTCAGTATCAGGGTCTGTACCTATAAACACTACATCTACTTCCATGGCTAACTTTCTTAGTAGGTGTACTATTTCAATAGAATCTCTGATATTACTTGATTTACAGCGTGGACAAATGTCTCCTTTAGTGAATTGGTATCCACAGGATCGACATCTCTTTATGGTCTCGTATATGGGCATTATTTCGGGTTCTAGTAGTACACCATGGTACCCTTTATTGTCTGTTGTTAGGTCAAGTATATGTCCTCTTGTTGCAACTATTGATAGCATGTAGTCCTCTGTACCTAACATGGGATCGCCTAATACAACCTCGTAAACTACTATCTTGCCAAATCTCCTTTTTGAAGGCTTACCAAAGAAGCTAGCTATAGTTCTGGCTTTGTTAGGCGATTCCACTATGAGTAAAGCGCTCTTTAATGGATCTTTTACTTTAACTCCTGTATCATTAATCAACATTTCCTTTACTATTTCTCTATCCCTATCTATCTCATTGAATAGTTTTTCTAGGTTGACTTCAGACACATGTTTTGCACTAAATGAGTCTATGTGGAGTAAGAGTTGTTCAAGTAACAAATTATAAACTCTCATATCGTCAACTAATGTCAAAGCTAAGCCCTTGGTCATACCATTAGAGAATAATCGTGACGTCCTACCACTTGCCTGAATATATGTTAAGTAATCAGGTACAACAACGTAAAGTTTGCCATTATCATCTATAACTGTTATTCTATTGCTTCTAACGAGCTTCTCTTTAACCTCATAAGTGTTGACAAGCTTATTTACATAATTTCCTATTTCTTCGAGGAACTCTTTAACTTTCCTTAAGTATCCTTCAACATTTATTTTGCCTTCAAGCGCTTTATGTACTAGTCTGATCTCGCTATAGCTTAACTTGAATAGTAGTTTCTTTAGCTTATTTGAATATTCAACAAGTTTTGCTTTGTCACCATCATTATTAACAAGGTCTATGAGTATGCTTATGACTGTGAATAGCTTAATGGGGTTTCTTATAGTTTTTGTGAAGTCTATCTTGAACTTTGGTACACCGACGAAAATAGCATATCTAACTATGTGAGGTAAGTCTAAGCCTCTAACAATAACACCATAGTATGAAGCGACACCTACAAGTACCTCTACTTCGCCATGACTAAACTTTTCAATGTAGCCTCTTCTTCCTGAAGCCGCTAATTCTGCTTTAACACCATTCTCTGCAAGCCTATCTCTGATCATATAAGCGACTTTAAGCCCTAAGTCATGTGCTACAAACACTAATCCTCCTTTACCAAACATTTTAACATATCTGATAGTTTTATCTATCATCTCATTAAGGCTATGTGCTTCATCATACACGTCTGTTACGTTTCTTAAGTACTCCATTACACAACCTGCTTCGAAGCCTAATAACTCCTTAAATACTTTAGCCTTTAATCCTCTACTACGACCTGTAGCACTAGATACTATCAACTGGCCAACATTATTCTCTGAAAGGAATTTATCTATTTCAACTCTCAGTGATTCAACTTTCTCTTTATACTTCTTATAATTCTCATTGTTACCTTCAGACAATGCTTTAAATAGGTTGATTTTCGCAATAACGAGTTTATATGCCTTGTCTATCACGTCTTGATTAAAACCTAGTAATAAGAGTACTCTATCAACATTTTTTGAGTTTTTAAGAAGAGCATCGACATCATCAACTATTATCAGGTCAAATTTGCTACTAGTGAATAGTTTGAAATTTCTAGATAAATAAGTTGCAGAAGATATTACTACATCATACTTTGAGATGTCCAATTCAGCTTTATTTATATTATTTATGCCTAAAGCTATTATCTTAAGCTGGCAGTTAACATTTTCTAGCATTCTTAAGATCTTCTCATAAACCTGTTTTAGAAGAACTCTAGTAGGCACTATAAAGTAGACTTTTTTACCTTTAAGTGCATAATATAAAGTAAATGCAGAGAGGAACGTGGTTTTACCCACACCAGTCGGAGCAATTATTGCAAAGCTTTCACCGAGGAATAATCTGCGAGCCCATGTTCGCTGAATACTCCACAATCTTCTTTTAGTCGCCTTTTCAAAGAACTCACTAAATGATTTTAATTCTTCCTCAATAAACCATAATCTCCACAAGTTGCCTACATTACCATTCTTATGTAAAAGATTAAGTACCTTATTTAGTCTCTCCTCTCTCTCGAAACTAATCAGTTTTTCATACTCTTCTCTGCTCAGTGGTAAACATTTACTACAGGGTAATCCGTACCTTAACCTTGATGCTTCAATATCACCATTACAATTAGGGCAAAAGCCCAATATTATGTGTGGTATCAAGTCACTGTACACCAATAACGCATTAACCTTAAGTTTAAGAATATTAAGTGTTAGCACTTAATAATACAAACAATTAACTGGTCAAGTCTACACTTTATAAAAATCTCATTCCTAATTCTTCATTGGGAAAAGTGTTGTGAACGAGATATACAAGTACCTGCAACAAGGAGATTACAATACAGCTGATAAAATTACTAGGGCCAAAGCTAGACAGTATTATCTAAAATATATAGCTCATATAGACTATGGTGAAAAGTTAAGGATAATTGATGAAATAACTGGTGGTTTAGGCTATAAAGGTGGCGAGCTGAACATTTTGGAAATGAACTTTGCAGGGGTAATTATATCATGGGTTGAGGTTGTCAAGTCTAAACCAAAAGTGTTAGAGGTAGGTACAGGTTTAGGTAGAACATGTTTCATTGTAGTAAAGAATACTTCACCCTCACTTTACTTATCATTGGACAAGTCATTAACTATGTTGGCTATAGCTTTATTCTCAAACCCTATCAAGGAATATATGCAAGCGCTAAATAGTAATGTAGTAAAAGTTGCATGGGCTGATGCTCTTAAAGCAGTTGATATGATACCCGACGTTTTTGATCATATAATCCATGATGGGGGTCCGAATCCTAATAAAAATCCGAGATTATATAGTGAGAGTTTTCTTGCCAAACTAGCTAGGGTTCTTACTTACGTAGACATTAATAGACCTACGTAAGTATTCATTACCCCTGAATTTCCCCACACCCTCCTACGGAGGTCTTCCTCCCTCGGCGAATGTGGGTGCATTAATTCTCATTGACCTCGATGCATCATCAGTCTCGCTTACCCGAAGAATTCATAAGTGTTGCCTTATATTAGTATTTTGGTGTTTGAGTGTATGAGTATAATCCATGTTAAAATCGATAAAGATCTAGCAATAGAATTTAGAAGAAAAGTTTTGGAAGTGAAAGGGGTTAAGAAGGGGGCATTAGCAGAAGCCGTTGAAGAGGCGATAAGATTATGGCTAGAAAAGCACGGAAAGAGTACTTAGCAGTAAATGGAAAACTACTGATTATGGATAATATAGCTAGGAGTAAATTACTATATACCATGAGGCTATTCAGAGATGCGGTTAAAATGGCACATTATTTAACAAGGAAAGGATTAGCTTGGAAGGATATCGAGAAGAGATTAACGTCTTTTATCTCTAACGCACACTATGGGCATTCAGCATACCAAAGAGCTAAGCTGTGGGAAAACCAGCCCTATTTGAAATTAAGGAAAAAGTTCCTTTTCAGTGTTGGAAAATCCGCTGAAAAGGGGAACAGGAATATTAGGTTAATTCCCTCGGATAATTACTTTATTGTTAAGATAAAGATACCACATGCAAATGGAAGACATGAATGGATAGAATGTAAAGCGAAATTTGGCAAAAGATACATTCCGCTATTGAAAGAGCTATCTAGGAGGAATGTAAGCTATGGAGTCGAGATTGGAGAATATTATAAAATACATGTATATGTTCCACTTGAACTATACGCCAAATATCTAGGTAAGAAGGTTGGCAGAAAAGGAAAATCTCTGCATGTTGCTGGCTTCGATTTAAATACGGATAGAATAAACATGGCTATAATTAACAGTAATGGAGAACTATTGGATTTCAAAGTTAAACATTTCCCAGAAGTTACACAACATGGCTTTCCTAAGGAGAAAGCTAAGGATATCAGACTTAAAGCTCTATCAGAGTTGATAGATTATGCATGTTACCATGATGTCGAGTACTTCGTATTTGAGAAATTAGGAAAGATAAAGAGAAAGAAGACATCTAATAAAAATATTAATAGAAAGTTGAGTAAGTTCTCTAAGAAACAATTACTTACTCATGCTAAGGTAATGGTAGCGAAGAGAGGTAAGAAATTTTGCGAGGTAAATCCTGCATTTTCTTCACAAGATGCTGAGCTAATAGCCAGAAAACTAAGGCTTGATACACATACAGTATCAGCATACATACTGGCGTATAGAGCACTTAAATCCATAAATGTCTATTAAAGCTTACGAAAAATGAAACTGCTACGCTAGGCTACTTAAGAATGGTGGTACAATATCGGTGTTTGCTGGAATGCATAGGGTTTGGCAGGAGAGAATATACGTAACTCTAAGTAAAGTAGGTATTAGGGTTGAAGAAGCCGTTCACTTACCCCACTCTAAAGCATTAGTATACCATGGAGTAAAAGAATGAATAGGGGAATAACCCTTAATGAGTACGTTACCCCCAGTAGATGAAGTGATAGAAGAGATTAAAGCTGATGAAGCCCATAGAATAGTCTACATACATTACGAGCCCTCCATGGAACCAGAGTATGGACCACCAGTCGACGAATTGGATATAAATCCTGTGCTGAAGGATAGACTCAAAAAGCTTGGAATATCGAGACTATACAAGTTTCAATTTGAAGCAATAAAGAAAATCAAAGATGGGTCATCAATAGTTATAACTGCAGGTACGGGTGCAGGTAAAACAGAAGCTTTCCTATTACCAATACTTGACTACATCTTAACTCGTAAACCTCCATGTACTACTGCATTGATAATCTATCCTACAAAGGCTCTAGCAAGAGACCAGTATAGGAAAATAGAGAAACTAATAGGACCTATGTTTGGCCTCTACAGTGCAATATATGATGGTGACACACCGCAAAAGGAGAGAAGGAGAATATATGAGAAACCACCGCAAATCCTAATAACAAATCCTGACATGATACATATAGCATTACAGGAAGTCCGTAAATTTAGGGAGCTTATCCAAAATGTAAAGTTTATTGTTCTAGATGAGTTACACACCTATGAAGGTGTTTTCGGCTGTCATGTAGCATACATTATCAGAAGGTTAAAGAGAATAATAAGGGATAGGCCGATTCTCATAGGATCATCAGCAACCATAGGCAATCCCATAGAACATGCATCAAAATTATTCTCTGAAAAAGTCGAATTAGTTTCTTCAAATAAAGGAAAGAGAGGGCCAATTTACCATGTAATGTTAAGGCCTCTTTATAGATCTCGCTTAGCTGAAGCAATAGAACTACTCAGAGTTCTCCTTGAGCATAATCTGAAAACAATAATATTTGCTGATAGTCATAAGACTGTAGAATTACTCAAGAGGATGGCTACAGAGAGAAATGTACCTCTTGAAGTTCACAGAGCTGGTTTAAGAATAGACTTTAGGATCACTGTAGAACAATACTTCAAGAAAGGGCTTATTAAAGCTGTAGTGGCAACACCCACCTTAGAACTTGGTATCGACATAGGAGATTTAGATTCAGTAATACTCGTTAATATACCGCCAACATTTTCCAGATATCTTCAAAGAATAGGTAGATGTGGTAGAAGAGGTCAAAAATCGTATGTCTTTACAATACTCGGTGAAGATCCCATAAGTTATTACTACGAGAATTATCCTACTGAATTCTTTAACTCGAAACCAGATGACGTAGCGTTAGAACTAAGAAATGAAGAAGTAGCAAGAATCCAAATCATAAGTATGAGTAGAGATAAATGGATTAGAATAGAGGAGTTAGACGATTTTACAAAAAAGGTCACAGGGGACCTCATAAGAGAAGGTTATTTGACTCGTAGAGGGAAATATATCATACCTACAAGAGAGGCCATAAGATTTGTTCGAGAAAATATCAGTCTAAGAGGGGCCGGTATAATAATATCAATATTTGATGATAGGGGAGTATATTTAGGTTTTCGCGAAATGCCAATGGCTATGAAAGAGTTACATCCACATGCAATATATCTCTTAGGTGGCGAACTTTACGAGTCTTTAGATTTCGACATTAATAAGAGAAGAGCCATAGTAAAAAAGCTACCCTATACTATACCATACTATACTGTAGCCCTATACACTGGAGAAGTGAATGCCATTGAGAAGATTAGTCGAAGAAGTACAGAATACGGTATGGATATAGAATATGCAGACATAGAAATTACAGAGGAAGTATACGGATTCATAGTTAAAGATTATAGGTCATATGAAACCATAGGAGAGAGTATACTAAGTAAACCAATAAAGTACACATTTAAGACTAAAGCATTGACATTTAGGCTTCCTCAAATCGAAGATTGGAACATAGAATATGCAATAAAGGCATATCACGCTTTTGAACATGCAATCATACTGGCAGCTCAAACTATCATTGGTGCCTCTCCAAGTGATCTTGGAGGATTAAGTTACCCCTCGGGACACATAATAGTTTATGATAGCAACCCTGGTGGAAGTGGACTTTCAAAACTACTATATTCCAATTTTGAGGTAGCCCTAAAGAGAGCATATAAGATGCTAACTTCATGCTCATGTGTAGATGGGTGCCCCAGATGTATTTATACACCATACTGCGGTAATAATAATAGACTATTGTCACGTAAAGGAGCGATAAGAATACTGGAAGAGATACTAAAGGGAATTAAAGTCGAAATTGAGGAAAAACCGTATGGTGAAGCAATAGCCTAAACATGCTCTAAATAACCTATTGTGTACTAGAGAATTAATAGTCACTAAGAGTTTCTATGGTAAACTTTATATCTGAGTATAATCTAAAAGAGCCTACGACAACAACCTAGAGGTTTTAGCAATGGCAGAAGCTCCAGCCCCAAGCAATGTAGTATTAGTTGGAAAGAAGCCCGTAATGAACTACGTATTAGCAACTCTAACTCTACTAAACCAGGGAGTAAACGAGATCGTAGTAAAGGCTAGAGGAAGAGCAATAAGCAAAGCAGTAGACACAGTAGAGATAGTAAGAAACAGATTCCTACCAGGACAAATAGAGGTAAAGGAGATCAAGATCGGCAGCCAAACAGTACAAGGACCAGAGGGAAGACAATCAAGAGTATCAACAATCGAAATAACAATACTCAAAAAGTAAAATAAAATAAAATAATAACAACCAATCAGAGTTTTTCTTTAAATTAATCTAATTCTTCCTAAACAAAAACTCTAGGCATAGATTATATGGACACGGAATACCAAATTTTATATCAAATGCTCCAAACACTAAAACTGTATAATAAACTCAATATAGACTTCGTTAAAGTAATATTCAAGGAAATTGTGGCATCCTTCCGAGAGCTTAATAATAGAAGTCCCTCACATAAGGAACTTTATGCCTTAGCATTACTAGCTATAGATGAGGCAATGATGAAAGTAAGCTATACAATAATATAAGTTATTATTTTCTCTAGATTTATTATCAAGAATTAATCATTAGTGGTTGTAAGCGATTCAAGAAGCTTCTTTAGCTTCATATATTTTGCTTTCTCATCTTTATCAGTTTTAGTCTTATCGTTAATGAAGGTTTCAAGCGATTTTCTCTTACGCTTCTTAGCATTATTACTATTTAGTGAAATTTGACTAACTTTCTGGACGAAGTCTTCTAGAGTTCCATTACCTCTAAGAATACGTTCTTCAGTGATTTTTCCACCACCCATGTTTAAGTAATACTTACATGTACGCCAGCCACTTCTACATCTATGTAGATCAACCACCACATAGGCCAAATGTACGGGTACCAAGAGACATTGACCATATTTAAAGTAGGGGCATACATCGTTGTTCTCGCTATTACCCTTTGCCACACTAACACCTAGGATTAAGGTTAGTAGGCTAAACATAAGTTAAAGTAAACGCCTTATAGGCTTGTGTAAACCTAGTTAAAAGGGTTGCTGAACACCCATTTAAGCTAGGAAATAAAGTGTATGAAACTAAATTAAAAAGTATTAAACTTTCACTCTTCTTCAAAGATCTCAACGAGTATTCTAGCTTTTACTTCCCTCTTAGTAAATGGGGGTGGGGAAGACCCTAAATCTATGGCAAAAGCAATAACATTACCAAGAGCGTCCTTGAACTTTACTTCAGCAATGTACTTCTTTTCGGGCCCACGTTGTACAGCATTCATTAAAGCCTCATAGATTCTTGAAAGAGCCATTTGAAGGCTTACTGGGCTAGTGAAGTCTTCAGGTCTTAATTGTATTTGAGCAAAGGCTGGTATAACCTCACCTACCTTAGCTTCACCCTGGAATATTGCTACTCTCTTCTTTTCCTCGCCCTCTAAAGACATGCTAGAACCCTGCAATATAGAGTAGTACATAGCTTATATAAAGGATTTGTTATTTATGAGGAATTAACCTATAAGCTCTTTATCTCTAATTAAATCAACTTTCATAAATGGTATTAAAGTAAGTACACTAAATTTATCGACATTGGGACCCTTAATTATTATCTTGTCATCATTCTTCATAACTGTTATACTTGCACCACTTGACTTAATTGTCTTTATTAATCTTTGAGTAATATAGCTGGCAGCTACACGGTCTAAATATTCCTGTAAATCGACAACCTCATAGGTTAATTTATCGATCTGTCTTAATAAGCCTAATTGTTTTAATCTTTTAATAATACGATAAGCGTTTTTCCTACTTAGGAAGGGGCTCAGGATATCAATTATATTACCGATATTGACTTTTTTGCATCCAAACACTCTGAAAATTAGATAATACATAATAAATTCTCTTTTCTTTGGCCATCTCATTTTTAAGCCTCCCAAATATGTCCCTTAGGCTATCATTTTAGTATTACTTACTGACATTCACTTGTGAGTGAGTAAACTTAATATATTGTTTCCTCTTTTTGAAATTCGTACAAGGATCTCAGAGTAGGGTTATTCTAAACCCTATGGTGAAGAAGTCTAGAAGCACAAGGTAGGTGCTTCTAGACTTAAAATAATTGGTTTAAAATGGTGTAATGTAGTATGAGAATAACATGGTATATACAAGAAGAAGACTCACCAGAAATTGAAGAAAAGGGGTTAATAACATTAGAGGATGCTATGATTTTGGTGGACGAATTAGAAATATCGCCCGAAACAGTTGAAATACCTCAAATGGTGGGTTTTCTCAATCAAGATGGTTCATTTCTAGAATTTACAAGGCTCTCTGAAGATATTTACCAAGTTAGATATTATGATAAAAATTATGATGAAGATCTTATAGGTGAATTACCTATACAAAAAGCTATACAATGTTTAATAGACTTCTTTAATGGTCGTAGACCAAGATGGTGTAGTGAACTAGAATGAGTAAAGGATGGTATAAGAAAAAGCAATATTCCATATACGTGTTACTCCTTCTACTGATGGTATTATCAGCTTTGGCCCCTCTCAGAACTTTAGCTCATAAGGGGGATATACAACAAATAACAGAAATAACTATCTTAAATAAGCAAAAGGAGGTTATTGGCTCTCTTAAAATAGTATATGGTGTCAAGATAGATACTATAGAGTGTTATAAGAATTCGCGGTGGCAAACATGTGATGGAATATTAAGATATATAAATATGTCAGCTCAAGGTCTAAAATTCAAAATTAAAAGTAGTGGAAAGATAGTTTATAATAATGCAACGTTTCATGTTGGGGCCTCTCTTGAATGCAATCCCGGAAAGCCAGCTTATACAAGCTATTTGCTATGGATCCTCAAAGAACCTGCTTCAGCAGCTTGGGAAGTCTTGAAAAATAGTATTCATAAGTCTAATGTTGTTTGTGATGTCTGGATAATAGTAGATGGTAAAGAAATGTACGTTGGCAACTTTAAAGTTTATGACAGGGGTTCAACCCAGAAATCGTATGGAGTAATCGTTACAGACATTATAAGAACTATAACGGAGTATAAGAGGGAGACGGTGACGGTAACTGTAGTTCAAGAATGGTCAGAGAGATCACTTTTACTAATGTGTATGATAGTCTTATTAGCATCGATAATATCATTCTATATAGGTAAGAGTAAACGAGCTTGAGTGGGGCTATCCCGTTATAAATCTTTAACATAGATGAAAAATCATATAACTAGCTATGTGGTCTATTAGATATGACGGGACATGTAAATATGATGAGTCCGGCAGGAGCCGACTCAATGACGACTCGCTTTAGGGCTGATATATTCTAAATTCATAACCGCAACGAGGGCATTTAATATAGTTGCATGTCAGGCTAGTTAATAGTACGGGACAGGACTTACATGAATATGCTCTAGCGTAAGATGCATCGAACTTGAATCCACACTTGGGACATACGACTATCATTTTCTTATCACTCTCGTCTATGGTAGCATTTATAGGTTATTAAATTTAAATCCTACTCTACTATCAAAGAGCTGATAGGTCAAAGTGCCCTGCTAATGGTAATGGCGTTTTTATGGTGACATATGATAATCTTAGCATATGTGATTTCACAATAGCCACTCTATCACTTACTCTAACTATGAACCTCTTATACTCACTAGGTAGGTCAAGTCTATCTACTAATGCAGGATCCATTCTAAAAATAACCTTCGTATTCGTTAATTGTAGTACAATATCGTGAACGTCCTTTGGTGAATGCGTGGCAAAGATTATACCTAATCCTCTAGCTCTACCAAGTCTAGCTATAGAGGCTAACATATTAGCTACTTGGACAACGTACTCACCTTCACCTCCACCTACTGCGGGAAAGAATCTGTGAGCTTCATCGACAACGACTATAACTGGTTGACTACGCTCCCTTTGGGCATACTTGGTCATCTTCCATTTAAACGCTCTGTGAAGCATTCTGAGTGCTACGATACTTTCAACGTTACCTGCCATTATTGGTGTATGTTCTCTAAGGAATTCTAAGTCCAATATTATTAGGTTTCCAGGTGATTGTTCTAGAAGCCAGTTTAGGTCGGGTTCATAGACGTATTCATTCCCTAAGATAACATCGAATATTCCGCTATCATCTAGGACTCCAAGGTTTCTAATAATATTCTCAACTGTACCTTTATGTATGCCTAGTTCGTGATATATTATGTCACTTAAAGGTGATTTCTCTTCTAAGCCGCGTCTCTCACGTTTTCCTCTGACACTCTCCCTAAGTAGATCAATTAAATCCTTTAAAGTATTAATTTTAATATTATGTCTTTCAAAAGCTAGTATTATTCGTGGAAGCTGATCTCTAGCCTGGCTTGTAAGGAAGGGATTAAGTTCTGCAAGTTCACTTCCTTTAACCTCTGTAAACCTAAAGGCATAAGGTAATATGTTTATTATTATTTCTCTACTTCTTCCTCTAACTTGATACTTAACTTTTAATGTTGCAATTCTTCTAGGTTGATATCCACTAATCTTTACCTCAACTTCGTCTATTGAGCCTAATAGTATATCAGTTATCACTCTGCTATATGTGACTTCAAAATAGTATCTCGCTAGCATTTCGAAAGCTGTTATGGAATCTCTGATTGTTATGCCTTTGTTTTTGCTATACTCATGTAGTTTTCCTATAAGTATCTTGGTGACAGGTACTATTACTGTAACCTTGGAGGGAGGTTCAATATCACCATAAATTGTTCTTGCAAGTTTTGTCTCATGTTCTAAATTTATATTCGGTGTCTCTTCCCAGAGTCTATCTAGCATCATGTGCACATAATCTCTTGTTGAATCAATAACTATAACCGTAGGTTTCATATTGAAAGGTTTTATTGAGTATTCTTTCATATTTAGAAGCGAAACTATAAGATTCTTCATAAATGTAGTTTTACCTGAGCCTGTAGTCCCAAGGACCAATATGTGTTGATAAAAAGCTTTAAGAGGCAACCTTACCTTAGCTCCTTCGACAACTTCCTCAGCCATAGTTAAGGAGCCTAGGACAACACCCTCAGATGGTAGTCCTAGAATCTTCTCTAATACCTCAGGCTTAGGTTTAATAACAGGAGATTGAGGTTCAATCACACATGTAGCGGCTTTAATTTCATCTGTCTCAGGATTCCACGCAAGTAAAGGCTCTGCTTTTACTCTAGCTCTAGTTATTAAACCTGAAGCATCAAGCTTAGGGGTTAAGCCCGAAGAATCTGGAACTCCTATTTCAGCCATTATATCTCTTCTTTCAACACCCTTAACTCTAAGGCTGATTACATGGCCGGATTTCACATCTATAACAGCAAGGTAGGTACCAGTTGCGGCTATACTATCAAATTTAAGGAAGTATTGATAAGGATCAACATCAAATTGAATTAATGGAGAGGACTCATCAACTCTTGATGGTGTAAACCTTGACACAAAACCTACTATTTCACCATACTCTGATGCCGATTTAAGTGCTTTCTCTAGTCTAGCTTTAGCCTCGATATAGGCTTTCGCTATATCACTTGAGCTCATACTCTGATCTCACCTGTAAGAATTGTAATTTGGTATCATAGGTTAAAGGTATGCCTGCATTTGAGTAGTAACTTGTATAATATGTGAAAAGCATAGTACACCATTTATTACATCTACTATGGGCTAAGTGTAGAGAGTACGGAATGGTTGTAGAATAATTTATTGCATCATAAGCTATCCATGAGAAAATAACGTCATCGAAAATTTTGTACATGGTTTCAGATATTTCAACCCTTAAAACTCTATGATTAAGAAGGCTGTAAGGATGATATGGTATGAGCACATAACCTATAATCTTCAATGGTGCATTTTTTACTCCTAATACTCTCCCTATACTTGTTTTTACTTTAAATGGTCCTATTAAGAATGGTTTCAAGGGTGTATGGATTATATTATTTGCTAATGCTTCACTTATCAGTTTATCAACTATTACTAGGTCGTTTTCTCCTGAAATATTAACTTTAATCATGTTCTTAACTTGATACTTGAATTCCTGTGATTTAGTAAGTATTTTTGATTTCTCAATTCGCTTTACTACGCCTATTGCAACTATCCTTTTTGCATCTAACTTCGTAAGTGTCCTTATTCTATCTTGAACTAGTTTTCTCCATGCTCTAATGTAGTATTCTTCAACCGCTTGATCAAAGAGTCCTCTAGGAATATGGTATAATGGGCCATCAATAATGACGACCCTATGTCTTAAACCTATAAATGTCTTTGCATCAATTTTGGGTATGAGACCTAGAAGCGTATTTTCTACCCTGACCCTAATTTCGTCTATTACTTGATGTCTATTATAATTGCTGTCATAGATTTTACCTACAGGACTATACTGTGTAGCTGATGGAGGTAAATTTAATATTACGTTATCGGCATCAGGTGCAATACCAATGTAAGGTATGTTTATTTCTTTAGTGTTTACTGGATAGTTAAACCATGCAGCTGGATAATCTAACAATACTCCTAATCTTTCTGATACTATTGAACCGGACGCTATTGTGGTGAAAGCATAAGGTGTGTCTATGTTTCTATTGCTGCCATCTATAGCTACTATTGGAGGCGGATTGTGAAATTCCAATTCACTAATAACCTTAGTCCCTAAGAATTCTACATCGACATCATACTCGCCTCTAACGTTTAGGAACTCGTCTAGACGGGCTTGTATATTCCACCTTACATTATAATTTCTAAGTTTACTTATCTCCCTAGTTATTACCTTAACATCATTGATTATTGGTGATGTGTGCATTCCTTGCTCCATCTTGGTTTGTTCTCCCTATCTAATCTTAATTGTTTTATATTAATAAATACGATTGCTCTACTACTATTCTTAGATACCGGGACTATTAAAAGAGCTGTACACAGCAATATCCAAGTAAAGTGGTGTTACCCTATATGCTGTAAAGTATGGTTAGTAGAGGTAGAAAGTCAATGTTAAAGCGGTTAAAGGATAATTTTTACAAAGCACTTTTATCTATATTAGATGAGGCAGTGATTGCCATAGCCGTAATCATATTATTAATTTTGGCTAGATTACCGCTAATTCTAATACTTGTAGTAGCAGTTGTAAGCTCTCTAATTCTCATATTACTCTTCTACAGTGCATATCAAGCTCTGATTAGATCAAGTTACTGTGAGATTATTGGTAAGGAAGGAGAGGTTGTCGAGGAACTTAATCCTAGAGGGCTAATTTTAGTAGATGGAGTACTATGGCAAGCAGAAAATGTTGATGGAAAAAGTGCAATACCTAAAGGAGCCAAAGTTATAATTGTTAAGAGAGAAGGCCTAATAGTAAAAGTTAAGCGCATTAACAATCATAAATAAGTAGTGAAACACGTTGGAGGGTTATATGTGGTCTTTGGAGTTATAGTTGTAAGTGACAGAATATTCAAAGGATTGGCCAAGGATGCTAGTGGTTTAAAAGCTAAAGAAACAATTGAAAAAGAAGGATATAAAGTATCATATTATGAAATTGTACCAAACGACATCAAGAAGATAAGAAATACTTTAGGAAAAGCCTTAGACAAAGGATGCAAAATTATCATATTAATTGGCGGATCTGGTATAGGACCTAGAGATGTAACTGTTGAAGCTGTTAAACCCCTCTTTGAAAAAGAGATTCCGGGTTTTGGAGAACTCTTTCGCATGCTTTCATATCAGAAGATTGGTTCAAGAACTTGGCTCTCACGAGCAATAGCTGGAATATACCATAATGCTCTGATTGTTGTCGTACCTGGAAGCACTGGGGCAGTTGAGTTGGCTCTCGAGGAAATACTTTTACCCGAGGTAGATCATGTAATTAACATGATTAAAGGAGTGAGCCATTGGGATGAGAAGCATTAGATAACATATTATTCCTCAATGGTGAATGCTTTATTACACCGTGGACAAATAAGTACAAGTCCCTTACTTGAGCCTTCAACAGCAAGACTATATTGGTCAATAAGTACTTCACCTTCATAAAGAAGCCAATAGTCTTTAGGTTGACCACTAAAACCACAATAAGGGCAAATTATTTTCTTAATCTCCCTCCCCTCTTGGCATTAGATTATTGTCAGTCAATCGACCCCTCGACATCCCAATAGTTAACGCCTATGTCGGCTTCATCATCCAGTAATATATTTCATTCACTCGAAATTTATAATTTTATAGGGTGTATAGTATAATGCAGATAGACCATAAGTTTATGAACCTTTGTAAATCTGTGTGTATTGATGGTATTTATACTAGTCTTTTAAAAACTATAAAAGAAGATTATGGTATTACATTCGAAGAGCGCTTTACACATGGTGGAATACCAGTTCTCGTATGCGAGATTTACAAAAACGGTGATATCTTCATAATATTGCCTGTTGACGAAGCTGGCGGATTAATATGTGAATCATTAAACTATAATGACATTTATACCGTAATAAACTGGTTTAAAGATATAAATTTACATAACAAAAGAGTGTTCATAGTCGATAACAATGGTAGGGTCATTGGTAAAGGAATGCTAATTAAATATGGTAATAATTCCAAAGGATACCTAGTAAAAGTTAGGGAATGTTATCAAAAAATAGAAGAATATAATACGTATTATGTTTCAGAATATCATATAACGACCTGTAATGGTGTAATCAAGGGGAAAGCTGTATCAACAAGGATGCCTTTACACGTAATTCTAAAATTAATAGAAGAAATAAACATGAACATAAGCTTCTTGGCTCTTTTACCAAAGAGTAAGGCTCTAATATATTCCGTGCGCAACCTGATAAAAGAGGTGAGCACAATTAGGGAGATAAATATTATGAAATCATTAATTATGGTTATACCTTCATCTCAGAATCACCTAAAATACATAAAAGTAGGTAACTTAACTGTAGGAATTTTAGAGTACAGTTGCAAGAATGGATTTTATAGTGAAGAAGTAGATATAGATACAGTAAAATTTATACATAGTCAATTACAAGCTAAAACAAGAAACACTTAAAACCCCCCACATAAATCTAACATAACGAGGGCCCGTAGCTCAGCCTGGTTAGAGCGACGGACAACCGGCTCATGCCGGTTGGTCGAGGCTCTTAATGAAACCCACCCTCCTACAGGAGGGGTGGGTCAGGGGAAACCCGTAGGTCCCGGGTTCAAATCCCGGCGGGCCCGCCACATTTAAGCCTCATTTCTTCTACTGTATCATACTCGGTGTTAGTTTGTGGAACTATATCCGGGAATAGAGATAGTTTATGGTGAACCAGCTCTATATCTAAGAGACTTTGATGCCCTGGTTATTGCCGATTTACATTTGGGCTTTGAAGAAGTAAGTGCTGAACATGGGCTCTTTTTACCTAGAGTGCAACTTAAAAAGCTCATCAAAAAGGTTGAAAAATTACTTAATCTAAGTGGGGCTTCTAAAGTCATAATTAATGGTGATGTGAAGCATTGTTTTTCTAAACTAACTTATCAAGAGAGGAGTGAAGTTTCAGAGTTCATTAAATTCTTGAGAGATAAAGGATTAGAAGTATATATTACAAGAGGTAATCATGATAATTACATATCATTGATACTTAGTAAATATGATATACCACTCTATGAATATATGCTCATAAACGATATTCTCTTAATCCATGGACATGAATACTATCCTATGGCGACATCACATGTAAAAATAATCATAATAGGTCACGAACATCCTAGTATAAGTATCCGGGACGAACTAGGTCATGTTACAAAGTTGTCATGTTTTCTTAAAGTCCCATTAAAAACGGGACAGGAGTTAGTGATTATTCCAGCCCTAAGTATTTATGCCTTAGGAACACGTGTAACCATTATGAGAGAGAATTACTTATCGCCAATAGTCCGAGACCTAGGTATACTGGAGGAAGCTATACCTTATGTCATAAGTGAGGAGGGAGTTGCACTAGAACTTCCTCCATTAAAGGATATTCATGAATTAATAGGCTGATTACTGTCCCCTATTATCGCTATTATGCAGATACTGATATTACAATCTCAAATAATGATTTTATAGTGTTATAATCCCTTTCATTAAGACTCCCTTTAACGAAGAGGAAAATTGCTGTATCTCTTGAGTTGAGGGATGAAAGTATATCCTTAGCCATAAGGTATGTTGCTTTGAAATTGCATGTTATTATACTGTCTGTTAAATTATCATAGACTATTGCAATGTTTTTATCATAGTATTTATCTTTAAGCTTAGATATAATGCTTATTATGTGAGTTGGATCGAGCATTGAGGCATAAGTGTCTTTAGCTATCTCACGAGGATACATGGTTCTTGAATCATATAGAACGGTCACGCACTTCTTACTTTTACCTATTGTGTTAAGTAAATTCCTTAATATTGGACTAGCTTTGTGAGATACAAGAACTATGACATCATAAGGTTCAATAAGTTTTCTAATAATAGAGGCAACTTTATCTATATGTGCCTCTGAGAGCATATACTCCAAGAGAATGGATCTTCCATGATCTAACATTTTTGGCCCTTTTGTAGTGACACTTAGCTTACGGATAACAGGCAGTCTTCTCTCAATGATATAGAATATTGATAGAGGTAAAACAGAGGAAAATAATATGAACCCGGCAATATACAATGTTGATGCTGTATATTCAAAAATGTACACATCACGATATATGTATGAGAGTATATCTGTTATTGATGCAAATAAGAAACATAACGAAAGCATAATAATGACTATACGTAAAAAGTGTATAAATTTATCAACTATTCTTAAAGTGGAATGGAATATTAAAGATGTAATAGAAACCAGCATTAATGAGAAACAGTAAGGCAGCATTGACTCTTCAACTTCATAATCGAAGTAAGGTGTCCCTCCAATGTTAAATACCAAAAGCGCTATCAAGAGGGATACTGGTACAGCGACAATAAAGGATTTGGCAACATGTCTCACTGCCTCATTAAGATTTAATTGGAAAACAAACCATGAAGAGAATCCGACGAGTACACATAAACAACCGAATATAAAAGGAAATGTAATGGTTAAGAGAGATAGTATCTCATTGTATCTAAAGAGCACTGATATTATACTATTTACATGTGCAAAGACAGCAAGTAGTATGCCATAGACTATTAATCTTGAAGAGAATTCATGTCGTACTTTAACTTTAGACAATATTATCAAGCTTAGAGAGGTTAATGCAATTATAGTTATTATTGCTAAGGCTAGGAATCTACTATAAAGCATATCAAGTGATATAAAGCTTTTGATTCTCACTTCTCCAAGTACATAGTATAGTATTAAGATTATTGAGACGAGAACCGTATATAATAATAGTAGTAGTGAGAATGTATCCTTAAGATATGATTTTTTCTCGGTATAGACAGACATGACACAATAAACCTTACTAAGTATTGATGTTAACAGGCTACAATGAGGCTTCACCGATCAGCATGAATCCTTCTGAGGCAATTACTGCTTCATAGTACCTTCTAGTAATTAAAGTGTTCCGTGATTTAATTGGTGTAAATCTTATTACGAGTCTATTTTCTTTTTCTTTAAACTCCATTTTTATCAACATGTCGGCTAGGAATTCTTCAACAGCTGGAGCATACGCTTGTCCAATTAATGGTAATTCGCCTATTAGGATGCATGTCATACTTTTTTCGACCATATATTTCAGTATGTATGATAGTAATGCTCTAACTTCACTAGGACTGAAGAATGATACTAGAGCTGTCACGCTATCGATAACTATGTTGGTATAGTTACCTTGCTCAATACGTAGTATTACATCTTCTATTAATGTTTTAACGCTTTCACTTTCAATAAGTGGTAAAAACTCTAGTATTTCTATTAAACCTTTATTTACAGCCTCATCGAATCCTATCTTTAGATTTAATAATTCTAATTCTAGTGTTTTGAGAGGTTGTGATATAAGAATGTAGAAACCTTTTTCCTCATCTCTTAGAGCTCTATTAGCTAAATATTGAGCTGATAATATGGTTTTTCCTGTACCAGGATGTCCTACTATAAATACTATTCCGGGTCGGGGGAATCCACCTCCAAGAGCTTCATCTAAGCCCTTGATGTAAGTCCTCACAATACCAGGTGTCAACATAACACACCTTAATGCTCTTAGATCTCCTATCCCCTGTTATTACTATATATTTTTGGAAATATATTCGTAGTTGGAAATAAAAATTGTCTCCTTCTTGGTCTGACCACGGTAATTTCGTCATTAAATCTCCGGGGGGCAAGTCTCTTCATCCCATATATGGGTAGTTTTACACTTGTAGTTTATTAATTTTTATTGTTCTTATTATACTTTTATCCCACTTAGAGTTTATCTAGAAGAGTAGAAAATATATTATTTCTGTGGGGGATTGGCTAATTTATGGTGAAAAAGGTAGTCCACATAATCTTTGGTCTAGGAACGGCTATTTATCTATGTAATCCTCCCCCTGAAATACTAATGTGGTGTGGTATGTTTGCATTACTGGGATCGATTTTTCCTGATTTTGATTTAAAACATAAACATAGAATGTTGTTACATAATGTCTTCTCGTTATTTATTTTATCGATACTTTTAGCATTTTTGTTTAGATATATAGGTTCATACAACCTTTATTACATCTGGTCCTTTATAATAGGGTATGTCTCACACTTATTCTCCGATATGTTCACTAAGGCAGGTGTTGCTCTATTCTATCCTTTAAATAGTAATAGGGTTAGAGTTACTAGGGTAAGATACGATAATCCATTAATTAATATCTTTTTTGTGGTAATAGGTTTACTCTTAATTATAAAATATGCAATAGACTCGACTATAATACGATAAATTCAGTTCAGGGAAGAATAGTATGAATCTAGCATTAGTTAATGGTGTCATATACACCTTTAACCCTGATAACCCCGTAGCCTCCAGTATGGCGATTAAATGTGGCAGAATAGTCTATATAGGAGATGACGATATGAAGGCGTTAAAGCTAAGCAACTCTTCTCGAATTATTGACCTTAATGGTAAGGTTGTGTTACCGACGTTTGTTGATGCTCATATTCATTTGTCAAGCTTAACTTTATCACATTTATGGCTCGACTTGAGACATACTCGTTCAATAGAAGAATTAAAGGAGATGATAAGAAGAGTAGCATCTCAGACAGTTACTCCTTGGATCTTAGGTAGAGGGTGGGATCAAGAAAGATTTATTGAAAAAAGAATGCCCACGAGATGGGATATCGACGAAGCTGTTCCACATAAACCCGTCCTCCTCATTAGAGTTTGCGGTCATATAGCAGTAGCTAATACTAAGGCTTTAGAGCTATGTGGTTTACTTGGTAAAGGAAGAGACATGTATCCTTTAGTTGATGTTGTTGACGGTAAGATTACCGGGATTTTACGTGAACAAGCATTAGACCATATCCTGAAATACGTACCTAAGCCTAGGTTCAATCTTTACTTAAAGTTACTTAGCCAAACGCTTAATGAACTATTAAGTTACGGTATAGGTCTAGTTAGTTCAATGTGTGTAGAGAATGGAGAGTTTAGGGCATTGCAGAAACTTAATCAAAGAAGCCAATTGAAGGTTAAAGTTAGGCTCTATTTCAACTCAGACTATACGAGTCACCTAGTTAAACTTGGTGTAATTTCAAAGTTAGGTGATGTCAAATTAAGAATTATGGGTATAAAGACCTTCGTTGACGGAAGTTTTGGCGGTAGAACAGCTGCCCTAAGAGAGCCCTATAGTGATGATCCACTAAATAAAGGTGAGCTTCTTTTAACACATGATAATATCTTAAAACTCTTTAAGAGAGTCGCTGGAAAAGGGCTTGATATAGCTATTCATTGTATAGGTGATAAAGCTATGGAAGAAACGATATTAGCTCTCAAAAAAGTTAACAATAGTATTAGAAGTAAAGTAAGAATAGAACACGCCTCACTAACACCCCCTGATATAATAAGTGAGTTAAGAAACTACAAGCCTAAAGCACTCGTTGTACAGCCTCACTTCATAGTGAGCGACTGGTGGATAGAGCAGAGATTAGGACCAAGAGTTAAATACGCTTACGCTTTTAAGTCATTAATAGAAAGTGGTCTTCTACTTGCAGGGTCATCGGATGCCCCGGTTGAACCAGCTAATCCTTGGCTGAGTATACGGGCAACAGTGGATAGAAGCCACGAAGCTCTGACCTTAAATGAAGCCTTAACGCTCTACACTTATGGAGGTAGAGTTGCACTATCAGAGGAATATCCATATCTTAGTGTAGGTGCACCAGCTGATATACAGATATACAATAAAGATCCATTCAAAGTACCAATAAAACTGCTTAACAAGCTAAAACCTCAAGCAGTAATAATGGAAGGAAAAACAGTATACGGAGTTATATGGGAAAGTAAAAAGAAAGAGGCATCATCGCGGTAGGGCTAGGGCCATTGATTTAATCTTCTCATCTTTCACGACATCCTTAAGATTCATATTTATTGTCTATGAATCTGTTCCTTCAGTCAAGGATTGCAATATACGACATTTTAGCATATTCTAGTTGTGCTTTAGATTTACTAGGAAGCTACCATTTGTGTAATATTATAGGCTTTATAATGGTTGTGAGGTCTTAGGTTTATCGCTTTTACATCTGGGTAAGTATGATTCCTTAGCCGCCTTATGCTTAGCGGCGGCAAGGTCATAGATAATTGTAGTATTATTACTCCTCTAGCCCTACCGCTCCGCCAATTTAATTATTTGTTTTAAGAGTTTATATTTTTTTCTACTTTGCATAGTATTTATGTTTATCTTAGTCACTCTTCATAATTATAACTGCGTTAAAAAGCAAGAATATACTTGATTGCGCTATCTCTCAAGGGTAACCCTTATTAGATATGGGGGGTGCAATATATTTACCAGTTTGAGAATCAAATATTGGACAAATGTTCAATCAAAACATAATAAATCTTAGGGTGAAAAAATGGACAAACATGTAGGTCTAAAAGAGTATGTTAACGCACTCAGCTCATCTAGCCACTTACGAGTCATGAGTGCTCTCCTCTCCGAAATTGATGTACCTAATGCTATAATACTTAAGGCTATATGGAAATATGGTCCAAGGAATATTAGTCAAATAAGTAGAATTACCAAGTTACCAAGAAGCACAATAACGTATAGATTACAAAGATTAATGCGTATTGGTTTAAGAATAGAGCCATCACTCAGACTTCAAGCATTAGGCTATGAAATACTCTATGCTAATATCAAGCCAGCTAAAGGTAAGCTTATACAAGCATATAAAAAATTGAATAAGGAGTTTACTAGGAGCATCGGAATAACCTTGACACCTGGACACAATATACAGATAAAAATGCTAACACCTAAAGGCAATCAGAATCCTGCTATAGAATACTTAGAAAAAATGAGAAATGAAGGCATACTAGAAGAATATGATTATAATGTTTGTGATGAAGAGATTATAACAACAATAGTTAATGATAGAGACTATAATCCTCAAATGCAACAGTACGTTTATAATTGGGGGTCATGGGTCGATGAAGTTCTTGAAGCGTCAGAAGAACCAATACTACTACCTAGATTAGCTACGGAAGAAGAGACCCTGGATCATATAGATTATTTAGTGTTGCAATTAATATTTAAGGATCCATTAATAGACTATGTTGACATGGGCAAAGTAGCCAACATAAACTATCAAACATTAAGATATCATTATCTAAAGCATATCGAAGGTAGAAAAGTTATAGTTGGTTGGGCACCTCTTATACTGCCAACACCACTCGAGAAATCACATTACTTGATACTAAAAGTAAGCTTTAATGGACCTAGAGAAGCAAACAAGTATGTAAATACGATGTATATTCATGCACCAATACTATCAATATGCAGAATCAAGGGGAAGAGCACATACATATTCTCAGTGTTCATACCAAGACAAGAAGAAATAAAGTTTCTATGGTTCCATGAGGCATTAATGCAACAAGAGTTAATAAGAGACTATGAAGTTCTAACACTAATACCTGAAAGTGTTCAAACACATAGAGCATTCCTAAAGCCTCCAATAGACCTTATAAAGTTATATGAGAAACATCTTTCATCATAAGTCTTTATAAAACACTCAACACTAAATTACCATATTTGTTCAAAGTTAGGAATAGAATTAAGAGTATCCTGACCTTTGCTTTACATAAAAGCAAAGGTTTTTATATTTTATTTCCACTATACAGTATAGGGAGAGTACGTGGACACCTCACTGAAACTAATAATGATATTGCTTATACTTGGTATTATGCAGATTTTTGACATAATAACGACACATATAGCCCTAAGTCTTGGAGCTATTGAATGTAATACTCTTATGTCTGCTATTGTTCTCAAGCCTCTAGGGTTAATGTTAAAGATTATGTGGTATGTTCTCTTTACACTTGTTACGTATATTGCTTGGTCTCATTTTAAAGTAAGTAGCGTAAGAAAAGCTATCCACGGTATATGTTTGTCGACTGTAATTGCATACCTTATTGTAAATCTCAATAATATTTTAGTAATTCTGTCTCTCAGTAATTAAGGATATTAAGTTTCTACATAATATTTCTTCGTGTCTTATATTAGGAGAATTTATAAAGGTTTATAAACATTTTTAAATCAGTCGAGGGGTTATCGCGTTATGCCTCCGAGATTATCGGCAAAAGTGGAGAATATAGTTTCAACAGTGACACTTGATCAAACTCTTGACCTTTATGCCATAGAGAGAAGTATACCAGGGGTAGAATATAATCCTGAGCAATTTCCGGGATTGGTCTTTAGACTTGACAAACCCAAGGTTACGGCTTTAATCTTCAAGTCAGGTAAGATGGTTGTAACAGGTGCAAAAAGTACTGATGAGCTAATTAAGGCTGTTAAGAAGATAATCAAAATTTTAAGGAAACATGACATGATCATTACTGGTAGGCCGAAAGTCCAAATACAAAACATTGTTGCATCAGCTAATTTAGGCGTAGAGGTAAATCTTGAAAAGGCTGCTTTCTTGCTGGAAAACTCAATGTACGAGCCTGAACAGTTCCCAGGTCTAATTTACCGAATGGATGACCCACAAGTCGTCTTACTAATATTTAGTTCTGGCAAAATGGTTGTCACAGGAGCAAAGAGAGAAGAAGAGATATATGATGCTGTAAGGAAGATCTATAAAAAACTTGACGACTTAGGTTGCTTAAGAAAGTAAATTTGTAGAAATTTCTTAACCGTAATTTCTCTCCTCTCTTACAATTTCATTATTCCTCTTGTGCTGATTTCTCGATAAGTAGAAGTAAACCGAAATTTAGCTAGGAGATATTACTTAGCCTGTTTTCTTAAAAACCTTTCTTGAGTAAATGAAGAATTACAGGAGAGGATAGCTTAAAAGCTTTCTAAGGGATCGCTATTGCTTAGACAACCATATAGTGTAGTAGGGGAGCATATCAAGAGCGGAGTACATCCAGACACTTACATGATGTTGCCTGATGGTAGTATAATAAAGGCTAAGGATGTAAATGTACATTTACTTGCCTACGATTTCTCATACATCTCACCTACACCTGTAACGACCAAGAAAATTATGGTATTAGCTAGTAGAGTTGTAGCGATAAGAACGTTGCATAGTGAAATAAGAGTCTCCCGAAACCATAGATTATTAGTTTTAAGTGATAATTCACTGAAGGTTATGAGAGCTGACCAAATAAAAACAGGTGATTTCCTAGCAGTACCCTTTAAAATAAATGTTAGAAGTAAAAAATACATAGGATTTCCGCTTTCTCATGTATCGGTATCACTTGGTGCATATGATTACAGCTTTGATGGCGGGTTCCCTGAAAGAGTTTACGAAAGTGAAAGAAAAAGCAAATTGAGAATTATTGTCTCATTACTTTTTAAGAGGAAAAAACGTAGGAGAGTAGAAGAGGCTATCGAACACTATGGTGACAGTAAGCATGTAGAAACCATAAGTGTTTTAAATGAAGACCTAGCTCAAACACTCGCCTATATAAAGTTTAGTCATACACTAATTGATGATGAAATAAAGATATTATGTAGAAATAAGGATGTTGCAAAGGGATACGCTAGTAACATTAGAAGACTGTTCAAAATAAAGAGTAAGGTCTATAGACATAAAAGTAGTCGTTTATGGATTATAGGGCTTAGCAGGTATGGCAACATACTAATTAAACACATAATAGACCACTATAGTATTATACTTGAGGCTATAGCCCGAAGCCCAACATCAGTTATAGCAGCATTTATCTCCGGAATATATGATGCTAATGGAAGAGTAAATAATGATTCCATAGAGCTAACATTAAACAATATCGACCTTGCATATAAGCTCCAACTATTAATGTTAAGACTGGGTATATATCCCTATGTAACTAGGGATAAAGAGACAGGACAAGTAAAGCTAAGAATACGTGGAGAGACAAACATTAAGAACTTTTTGAACACTATAGGCAAATACATATACTATGATGTTCAAGTGTCTCCTAAAAGAGACCTCGACGATATCATACCTTTAACTAACAGTGTCAAGGGGCTAATAGAGGCTGAAGCTAAAATATCATATATCAATGGATATTACGTTATCTCCAGGGATGAATTAAAGAAGATAATACATAAAAAATACACGAAATATTATAGCTTAACATCAGTAAGGGAAATACTCACCGAAGCCTTGTATCTATTATCATTCAGGTGGGACCCAGTCATTGCTATTAGAGTGGAGGAGCATAATGGTCCTCTCTACGACTTCTACGTTCCCTTATACCATAATTATATAGCAGGGCCCTTTGTAGTCTACAGCTCACATACAACACTATTATCGGTGTAATGATAACAAAAAGATGTTAAATAAAGAAAAATTACTAGCATGCATATATATGTAATTTAAGAAAAATATATTACCCCGAGAAAGTAATATAAAATATTGGAGGTTAAACTCAGAAATGAACTATACATATTTTATATGTCCTGTCTGCCAAAACCCGCTAAAGCTGATTAATGGAAAATTCGTATGTTACGTTTGTGGCTATAAATTAGTATTGAAAAAGAGTAAACATATAACTAGGAGGCCAATTAAAACAATAACGGTAAAAAGTTAGAATTTCAGGATATCATATAGTTAAATTAATCTAATCAATAGTATAGCGTTCTCCCATTACATTAAAGTTAATATACTCTTAGCCTAAATTTTCTAACCTAGGTGGAAATAAATGGTCGAGGTTAGGTTTACAACAAGAGCCGCAAACGACCCTGTATATGCTGTGACCGTAGGATTATCAGGGCCCTTAAAATCAACGTTACCTATAGAAGAAAAGTCTAAGATAAACAAAATTGGTAGAAAACTGACAAAGCATCTAGCATACAAGGTTTTAGAAGTACTGGCTAAGAATGGATATAGCATACCTTTACCTGAAGACTACTTGATAAAGATTAGGGGTACTGTATCATTTGACTATAAAGAAGTTGATGGGGACTTTGAGGTAACAATTGATAAGTATGAAATAGAGATTGATGTATTTAAACGAGAAAGATCAATAAAATTCCAGTCTGCAGAAGCTGTAAGTTCTGAAGAGAGAGAATAAAAGAAAAATAGTATTATAAAATTTTACATGTATCTCTTTATTTCTTCTTCATAAAGATTCCTACAGGCACTCCAACGATGATGCCTATTATTACGCCTAATGTTAGGTACCATGGTACTTGAGAGCTTAGTGAGGCTACTTCCTCCTCTAAGCTTTTGACTTTCTTTTCATAGTCACCTAGTCTACTCTTAGCTTGTGAAAGCTCTGATTTAACTGAAGATAACTCTGACTTGACGCTCTCGAGTTCTGCCTTTGTCTTCTCAAGTTCTGCTTTAGCTGCCTCTAATTCAGCCGCTTTCTTACTTAATTCGCTCTTAGCTTTATCTAGCTCTGAACGTAACTTCTCGACTTCAGCTGCTTTTGCTTCTAATTCACTAGTCCTCTTAGCTAATTCGCCCTTTGTCTTCTCCAACTCGGCCTTTACGTTCTTTATCTCTTCTTCGGCCTTTGTGAGCTTCTCGGATAGGCTCTTTACCTCTTCTTCTTTGGCCTTAAGGTCATGTGTTAATTTCTCTAACTCTTTCTTTAGGGTTTCCTCTTTTGCTTGTAATTTTGCTATTTCCTGTTTTAGTATTATTGCTGTTGGTATCCTTTCTCCTAGTAACCCTACACCCCATAGTATAATGTTTTGAACGAATTCAGGTCCATTTAGAGGTATTCCTTTGTATTCTGGTGTCCACATACCCTGATAATGATCAAAGGGTGCTTCAGCACTAAGTATTACAATATTCTTCTTTTCTGGCATGATTTCGGCGGCCATTAATACGAATTTTCCTTCCTCACCTATATCATGCACTTCTGGTAGTGGTTTCACAAACTCTGCTATTGCACCCTTCTCGGTAGTCCAGGCAATTCTAATGACGTTTGGTGGTCTCTCCTTCTCTAGTTTAATCCATTTGCCATCCTTATAAGCTACGACAACACCGGGTCCATGGAATAGTACTGGACGTTTAATACCCATTGCTAGGAACCATGCTTCAGTGTCTGGCTGTATTATTGCGGCTACTCTGTATGGTCTACCACCAATATTACTCTCTCTATCAACACCTTCACAGTGCTCGTTTCTAAGTACACTACCGACTGTCTCTAGAACTGAGTTTGCTGGTGGTATTCTCTTGAAGTCCCCGCCTTTATAGTCTGAGTCACCACAAACCCATAGGGTTCTACCGCCTTGATCGAACCACTCCTTTATAGCTTTCAATTCATCCTCGGTATAGGTCAGACCTGTATCAACTAATACCATTATTAACATTTTAGCGTCCTTTATGTCCTTAAATGTTATAGTGTCAGTAAATACTTTCCACTTAACGCTAGTGATATTACCCATCATGGCGTTAAGTAGAGCATCACCTGTTGGTGATAATAGTCCTTTAGCGAACACTGCAACTAAAGGCTTTGGCTTAGGTATTCTCTCTCCTAGTAATCCCACACCCCATAATATGACGTTCTTGATGAATCTTGGGCCATCAAGGGCTATTCCTTTGTATTCTGGTGTCCACATACCCTGATAATGATCAAAGGGTGCTTCAGCACTAAGTATTACGAGGTTATCTTTCTTCGGGAATACTTCTGCCGCCATCAATACAAACTTGCCTTCTTCACCAATGTCATGTGTTTGAGGTAGTGGTTTCACGAATTCCGCTATGGCGCCTTTCTCAGTGGTCCAGGCAATTCTGTATACGTTAGGTACTTTTTCTTTCTCTAACTTTATCCATTTACCGTCTTTGTAGGCTACCACTGCTCCAGGTCCATGGAATAGTACTGGTTTCTCAACACCGTCCTTTAAGAAGTCTACTTCAGGATCAGGGTCAATTATTGCGGCTACTCTGTATGGTCTACCACCAATATTACTCTCTCTGTCTACTGCCTCACAATGTTCATTTCTAAGAACGCTGCCTACAGTCTCTAATATTGCGTTTGCTGGTGGAATACGTTTAAAGTCTCCACCCTTATAATCACTGTCTCCACAAACCCATAGGGTTCTACCGCCGAGGTTAAACCAGTCCTTGATTACCTTTAGTTCTTCATCTGTTACATTTAACCCCGTATCAACAAGCACCCATATGAGCATTTTAGCATCTTTAATGCCGTCAAAGGTTATAGTGTCCGTGAAAACTTTCCACTCGACCTCGGTGATATTACCTCTCATAGCCTTAAGTAGAGGGTCAGCATCGGGGTCCAAAAGGCCTTTAGCAAAAACAGCAACAATAGGTTTCTGAGCTTTCACTATAGCTGTGCTTAGGCTTACTGTTACACTTAGTACCAACGTTAACAGTATTAATACTGAGAGTATTTTCTTAGCATTTACTTTCATGGAGAACTCTCCCTCAAGAAAGAATTAATATGGATAGGAGAATATATTATTTTCTATATTGATTGTATACCACTACCTGTATATATCCCGCTGCATAAACTAGTATTAAATTTATAAAACGATAAGAAAATAATATGTAGAGTGTGATGAGGCCCCTACCACAACCGAGGTAAAAATCCCCGGGGAAACAGTAAGAAAAGGCCGGGGGATGAGGAAGTGGTCCTTCACTGACTAAAGTTTTTCAGGGTGAGTGGTGGATGACTAAACTTTTATTTTCAGACGCGCATACACATACCAATCCTGTTAGGGGGCTAGGTGTAAGAAGTATAGTACCTAAATTTAAAGAAGTAAATGGTTGGTTTATGGCCTTAGTCTCTCTTGCTCCGTGGCATTACGGGCTAGATCCTACATATGAACATTATTTGGTTTCTGCAAGAATTATAATCAAAGAGTGTAAGACTGCTAAGGAATTGGGTATAAAATGTAAGTGTTTTGCTGGTGTTCATCCTGCTGATATAGACAAATTAATTGACAAATATAATTATAGACTAGATGAAGCTTATAACCTATTAGATAGAGTCTTAGATGCACTCATAGATATGTGTAAAGAGGGCTTAATTGACGGTATAGGTGAAGTTGGAAGACAACATTACAAGACTTCGCCTGAGCGGATTGCAGTATCTGAAATGCTCTTAATGAAAGCCCTAGATGCAGCTAAAGACTATGATTTCATAGTACATTTACATATGGAGAACGGAGGAATAGTAACAGCTAACTATATCCACAGGATATGTAAAATGATAGGACTCAAGGATAGGAGAAAAATAATACTACACCATGTTACCGATCCAACATTGCTTGAAGAAGCTATACATTTAGGGTTCAGTACTACGGTTCCTGGAACTTTTAGCGTACTAACTAAACTTGACATGATACCACCAGTATTCATGGTTGAAAGTGATCATTTAGATGACCCTAGAAGGCCGGGAGTAGTAATTTACCCTTGGGTTATGGTGGAACACGAACTGGAACTTCTAAATCAAAAAATTGTTAGTAGAGAGTACCTGGAAAGAATAAACATTGATAACATTATTGAAACATACGGTGTTTATCCTTAATCACTAAAATTCTCAGATAACTCAATAAGTAAGGTTAAATATTACATGTCTTAGAGTTTATAGTTGAAGCTTAGGGAGTGATCTTTTATGGTCGCGTATAAAGCTGTTAGCTCTAGAATGATAATCGGAATAGTCATACTTGTAGTAATAGTAGCCTCTATATTCGCTGTCTCACAGTATGTATTCAAGCCCAAACCGGTAGAGACAACACCAACCACAACAACCACAACAGTAACATCACCTACAACCACATATACACCTACCACGATCACAACAACTACTACAACAATTACGACAACAACACCAACAGAAATAACTACCACAACAGTAACTGAGACTACTACAGCTACTACACCAACAAAAACTACGACTCCTGCTACAACAACTGTAACGACCCCCACAACAGTAACAACTACGACAACAACAGCCACTACTACAACTACAACACCGACAACTACGGTGACAACTACCGCAACCACAACAACTACGTCACCTACTCCTACGCCTACAGAGGAAGTAGTATTAAGAGTGATAACTAGACATGGCTATGATATATTGGATAGAGCTAAAGGGGCCTTTCTTAAAAGTGAATTAGCAAAGAAATACAGAATTGTTGATATCAGATGGTTACCTGTAGACCCAAGCCAGTGGATAGACTTAATCAAGCTTAGCGCAAAGAAGCCTGGTAAGGAAATCGACGTAGCCTGGGGTGGGGGTCCAACACTCTTTGATATGTTGAATATGGAGGGCCTTTTAGCCCCGCTATCAAGTGATGAGGTTATGAAAGTCATTAAAGAAATACCAGACAATATTGCAGGCTCATCAATGAAGAGGTTAAATAAAGAAGGTAAAATAGTCTGGGTTGCAGCTGCAATAGCGTCCTTCGGCTTTACAATAAATAAGAAGTACCTTGAGAAAATGGGTCTGCCAATGCCAGATTCATGGATAAGTCTAGCTAACGAAACTTATGCGATAACGCTCCCTGCTCCAAGTGTGGGCGTCGCAGATGCAACAAGAAGTACAAGTAATACTAGAATGTATGAAATCATTGTACAAGCTTATGGATGGAATGAAGGATGGAAGATAATAACGCTAATGGGTGCTAACTCAAGAATATACGATCAGTCAGGGCTTGTGAGAGACGCTGTTATAAGAGGAGATATCGGTGTAGGTATAACAATAGACTTCTATGGCTACACAGCTCAAATACAGAATCCAGGAATATGTAAGTACATCCTGCCGAAGGATGGAACAATAGTTAATGGTGATCCAATAGCACTGCTCACTACAAGCAAACATCCAGAAGCGGCACAAGCATTCATAGCTTGGGTTCTAAGCGTCGAAGGACAAAAGATATGGCTCGATGAAAACATTAATCGTATGCCAGTAAATGCTAAAGTATTTGAGACCCCCGAAGGCAAAAAGAGATCAGATCTTTATGAAGCATATAAGAGTACATTAAAAGCATCAACAATAGAGTTTAGTGATGAATTAGCATTATCATATGAAGAGGCCTTAAGATGGTTCTTCCATGCGGCAATAACATTACCACATGATACATTACAGAAGGTCTGGAAAGAGCTAGCGATAGCTAGGCTCAAGGGTAAAATAAACGCTAAAACCTTCAAAGAGCTAATTGACGAGTTAGGTAATCCGTCAAAGCTTAAATTCATTGATCCAAAGACTGGGAAGGAGGCAACATTCACACAGGAATTTGCACAGAAAATTAACCCACTAATAATAAAGGATGCCTATTATAGAATGGACTTAGTTAAGGCGTGGAGAAAAGCTGCAGAAGAGAGATACTTAGCTGTAGAAAGTAAGCTCAAAGAACTACTAGGCAGCTAAAAGAGGCTATGAAAAATGCAATTAGCGCAGCGAATAAAACTGCTAAGAAGAGAATTTGATAGACTAACTATAATACAAGTCATAATAGCATTTTCCATTCTGATTTTTTTCTTACTCGTACCTATATTCTCAATGCTCGTAAGCGCGTTTATTCATGAAGGCTCTTTTACGTTTAAACATTTTGAAGATATAGCATCTGATAAAGAAATGATAAAGATACCTCCTAAAGGCACTTGGATTAAGGTAGAGGAGAGATATAAATTCAGAATCTTACCTAACGGGTCAAGAGTACTAGTAACTGAAAGAATATTAGCTATAGGAGTTGAGGGACCTGATTTCGGATATATACTTAATACTATATTCGTCGCGGTAGTTGTCACGATATTCACATCTATATTAGGGCTTGTAGCAGCATTCATTATGGCAAGATATGATTTTCCAGGTAAAATGTTATTTAGAGTGGTATTGCTTATTCCTATGCTTGCTACACCATTTGTTAACGCGTATGTGTTAGGTAGAGTGCTTGGACCCTATGGTCTATTAAACTATATATTTTTTGATACATTACATATAATTCCATATAGGATAATAATTTCCGGTTTACCAGCTGTAATACTTATACAAACATTAAGCTATTTCCCTATAGTTTATTTAAACACTTTATCAGCTATTATCAATATTGATCCCTCATTAGAGGAGCAAGCCGAAAACCTTGGTGCCAAAGGGTTTAAACTATTCAGAACAGTAACACTACCTCTAGCACTCCCTGGGCTTATGGCTGGCGCTACAATAGTCTTCATATTTAGTATGGAGGATCTTGGGGCACCTATAGGTTTAAGTGGGGCCTTCGGAGAAGGACTTTATACTAAGCTTATATCATTTAAGATCTATGATGAATTTCGTAAAGCGTCACAATTAGGACAGGTACACCCAACTACGTATGCTTTGGCAGTCATATTATTGCTACTAGCGGCAACAGCATTTCTTGGAATAAAGAAGTATGTAACTCTAAAGCAATATGCCATGTTAAGTAAAGGTGGAAGATGGAGTCCTAGAGTAAGAAGACCAAAAATTAAAGGACTCATAGCGATCTATGCTTTCCTTATACCATTAGTTATAATCTCAGCATACCCTCAAATAGGTGTAGTCTTACTAGCTTTTACTGATTGGGGCATTAGTGGATTACCTTATCCAACAAAGTTTACAACTGAATACTTGTACTCGTTAATTTCTAAATCTGAAGTTCTTAGATCAATAATGAATAGTATGATGTATGCTGGGTCGGCAGTACTATTAATCGTGCTTGTAGGTACAAGCGCGGCATATGTTGTTGCACGTAGACGCATACCTGGAAGAGATTTTCTTGATGCCCTATCAACAATACCTATAGCAGTTCCTGGAATAATTGTTGCCGTAGGCTATCTTGTATTCTTTAGCGTAGTGTTCTCTGAAACGCCGCTTGATCCCTTCATTAACCCAGGCCTTCTACTCATATTTACTTATACTGTTCGTAGACTTCCATTCACAGTTAGAGCAGTTTTCGCCGGTTTACAGCAAACGCATGTAAGTTTAGAAGAGGCATCACTTAACCTAGGAGCTAGCCGCACAGTAACATTCTTTAGAATAGTTCTACCTTTAATTTCAGCTAATATAATTGGCGGAGCAATATTATCTTTCGTTTACTCTATGAGTGAAGTCAGCACAAGCATAACTCTTAGTAACCTTAACCCAGCTCAAGGACCAATAACTTTCGAGATGAGCCAGCTCATCTATGCTAGTGCAGCTGTAGGAACAGTAAGCATAGCTGCTGCTCTAGGAGTACTCCTCATGACATTACAGATAATAGCTATTACAGTTTCAAACTATATACTTAAACAGAGAGTAGCCTTCCTAGGTGTCTAAACCATGGTAACCGTGACATTAAAAAATATAACAAAAAGGTTTGGCGAAGTAATAGCAGCAGACAGGATAACACTAAAGATTGAGCATGGAGAGTTCTTTACATTTCTTGGACCTAGTGGGTGTGGAAAAACAACTACCTTAAGGATTATTGCTGGTTTAGAATATCCGGATGAAGGTGAAATATATTTTGATGATGAGAATGTAACTGAACTGCCACCATATAAGAGAAATACTGGAATGGTTTTTCAGAACTATGCACTATGGCCTCACATGACAGTATTTGACAACATAGCGTATGGGTTAAAGATACGGAGAGTACCTAAAGAGGAGATTAGGAGAAAGGTGCTAGAAGTACTTGAACTAGTCAAACTTAGAGGATTAGAAAATCGATATCCTACTCAGCTTAGTGGTGGTCAACAGCAACGTGTAGCCTTAGCAAGAGCACTAGTAATAGAGCCGAGAGTCCTACTATTAGATGAGCCACTAAGTAATCTTGATGCTAAACTTAGAATTGAAATGAGAGAAGAAATCAAAAGACTGCAAAAGAAGCTTGGTATAACAGCAATATATGTAACACATGACCAAGAAGAGGCTATGGTCATATCTGATAGGATAGCAGTAATGAATCAAGGTAGAATAATGCAAGTAGGTGAGCCTCGGGAAGTTTACAGACGTCCACAAAACCTCTTCGTTGCCTCATTCTTAGGTCGATGTACTATTCTTAAGGGAATCGTACACTCAATTAAAGAGGATATGGTTACAGTACTACATGGGGATCACAAAATCACTGGAGTCATCCCAGCTCGTGATATAAAGGTTAAAATAGACGAAGAAGTTGCGATAATATTAAGGCCTGAAGATTTTTACATAGAAAAACTAAATAAGCCATCCAATGAATTTAATGGTATAATAGACTGGGTTTCATTCACTGGCCCTTACACAGAGCTTAGAATAAAGATTGGGAAAACAGCAATTCTAGCTAATGTAAGCTCTGACTTAGTACTTAAGCGTGGAGAGAAGATCACAGTTTACATACCATACATAAATACTATAATCTTACCTTTGAGAGAGGCAGGTGAAGTAGCCTATAGCAGAGAGCTCAGGGTCTAACATAGTCTATTCATAATAGAATAAGTTTTTCTAATACCTCTTAGTAATTGTATTCCAGAATAAAAGTGTAAACTTAGGTGTTGTTATGAGCTTGAATAAGAAAGCCCACATTACACTATCGTTAATTATCATTATAGTATTATCCGCTGCATTAATAACTAGTCTGCCAATAACTCAAGGTAAGATAACATATTTTGCTAAAGTAGTAAAATATCCCTTACCAAGTATACCAGAACCTGTACTACAGGGTGGGTTACTCGAGGTTAGGATAGCATTAGATAAAACAGCTAAACTATCTGGTTTCGAAGCATTCATCTACAATGATTTTGCCGATGCAACGCTAGAGTTTGTAAAGGTAAGCTATAACTCGACATTTAAATCATGGCATGCATACTTCAAGATACCAAGCGACATTAGACCTGGACTATACAATCTCAAAGTAAAGTTTATTGCCAACGGTAATACCTACGAAATAGAAGAGCCAATAAGCGTATGGATACTTAAGAAATGGCCTAAAGTGTTAAGAATGATACTATCAGGTGATACAAAAACACCAGCAGGTAGACCTTACCTTGCAGAGTTCGTAAGAGTAGTAAATCTACTGAGCCCAGATTTAATGGTCTTTGATGGCGATGAAGTTGAAAGACCAAGTATGGCCTCAGCATGGTTATACTTCCTAGATGAATGGCTAAAACTAAGAGTACCCTCATACGCAGTGATAGGCAACCATGAATATGACTCGCCTGGTGTAGCAAAAGCCTATGAAATCATACTAGGATACCGTAACTACAGCATTATCATTGGTGACTTTCTATTCTTAATGTTGGACACCGGCATGGATGGATGGATACCCGTGGACCAGCTTAAATGGGCCGAAAGCATATTAGCAAAGTACCCAGACAAGGCAAAAATAATAGTCATGCACCATCCACTCTTCGGCTATAAGATTAAGGATGAAAAGATAGAAGTAGTAAAGGTTTCATCAGTAGATGATTTTGACAAGCTATTTGAGCAAGGATACATATATGGCAGTTGGAAGGATCATAAAGAGGAGGCAAAGTATCTTTTCAAATTAATACTAGAGTATGATGTAAGACTCATATTAACAGCGCATACACATACGGACATAAACAATATAGTAGTAGACTGGAAAGGAAAGAAACACTACTTTATAACCCCATCCGGAGTCCCATATGATGTAAGAGACTACGATATACGAGGATTTAGATACGTTATAATGTATGCTAATGATAACGGAACAATACTTGAAAATACTTTAACCTATGCAGGTAAAAAGCTTAACGAATACCCGAACTCCATACCAATAGATTTAGGAGAGAAAGTAGAACCTTACAAGATAGGACTCATCGAGTACTATTACGCACCAGCTAATGACGGCAAACACTATGCTGTATCATTTAGAGCAAAGAATGAACTAGCACAAGGATTTGACAATATTAGAATAATATTCAAACTACCCAAAGACAAAGATATTTCAGCATATAAGTGGATCCCTGAGAAGCCTCCAGCTTACGAGGTAATAGAGCACGGTGATTACAAGTATGTAATACTGTATAATGTCTCGTTACCTGCAAGATCAGTAGTAAAGTATACACTTGCTGCAATTGATGATAAAGATACGCCATCAGCCTCAGTAAAGCTCACCGAAAAAGGTAAGAAATGGTTTATATTTGAAGTAGTAGCTGTAGATAAGGGCTGGGGCGTTGATGAAGTCAAATTCACATATTCTGTTGACGGTGGTAAAACTTGGCTTAAACCCGCCCTCTATGACTTCATTGAGGCAAAGGAGGACGGATCAGTAAAATATCTTATATGGATTAAAGCTCCACCCGAGGGTACTGAGAGTATTAAGTATAAAGTTACAGTTGTTGACTTTGCAGGACATAGTAAAACTATAGAAGGTGTAATTCAATTAGTGACACCAACTACAACACCTACAACCACACCAACAGTGACCACGCCGACAACCACGCCCACTCCAACACCAACTGTATTAACTGTCACAAAGACCGTGACTAAGACTATAACAGAGAAAGAAGAGGTAACTGTAATCAAAACTCATGTTGAAACAAAAACGGTTACCAAGAGAGAGGAGATGACATTAACAAAGCCAGTATTAGTAACTAAAACTAGTATTGTAAAAGAGTACATCACCTTAACAGAGTATAAGAGGATACCTTATGGCAATCCAGCACTTTCTGCAGGATTAGCATCTTTAGTGATCATATTGGCAGTGATATTGGGTGCACTACTATATAGAAAGAAAACTATAGAAAAGTAATAGTCTATTTAAGCATAAAAACTTTATACTCTTTTTTACCTTAGAACCATGATAGTGAAATGCCTGGCGGATTAGCAATAGTATATTCTGATGAATATACGAAAATATGTATAGTACCTAAAGATCTTTGTACAATATGGATTTCTAAGTTCAAGTATTTTAAGCAGTATATTGAGAGTTCAGATATAATAAGACATGCACTTTTAATCAAAGCTTCTTCTCTTAAAGATGAATCATTATTAGAGCTTGTCCATAATAGAGATTACATTAATTTAATTAAAAGGCTTAGTGAGAGTGGTGTTGAAGGATACTTGGACTTAGGTGATACGAGGTACTACCCTAAAATATATGATGATTTACTGTTACTTGTAGGTGGATCTATTAAGGCAGCAGATGTGGTGGCTCAAGGTTTCATGGCTCACTCCTATAATCCGTATGGAGGTTTTCATCACGCTCATAGAAATAGGGCCTCAGGTTTCTGTATATTTAATGATGTTGCTATTACTGCTAAGTATCTTCAAAAGTATTATGGTTATGACAGTATAGCTATAGTTGATTTTGATGTGCATCACGCAGATGGTACACAAAGTATATTTTACGAAGATGCCTCAGTTCTAACTATATCGATACATGCATTTGGTGACTTCTTCTATCCAGGAACAGGAGATGTAAGTGAAACTGGTGCAGGACGAGGAAAGGGTTATACAGTAAATATCCCTTTACCATTGGGTTCAGGCGACGACATATTCAAAAATGTAATGAACGTGGTTCGACACATTGTTGAATCTTTTAGTCCTGATGTAATACTGGTTCAAGCTGGGGTTGATGGTTTAAATGAGGACCTCTTAGGTAGACTGCGTTTAACCTTTAACTCATACATGTACGCTGGAAAGATGTTACATGAGCTTTCTCATACCATTTGTAACGGCCGCCTGGTAGCTTTTGGGGGTGGAGGGTATTGTGGTGTCTTGTCAGCTAAAGCTATGCTCGCTTTCATCTACGAGCTAAGTAAACCCATGAAGAAACATATAGAGTTAAAGATTCAAAACATATTAAGCGTTGTAGAGGAAACAAAAAGTAGTAGCGAGCATATTCATAAAGTGGATGCTATAATTAGAGAAATTAAAGAAAGAGTAAAATGGGTTAAGTGGGGTTAGAGATTGAGTAAAGAGGAAGAAATGGAAAGTATAATCAAAGAGATTTCAGAATGTAAGAAATGTCCATTACATAAGTATAGGAAGAATGTAGTACCAGGCGAAGGTCCTTTAAATGCAGAGATTATGTTCATAGGTGAAGCTCCAGGTGCTTCTGAAGACGAACAGGGTAGACCATTTGTTGGGGCGGCTGGTAAGCTTCTAACTGAACTCCTGGAAAAGAATGGAATTAAACGTACATCAGTCTATATAACAAACATAATTAAATGTAGACCTCCAGGAAATAGAGATCCAGAGGAAAAGGAAATTAATGCTTGTCTACCCTACCTTATTAAACAAATAAGCATAATAAAACCTAAGATTATTGTTACTTTAGGCCGCCATGCTGGTAGAATAATATTTAAGCTTATGGGTAAAAATTTCCAAAGTATGAGTAAGGAGCATGGTAAATTAGTGAAGGGCGTAATTGAGCATATAGGATTAAATGTAATTGTAATACCTACATATCATCCTGCAGCTGCTCTATACAAACCCGATATACGCAGGATTATAGAGGAAGACTTTAAGATAATAAGGAACTCTATTACTAGTAGGGAAGGTAGAAAAACAAGCAAAAACATGACATTAGACATGTTCCTCTTTAAGAAATAGGTAAAGATGAAGCGTAATGGAAGGGCATATCGCAACACAATCACGTATGGATATGTTAATTTACGGATACAAAATCTTACTTAAGAACCCTAATGTAATAGCGGCTTTTGTACTAACCGAGTCAATAAGTGTAATAGTTCAAATAATATTGATAACATCCATTTTATCAGTCTTAAGCTATTATAAAGCTTTCAACATAATCCCTTACATTATAGAAGAGTTAAAGAAAGGTAATATTAATGTACTGTTCGAGCCTATAGTATTAAACCCTATACATGTTATGGTCACTATTATAGTACCAGTTACACTCATCGTAGTTTCATTAATTTCAGCCTTCATTTACTCTGGCCTTTATCCATTTCTAGACATGACCTTACGCAGAGGTTCAAGCACGCTGCATGAGCTATTTCTTAATGCTTTTCAAAAGTGGAAGAAAACATTTAAAATATACTTAGCCATGTACCTATTGATCGTGGCTCCCTTAGTTCCAGGTATAATAGTACTGGATTTAGTATTAAATGGTATTTTACCTCTTGAAATATTGAGAATGGGTTTAGGCTTCTTAATTCTAGGTGCTTGCTCTATGGCGCTGATTTACCTATCACTTCTCTTTATGCCTATTGCAGCTATATTGGAGGATAAAGGGGTACTAGAATCAATAAGAGAGAGTTTAATACTCGTCAAGAGAGGTTTAAAAGATATAGTGATATATGTTCTTCTGCTAGTGTTAATATTCACTATTACCTCAACAATCTTATTAGTAAGTAAGTATTTCAGTATCACTCTCAACAGCATCATTTCAACAGTATTTATGCTTATTCTAAATCCTGTTTTAACATTATATTTGATCTCAATATACGAAGTCCTTAACAATAGAAAGGTTCTCTTACCTATAGAAAGTAACATAAGTCTTCTATTTCGCTTTCTAAGACAAATAAATAAGCTATTAAAAGTTTCAATTAATGCTTTTTTAAAGAGGAACACAGTATTATATATCCTACTATCCCTGGTTCTATTCATAATGGGCTATGCCTACGGGGGGTATCTAGTAAGTGAAGATGTGAAGGAGTTAATAGTCAAATCAGGTATCATAACCCCTGGTAGGGTGAATCCAGAATTCATGGCGTATAATAGGCTTTTCCTTAGTTTAGACATATTCTTTCATAACTGGAAAGCTGTTTTAGGTTCATCTATTGCAGGTTTTGCTTACGCTATACCGCCTATTGTCTCATTAATCTTTAATGGTCTGATTATAGGCTCTGTTACAGCAATTATAGGTTTAAGACCCTCTATTGAGTTATTCTTAACAACTATGCCGCATGGACTAATTGAGATACCAGCATTTATAGTTGTATGTACCTTTGGCATTAAACTTGGCTTAACAGTGTATAACTACACACGAGGCAAGGCTAATTTAAATGATGTAGTAAACGCATATAAAGAGTTATTAGGGATTCTTCTCTTATCAACAATATTGTTCTTAATAGCTGGCATAATTGAGGCTAACATAACACCTTTACTCATAACGACATAAAGATCTCTACAGAAAGGTGAAAGATCATGGATACATAATATTAGACTACTAACGTATAGTTAAGAGGTGTAATTGAGTGAGTATTGAAGAAAAATTGAAGTTCATGGGATACTACATTACTAGGGTTATAGAGTATAAAGGCAAAAGAATACCTATAGCTAAATACGGCTTAGAAAAGGCAATCTTCGTTGAAACAGTTAATGACGAAATCATTGAAAAAATATGTAAAGTTGCGGCACCATTAGGTGTAAAAGTTTACACTATTAACGATAAATATCAATTAGAAAGTGTGAAATGCTCTTATGAGCCTACTAGACAGATCCTCAGGAGAGTAAGATTGTTTGATGAACTAGTTGAAGGTACAACAATACCACGCTTAAAAAGAAGATACGGCTTTCAAGGTGGCGGCTATATAAACCTAGTTAAGCTCTTAACCTGCCTCAGATCATGGAATTTACTAATCCAAAGTGGACAGTTCGTTAAAATAAAGCGCCCACTAACATTAGAGGAAAAGATTGAACTACTATTAATAACACTTTAACATTAAGTTTTTAATCTAAGTCTTACAATATACCCTAATAAGATTAAGCTTAAATCTAGGGAGAAGAAATGCCAAGACCATCCTATCGATGTAAAGTATGCATATTCTTAATCCTATGCATTACATTACTAGGTGTACTAATAGTTCATAGTAGTATAGCATTAGCAGCATCTGAGAAGCAACCTACATTAAAAGCTAAAATAGAGGTAGAGACGCCCCCTATTTTATTCCCGAATAATAAGTATATTATAGTTGTTAAAATAAAGTGTGAATCAAGTAAGCCACTCTATGAGGCTAGTCTTTCTGTAAGAGTACTAATAGACCAGCCCATTGAGGTTTATGATTGGAATCGAAGGGATCATGGATCACCAGCCGAATATTATGCATGGTTATATTACTATGACCTAGGTAACTTAACTAATCCTAATGTTACTAGGGAGGTAAAAATACCATTAGAAATATTGCCGCATGCATATAGTGGTTCTCATACTATACTAGTGTCTATTGGAGCCTATACTAACAAATCCTTAACATGGGAGTCATGGCGATATAGTGAATGGCATCCTATTACATTACTCGTACTTAATCCCATAGACTCAGCAATAGTCTTTTCATTTATCGGAGTCTTGGTAACATCAACAGTTATCTTAGCCTCTATAGCTAAGTATGGTGGTAAAAAGAGGAGAACCTAACCTAAAGAAGACTTAGCTTTTCCTAAAGGGTTAAGGTAAGTTAATGTCATGGAGAGGAAGACGCTAAAGATACATGATATACTTAAAGACTCTGTAATTTTTAGTAGGAATACATAAATCACTATGCATATCAGTATGTATGTTAATATGGATCTTTTAGTTACCTTTCTTGTTTTATAAGCTATCGTTAGTACAATCCCGGTAATAATGATTATTGGTGAAAAGTATATCAATATGTCTATTAGTAAATTCACTTTAAGGGTAATCGAAATTATGAAGAGAAGAAGTACATAAAGTGTATGTAAAACGTTTAAGCATCCACTACTAATATTCATTCTACCTCCTTTAATAATGGTTGATAGTATATTTCTAAGGGATATGATTGAATAGGTAAGTAAAGGAAGTGATGAGGTCATAAATATAATACTAAGTAAAGAGGCAAAGAGGCCAGTGCTATAATTCTTTACACTTAAGATTATAGAGTATGGATTATCAACATGACCTATAATGTAAGGTGATAGCGTTAAACCGATATAGATTAGTGCTATAGAGTAAATGGACCCCAAAATAAAAGCTACAAATCCCCAGCGGCCAGTTTTTTCTACCTTAATTTTATGTCTCATGCACCATGGCTCTAAGTAAAAGAGGAAGCTTAAACATAAAACCACTAAATACAATGGGTAATTGGCAATAGGCCAAAACAGGTTGATCATAACGTTAGCCACTCTATAAAGTAATCCTGTAAAGCCGCCTACATAATTTAGTGTTAGACCTAATAGTAATATCGCTATAACTATTTGGATTAAGGTAATATTTATTATAGCCCGTATACCTTCATCGAATTTAACTAAATAAATTAAGAGAAAACTGAAAATAAGAGGTACCATGTAATATACAGGATAAGGTATTATTTTCACAAAGACTGATTGAAGAATACTAGCATTAGCTAACAGTATTAATGTTGATGCGATAAATGCGAAAACAGAATATATGATTTTGTATGGCTTATCACTTTTTAAGAAGAGCATTTTATCTGAAAATTCACTATAAGATTGGAAGACAGCTAAAACAATTAGTACTATTGATGCTGCAAAGGGAAGCCAGTATGCAACAATACCTAAAGTTGATGAAAGAATTATTGTAGTATAAACCACATAACCATTAAACACTAGGGATAATAACATTAATAAGTAAAGTATTGCATTTATCAAGCTATCTTTCTTCATAAAAGCTCACCTACCATAAGATGTATTTGGATGTAAACTACTAGGAAATACTAGATTATCCATTTTAACCAATGTTAGTTTAGAATCCATAAGTACATGCATTGCAGGAGCCGCGCCTATGAACAAGGCGGTATCAAAGCTTCCTGTAGCATTGTATGGAACAATATTATTATCTTGATATATCACGGTAAGGTTTCCATCGCATATGGAGCTATACCTGTATGTGCTTCTTGAAATAGTATACTTGACCATTTTGCTTACTGAGACTTCGAGAAATAAATTCTCAACACTATATGTCAGTTTATTCCAGTTACCTTCTTTTATTCGTTCTTTAATGTCAATAGAGCTACAAGTCAATG
The DNA here is from genome assembly GCA_964611985.1 of uncultured Desulfurococcales archaeon. Classification (GTDB taxonomy): domain Archaea; phylum Thermoproteota; class Thermoprotei_A; order CAZTBM01; family SZUA-1508; genus SZUA-1508. The sequence goes on along the minus strand of CAZTBM010000005.1, from coordinate 4,366 downwards.
AGATATTCCATAATTGCCCATGTGTTTCATTGAATCTATTATAGAATACATCAAATATATTGACCCTTATACCTTTACTAAACTTGAATAAGCTTAACATAAGCATTAAATGCCAGAGAGTCTCAGCAGGCCACTTGAGCTTATGTGATTCAATAACATGAAATCCTGATATGAGGCCATCTTTCCCTTGATAAAAGTTCACCTTTAAGTATCTTGTAGTATCATTTTTATCTATTATATCTACTAAAAAATATTTTCCATTATATTCTGCAATATCAGTTAGTATAAGTGTATAGTTTAAGATAATCTTTTCCGAACTTACATTGCCACCTATTTTTAATTGCATTGTTAGGTTAAAGTCATATATGTATCTTTTACCAACATGACTTGAATATGTATGGAGGGGTGATAGAGTAATGAGTACTACGTTTAATACTAATAGCATTAATATTAGTATTAGTGATAACCTCATTACGCTAACACCAATTCTTCATGCTCGCTTCACATATACTCTGGTATCTTTGTAGTATGGTGTTAGTGTTTTCTAATAAACTCTTCCATTAAGCCGCCTACACCTAATTCTGCTATCTCCTTTTTGCTCCACATTTCACCAGCCATGAGCCTAGGTAGTAGTATGTCAATTACATTTCTCTTAGGATAATGCATTACACCTGATGGAACACCTAATATAGGTTTACCTTTATATAATGCCAGTAAGGTCATGGTATTAGGTTTAATTGGTATACCGTGAAATATTACTTTAGCTCCTAAATTCACTATTGCTTTAGGTGTTAAATCTGTAGGATCTACTGACATACCCCCAGTAACAATCACAATATCTATATTATCATTGAGAATAAAGTTTAAAATAGCATTCTTTATCTTAGTCATGTCATCTGGTACAATAGTTTTCGATATTATATAAGCACCATAATATTTAGCCTTCTTTTCTATGAGAGGACCAATTCTATCTTTAATTCTACCTTCATAAACTTCAGTACCTGTTATAACTAAGCCTATTCTGTTCTTTATGAAGGGTTTTACCTCTATTACCGGTGATAGCCTCTTCAAAGTTTTAATATATTTTTCATGTAATTCATTGCTAATGAAGGGAGGTATTATATGTAGTATTGTCACGAGTTCATCCTTAAGTACACCGCTAAAGTTCTCCCTAGTAATTAGTGTTAAATCATCAATTTCGTTTATCCTCAGCGCGTTCGCTGTGTTCACTTTGAATAAACCATTATATTGAGCTTTTATGTACGTTGATCCCTCTCTAATATCAGCTATGTACACTCCGCTCCCACTGATTATTTTAGCATAATCATCTACAGCTTTATCTTCGAAAATAATATCTCCTGTAATCTGTGATTCGTCAATAACGTAGACAATATCATGTCCTGCTTTCTTCATTTTAATGATTATGTCCTCTGTAATGATGGTACCCCTACGTATGACTTCTCTACCTTCCTGTGTTAGTATGGTTACATCGAAAGCTAATTTTCTTCCTAAAGCTTCATCTATGCTCATTTTTTGTAGAATATCCTCTCACCTAGATCAAGTGATTTCATTTATAGTAAGGTTCTCTGAGTGAGTTAATTTCTTTAATAGCATTCTTAATTCTTTCTATGATTCCTCTTTCTCCAGAAGTGAAATCCTTGCTCCTAAGTATACTGAGTACGTTGATAAGGGGTCTATCCCGTAACAAACAAGTCTTTAAGTGCCCATCTGCTGTTAATCTAAGCCTAGTACAGTGTTTACAGAAGGTAGGATTACAGTTTGATCTCACTATTTCGATTATTGAGCCATCAGGCAAGAAGTATTGTGGTCTATTGTGCATGTGCCGCCTTCGGATAACCTTCACAGCTTTCCTGGAAATTTCTTTCTCAAAGCTTTTTGTGTCTCTGTATAATTTTGCAAATAGCTCTCTAGGTATGCCCACGGGCTCTAATTCTATTACTTGAAGTATTAGCTTATTTTTCCTTGCATATGATAATACGTTCCAGAGTTCGCTTTCATTTATATTTCTAAGGTAAACAAAGTTCAACTTTATTGGGTGGAGGCCTGCGTTCTTAGCTCTTTCTATACCATCTAAAACTCTGTCAAGACCGTCAACACCCGTTATGGCCTTATATACTTCATGATTTAGCGCTGGTAAGCTAACATTTATCCTTTTCAATCCCGCTTTTACAAGGTCACTGATATAATCAGGTAAATAGTATCCATTAGTTGTTATAGCTAAATCTAGGGGTTTTAGTGAAGACAATTTTCCAACAATGTCGACAATATCTGTTCTTACTAATGGTTCTCCGCCTGTAATTTTGAATTTCTTAATACCAAGCTCATATGCAGCTTTAGCAATATAGTATATGTCTGTTGGAGTTAACTCTTGGCCTATCTCTTTATCTTCACCTTCCATATGACAATAAATACACCTATAGTTACATCTATGTGTAACAGATATCCGCAAGTGTAGTAAGGGTCTACCATAATTGTCGTATAGCACCATTATAACAGTAGACCTCAGAATGAAGTATGTAGTGTACTAGGGTATTATTCTTTCCTATTAACATAAATTGCGAAAACTTATACTCCGACTACAGAATAATATTTATTTTAGAAGATTCGTAAGATGATGAAGAATCAAATAATGATACATACTATGATTATATGCTCCACCCCTCTGATTCTCTTCTCTTACGCCAACGAAACTCGATAACCTCTTTTCTTGGAACAATAATGTTCTTTACTATTCTTTGTACTTCTTTAAGTAATGTTTTAGGACATAGAGGGCTCGTTGCTATAACTTCATTGGTGTCTTCTAGCCATACTATTCTTACAGGGAACCCGTTAACTAATAGGAGTATCCAGTTTGTTCCATAGTCTTCTATTCTTACTTTGAATCCTCTACGCTCTAGTCTATGCTTTATTATGTTCACAGCTATCACCTGTTTGAAATGTTATTGGTATTACTCTTTTTAATCCCTAGGGGTTAACATATGCTCATGGTGTGATGGGCAAAAATAGTTTAATATTGAATATGATTTAGATGTGAAGAGAAAAACTATTCTTTACTCAAATACTCCTTAAAGTTGGCATATGTCTTCTTGTATACTTCTCCTTTAGTTAACTTATTAATGTCTCTCTTGTGTTTAGGAAATGCCTCCTCCCATGATTTGAAGCCCTTAATTTTAACCCATTCTTTTAGGTCTATACCAAACCTCTTTTGCACAGCATCTCTGTAAAGGTCAGGTATCACATTGAATGCGCAAAATGGTATTACCCTTTTATCTGGTGTCACATAGTGTATTGCGCAATGTCTGACTCTTTCAACATCATAGTTGTAGAGATCCATAAAGTGCATCATTCCTAAGAACAAGAATTTGTAGTGAAATACTGCTAATGCATCATAGCTATGCCTAACAAATATGTTGAACAATATCTTCCTAAGGCTTGTTCCATCTGGTAATGTTGGTTTCTTTATGAACTTTGTTAAAACATTATACACTACCTTTAATCCGACAATATACCTATTAGCTCCCTTTTCCATTTCATCCACTTTTTCATTTAAGTAGTTGAAGAAACCTTCTATGTCAACAAATTCCGAAATCGGTCTAAAGTGTACCTCACCGCCTCTCTTATCTACATAAACGTATGTTGCCATACCACATGCTGGATGAACATTCATTATTAGTTTACGTTTACCTGAGAACGCTATTATGAATCTTGACAACGGGATTGTTACTGGTACGGGATACCATGCCTCAACTGGTATTTCACCATTAGTTTGTTCCTCAATCATCTTTATTACTTCAGGTATTGTTATTCGATATTTCTCACGTTCACTACGAGGCATTAAACCTGTTAGTGATACTGGTTGAAAGTTTACACCTCTTACAATGTCAATGTTTTCTGCAGCAAACTTAATTATAGCGCCTAGTTCGTCAGTATTCCATCCTCTTATGACTGTTGGCACTAAGACAACACTTGTCATGTTACCCTTACGGAAGTTTTCAAAGATGTAGGGTATCTCCCAGTGATTCTTGAAGTTCACTTTAGGGCTTACTCCATCAAAACTTAAGTATACTGTATTTACTCCAGCCTTTCTGAGTTGTCTAGCTAGTTTATCTCCATCCTCATAGGAGAAAACGAGGCCATTAGTATTCAATTGTATATGTCTTATGCCTTCTTCTTTTAACATTTTAACTATGTCTACTAAGTCATCTCTCAGTGTTGGTTCTCCACCAGTAAGCTGTACTGCTGGAGCCCCTCCATAAGGATGCTGTTTTTTAACTACTCTAATCATTTCTCTTAAAGTTTCAAGTGACGGTTCATAAACAAATCCTGCCTTTTCTGCGTAGAAGAA
>CAZTBM010000004.1:51575-84016 GCA_964611985.1 uncultured Desulfurococcales archaeon | reverse complement strand
GTAAGGGATCCACGTGGGTTTATTGAATTTAAATTTTATAGTCTTTTAGCTGGTTTTTGATCTCCTTTATTATCTCTAGTGCCTTCTCTCTAGGTATTCCTGTTACTATAGCCCTAGCTATTATATCAGCGAATTGTTCCTTATTGAGTGGTGAGGGTAGCGAGGGTAATGGGACAGGTACATATTTTTTAATAATTGATAATGGATCTATAGCTGAGTTGGTTATAATAACTCTGACAATCTCAGCAAGTACTGAAGGGGCTTCCATCTCCGTGAGCTTCTTCTTAAAGATTGACATATAATCATCCCCGCAATAACATATAATATGCTGGAATTTAAATACATTACGACCTATCTACCATTCGGGTTTGCTTCTTTTATGTTTTATTTTATATGAGCGGTCATTGGTTCATCCTTTCTCCATAGTTGCTCGAGTTTACTTGTCATTGAGGAGATGTTCGCCATTGACCCTAGGTGACGGTGCATCTGCAAACAATAAAGCAAATACAAGCACATAAAACCTGCTACGGCGTTAATTTCAGCTTCTGCATATTTAGGACTTAATTTTGCTTCGATAAGTCCTCGAATTCCACTCTACATGCCGCTAACAACGGCTTATGGATATGATAATAACTTGTATTTATCGCGAGACCATTACCTTAACTAATCCTCTTAATGTCCTAATGTTGATCCTAGAATACGTCTTCTCGAATATTTCTGGGTCTTTTCTAATACTTTCTATCCATTCCATCATAGCACCTATCGCTTTTTAGCTATTAAAAGTGAAATTAACGCTAACATAAAAATCATGGTCCATATGGATAGAAACGGATTAAGCCTTTTTGATATCTTACCTTCCAAGCATTCCATAGCTTTCTCAACTACCTGCCTTACATCACCTCAGGCTAGCTCCTCCCTTACTTGTTTTAGGAGGAACCTAGCAGCTTCAATAGCTCCCTAGCCTCCTCGTTTGAGTCTAAACCTTGGTGTGTTAACTCTAAAATGTAACCCTCAAGACTTAAACCAGCTTTACACGCTTCACGCTTGAGTCTTTCAGCAAGTCTTCATAGAAGCCTAATACTAGGTGTAACAGCCATTAATACTTCCATAACTACTAAATAGAGCTAGTACCTAATAAAGTTCTAGCAGATAGCCCTTGAAGAATGGTAAGCCAAGGAAGAGAGGGATAATAAGGTTCATGGGAGTTGTTGAAGCGTATGATCTCGTGAAGAAGTTTGGTAGTGTAGTAGCTGTTGATGGAGTATCATTTACTGTTAAGGAGGGAGAGATTTATGGCATTCTTGGACCTAATGGTGCTGGTAAGACTACTACCATACGTTTAACTATTGGTGTATTAAAGCCTGATAGGGGCGAAGCCTACATTATGGGTTATAATGTTCATAAAGAGCCTGTTAAAGCTCGAAGCTTTATAGGTGTAGTTCCTGAGGTTTCAAATCCCTACGTGGATTTAACTGTGTGGGATAACCTGATGCTCGTTGGAGGATTATATTGTCTACCTAAAGCTATTAAGGTGGAGCGAGCGGTAAGTCTCCTAAAAACTCTGGGAATTTACGATGTCCGCAATAGGAAGGTGAGAACTCTATCTAAGGGTATGAGGAGAAGACTCCTAGTAGCTATGGCCCTCATAGGTGACCCCGACATACTCTTCCTTGATGAGCCGACTTCAGGGTTAGATGTGTTTAGTGCTAGAGTTATAAAGCGCTTGCTTTTAGAGTTGAAGAAGCATGGCAAAACCATAATATTAACAACTCATAATATTGATGAAGCAGGCTTACTATGTGATAGGGTTGCAGTAATGAGCAAGGGTAAGATTGTTGCCTCCGGTACCCCCGAGGAGTTAAAGATAAGGTTTGGTATGTACACTCGTATCCTAGTATGCTTTGATAGGGAGGTTGATGAGAATTCTCTCAGAGGGTACCTTGAGGGACTAGATATTATAGTTCAGGGGAGACGCTTAATTATAACTTGTAAGACCGAGGACTTAAATGATATTCTAAACAGGATTACCGTAATGGTTAAGCATAATAGTTTGAGAATTAGAGAACTACAGGCTTCAGGTTTAAGCCTTGAAGACGTGTTTGTAAGGCTGGTTAAAGGTGTTTAGGCTATGGTTTATGATTTAAAGAGTAGCCTACAGAGAGTCATGGTTTTATGCATTAAGGATATGAAGCTATACTATTTTAAAGGGCCAACGATAGTTATGGGCCTTTTAATGCCATTATTCCTATGGTTAGCATTTATGATTGGAGCTAAACTCCCATTAGCGAGAGGACTACTAGCACTTATTGTCATATCAGCATTCTTTACAGCTTCATCTATTACACCCATAGTGATGCCATGGGAGACTAGGCAGAAAACCCTTGAGATGATCCTGAGTAAACCGGTCACCATATATACTATACTGTTTGGTACAGCACTAGCCTCAACACTCTTCGGAATATTCATATCATTTATACTTATAGCTACAGGTCTACTCATTAATTTAATACCACATAACATAGTATTACTGATTCTAGGAGTGCCTGTAGCCTCACTATGTTACTCCTTCATGGGGTTATTATTCTCGGCAATACCATCTGATATACCTGCAGACGCTGTTTTATTATCAACTGTCGTCAGGTTCCCACTAATATTCATAAGCGGCATATTTATACCTATTCAGAAACTACCATACTATATTAGACCACTAGCGTACATTTCGCCACTAACCTATTTCTCAGACTTAATAGACAATATCTACAATTACAATTCATTACTAAACCCGCTAGTGGATCTTTTGATACTCCTAATACTAATGGTGGTCTTCATGGTATTAGCACTAGTAGTTAACAAGGCGACTTTAACAAAGAGACTATGATAAAGTCAGAAAACACCCAAATATTAAAAGATAATGTAATATCATTATAGTGGTTCATTTATACTTCAAAGACTTGTACTTACGCGTATATAGATTTAATGTTTAATTTGAAGGGTGAGAGGCGAGCAGAAGTACTGGACAAAGTACACTCTAAAATATTCAAGTGATCAATCATAGTAACCATACATAGTACGGGCGTGTAAGAAGCTCTGAATAACTTTAGAGAGTATAGTACATGAGGATGATAGAATAACCATGTATGAGAATTGCTTACCACAGGTGATTAAGCTACGACCTCCGGAACTGGTGGACTCGGGTTCAAATCCCGGTGGGCCCATCGGATAACTAATCTCATGTCATCATCTGTGTGGCTTCTTTTATCATGTTTTCAATTAAAGCCTATGTGGTAGTACTTAAAAGGTGGTTTCTCTTTATCACTATTTTAGGGTAAGGTAGAGTTATCATGTTAGCTCATGCAGTCTTTAGAGACGTGTTTAATGTGGTATCGAGATTCATTGTAGGATATAATGATGAGATTAAGATCATATTTTCAGCGCTTTTCAGCGGCGGTCATGTCCTTATTGAAGGTGTTCCCGGTGTTGCAAAGACACTACTTGCTAAGCTTATCGCCAGGTCCCTTAGTTTAAAGTTTAAACGTATCCAGATGGCACCCGATATCCTTCCATCTGACATTATTGGCTTTAAAGCTATCGATCCTAAAACAGGAGAGCTAAGAACAATACTGGGGCCGATATTCGCTAACATAATATTAGTTGATGAGATAAATAGGGCTCCACCTAAAACTCAGGTTGCACTCTTAGAGGCTATGCAAGAGAAGCATGTAACTATTGAGGGTGATGTTTATGAATTGCCTAAGCCGTTTATGGTTATTGCTACTATGAATCCTGTTGAGGTTGAAAGTGTTTTTCCTCTTCCAGAAGCTGAGCTTGACAGATTCTCCGTTAGCGTGAACCTAGGCTACCTTTCAAGGGATGAAGAAATTGAAATTGTAAAAAGAGAGCAAAAAATACTCAAGGGGCGGGAGCCCACCATAACACCTATAGTGGATGTAGCCACTGTATTAAAGGTTATTGACGAGGTTATGGAGGTTCATGTGGATAGTGATATTCTAAAGTACATTGTTGACATTATTAGAGCTACAAGAACTCATGAAAGCATATATCTTGGCGCATCACCTAGAAGTGCTGTTACGTTACTAAGGGTTTCAAAGGCTTATGCAGCATTAAACGACAGAGACTACGTTATACCTGACGATGTAAAGCACGTAGCATACTATGTTTTACCTCATAGGTTAATACTTAAGGATAAGGTTTTACCTAGAGGTGCACATATGACGCAACGTACCTTAGCATTAAGGGTAGTAGAAGATGTCTTAAAGAGTATTAAACCCCCATGGTGACTTCTTCATATTTACAGTATAAACTATATTATTCTAAACCTAAGATTGATACTATTATTGTTAATCCTATAATCATAAGAGTTATAATGTAGGGGTTAATATAAGTCAGTATTATGCCTCCCAATAATATCATAAGGGATATTACAAGTAGCTTGAACATGTAGTCTAATAAATCCTTTGAGTAAGGAACATCGAATGATAAAGTATAGAATGATACAAGCGTGACCCCCAAAATGAAGATAACTAAATTATTGAGAGGAACATTCCTAAGCTCTAAAGTTCCATAATATGCTTCTTCACCACCCAACTCATGTATTCTAAATGACAATGCTAATGAGGACACTAATGAGACAAGTTTCACAGGCATATTAGCTACTTTGAAACCTATTAATAACAGAATCAAAGGCAAAATGTAAAAAGCCACTTTAATGGATACTGTAAAGGTTATAGCTAATATTAAACATAGAATAAGGATGAACTCTTTACGAGGTTTAAGGTAAGTAGACACTAACAATGTAAGTATTGGTAGCACTATAATCCAGTATCCTTGAGCTAATACTGATTTAAACTCGTTAGTTAAAAGAAGGTAAACAAGAATAAAGGCTATGATTACCTTAATTGATCTTAAAGAATTACCCTTTGGTTGAAGAGTCATATTATCACCAACTCACTATTATCTAATGTTTTCTTCATTATACTACCTAGTTTGCTATGGTATTCGTTAAGTAACCTCTCCATTATATTGGTGAATCCTTTAACATGATAGGCTAGAATAGGTGTTAAAGAAACCACAATGACTCTTTCAGCTTTTACATACTCAGATAATAATGGTGCTACCTCTAAAAGAGTGTAGGGATCTGAAACTATGTAAAGAACATTAGTTTCTATGCTAAGTGATATAATATTATCCTTACATTCTCTGATATTTTCTAGAGGCTGTAGTTTCCTTATACTATTTATCACACGGTCTATATTTAACTCTGTGACTTTCGCCGTCATCTTATCCTTCTTGAAGAGAACTGTCACTACGTATTCATTTATGTGTTGGAGTAATATTGTAGAGAGGACATTCACTATGTAAACCAATTTATTTAACATTGTCTTATCTATGGCGAACCATGGACCTAATATTAATAGTATGTGTACTGTAGGTTTTTGTGTGGCCCCATACTCTAATGCGAGAACTTTAACCTTAGGTACTCTATGTTTCATTATACTTTTCGGTACTATTAATTTCAGGCTGTCACCTATAGTATATTCCCTTACATGATCAATGTATGGTTCTCGCCTTTTAATCATCTGTCTAATATGTTTCTGGATTGGTATACTCCGTGGTATTATCGTAGGTTTTCCTGTAGCTTCAAGACATAAATGTAAATTTAATTTAGTAATGTACTTAAACATTCTTAGTGGGTCCATTACTTCTATGACTACGTTCCTCCACTCATACCATCCATTCAGCATGGGGGTAACATAGTACTCTATTTGAAGAGGGCTTCTTGGTTTAACTAGTCCTTCTCCATAGGGTTTGCCATCGACTACTAGGCCTTGGGGCACAACATCATATACTCTAATATATAATGTTCTCTTTGAGTAAACAGTCAGTGATACCTTAACCTTATTACCTGGCTCTACTTTCTCGTATTCAATAATTCTTTCAACATGTATACCTCTCTTGGCGCCGGAGCTAGCATAAATACTAGTAACTCCCGCCATTATCAGTATTAATGACAATGGTAGTATTAAATCCAAGTGTGGATTGAAAATACTTGCTAAAGATAAGAGCGTTAATGCAGTGATATATAGCGATAGACTCTTGTCTGTCATCATCCTAATTCGCCTATATGCCTTATCAGCCTCTCATATATTAGCCCGTACTCTTCGTTTATCTCTCCTATTGAGTATAATTTCACCAATTTGCAAAAATCGTTAATAATGCATTTTAGGATAGGACTTTTCTCTCTAAGCTTTCGCCTAATCTTAAAGTATATTATAAACTTGTATAATGGCAAATTACAACAATCTACAATGTCGACTCCAAGCTCTTTTTCTAGTTTTTTAATCCTTTCTAGGGCATCCTCAAACATTAACTCATATAATTCTTTAACTTTTCCATCGGGAGCTAATACTTTAAGACTATAAGGTATGATCACTGAACCCTTTTTCGTAGAGGACCTTAAAACATATAATATGTATAGTAAACTTATAACCACAATCATACATGATAATAGTCTCAGTATAATATCCCGTGTCAAGTTCCTAATAGCCTCCGATAATACCTTATCTCTCTACAAGCTTTACTTTCAGGATAACTCCCAAAACGGGATTTCTCATATACTTCAAGTACTGTCTCTAGATATCTTCGTTTATTACTTGGTATAGACCCCATTACATTAATGATGTTTTCTCTTAACGTTAGTTTATCATGTAATTTGATTCCATATTTTCTTTCCAGCATTTTCAACGTCTTCACTACCTCTCTTGTTACCTTTCTATATCTCCTTCTAAGAGAACTCTTAAACCATAATACGACATTCCTAACATCTAGTACTATAAGCATCATTGGTATGCCGTATAGCAGTAAGGTCTGCATATTTTCTTCTAAGTATCGGTAAAGCGAGGAGAAAGTAGTAAATAGTATTTTCACTATAGACATGGTGGTTGTCTGCTTCATCATGCTAGTGATTATACTATATGTTGTTGTATTCTGCCACATTGGAGTATTTACTGATGAAGGAGTCGTTACCTCAGTAGGCTTAGGTTCCAGCGAACTCTTTTGTTCCTCATGGATTCGTAATGCCTCTTCTACTACCTCACTAACATTTAGTGCAGAAAATGATATAGCATCTGGTGGTGTCGGATCAAATGGAACCCATATGTTTAATTGTGGGATAAAGACCTCAACCCAGCTATGTCCTTGAGCCGTGAAGTATCTACGCCCATTGACTATAGAGCCTCCTGCATAGCCTAAGACAATGTTGGCCTTAATGCCTATAGCCCTTAATAATATAGCTGCCGCTGATGCGTAATGAAAGCACACTCCAGCCTTAATCTTGAATAGAAAGGCGTCAACTATGTCACTTTCATTTGTATATTGGGATAATATTGTAGAATTCATTGAATACTTGGTATTCTCTCTAAGATATCTTATTAAATGATATATGAGTTTCCATAAAGATTCATTTATTCCAGTATCCTTAAGTAAAGCGTAAGCTAATCTTCGAACATTTTCAGTAGCATTGACCCTAGAACCGTTTAGGATGCAATCTTTAATCTTAACAGACCATAGTATTGAGGGTATGGAAACACCACTATTATAGGGAGTACAAATAATTAGCTTTGTACTAGCATTTTTAAGAAGTTTAAATCTAATATTTTCAATTACCCTAAGGGAGTACGTGGGTCTTTCCTTTACTTTAGAGAGTAACAGGAAAATGTTTCTTACCGTACAAATTACATTTTTATTTGTCTTTGAAAGTAAGGCATGATTACTCTTATCATAGTAGTAGGGTTCCTTATCAATTGCAATCAGACTTTTGTTTAGAATAACCTCATTATACACAATGTATTGAGGTACAGGTAGTATACGATAACCATTAAGAATCGTAACTTCATCATTAGTAAATATCACTTCAATATGAGGGATATGATGTCTCCCTACACCCTTTAAGGGAATGACGTTTAGTTTATCTACAGTCCAAGCTTTCCCTGTGTATATATTCAAAGATAATAGTCTAAGATACTCTACTCTAGTATCATTGACTATAGCTACAATTTTCTTCTCGAATGCTCTAACAGTAGTTGTAGGGGCGACTACTACATGTACTTCCTTAGTTGTAGGAGCATTTTCAATAATAATAACTTTCTGAACAATAACAGAAAGGACCTTTTGAACCATAGGTACAACGGGCTCAGAAGGAATATTAGATATCGCAATAGCCAATATTACTGCTAATGTGAGGATTATAGAGAACCTTAACATTATACCGTTCACCTCTACCCATTCATTTTGTATATTTTTGTTTCAGAGTGTATCGTGGGTAGAGGTTTTACCCTCTGTGCAGGGTTCATTAGCTTCACCCCACTTCATAAGGTGTCCCGCCTAACGGCATAAGGGCGGTCATCTGAAGATATCTTCTTTCAAGATTAAATACTGCTATTATATCTCTACCAGCTTGATACTTACATTTGGGGCAATACATTTGTCTTGGGGCATTGCCCCGCACGAGTATAGAGTTACAAATAGAGCAAGTAGAAGATGTTTTCCTAGGATTAACTAGGGCATGAGGTACATCATATTCCATACACTTATCAATGATAGTATTTAGTAATCCTCTAAAGCCAGCTTGATACAACCTATGCTTTAACATCTTACCGTTAATCCTTGAAATCATATTGTTTGGTGTTTTAAGTTCCCTTGCTGTTTTAACTATGAAGTTAGCTACTTGGAAACGAGTATTCTTCTTACGCTCTTTCTCTCTAAGAACTCTAACTAGCTTCTTGAATAACTTGGGTATTCTTTGCTGATACTTCTCTTGGATTCTCTTTCTATGGTCATGGTAGCTCACAATTATCTTCTTGAATCTAGTTTTAACTATGTAGACTTCGTTACCTACTTTGAATGTAACATTATCTTCATTAATATCTACTGGGATAACAGCTTTAGGTTCATAGGGTTTGTATTCCTCCTTTCTAAACGTTAAAAGTAATACAGCTTTGTCATTGAATATCTTTAGTTTTGCATCACTACATAGCTTCCATGTAGGATTATTCATGTATTTCCAAAACAGCTTATGGGGTCTAATAGCTAGTGTTACCCGTCCCTTATGGGTGGCTATTCTTACTTCTGTATATCCATTAGGTTTCCAAAGGTGGCCATCAAGCCAAAGGCTAATTCTTCTTACTTCTGGTTTATCAGTATAGGTTAATCCTTTTCTCTTAAGTTTAAGGAGGCTCTTAACTCTAGTAGTAGCATCTTGACATACCGTGTAAGCGTAATGACTAGGTAGCTCTGGGCACATGCTTCTAAGCTTCCTATACGGTTTAGCCTTAAGCTTAGTAAAGGACTTAATGTTATTTTCTAATGCATAGTCTAACGTACACTCTAGCATAAACTTGTACATGGAGTGAACTTCCTTTAATACTGCTAAATTCCCCCTAGATACTATGCATTCTACCTTAACTGTTCTAGTTAGCTTCATGTCTCACCACTAAGTCGTAAAGTTTATCAACAAGTTCATCCCATGTTTTAGCCTTCAGTTTAGCTTTAACTTCTAGTAGCTTCCAAAACCTATCTTCATGAATGCTAATCTGCTTCCAACCCCTAGCGGGAATATCAATCACCATATACAGAAATAGGGAAAATAGGGTATATAAAGATTACCTTCACTAGCATGTTACAAAAAGTTATAAAATGAAATAAAATGCTACATCCTATGGTTTTTACCCCACTTTATTAATCTAGGCCACTCTATATTCTATTTCTCAGCCGGAAAAAGATAAATATTGTCAATGTAATGTGTTAATGGTGATGCGATGGAGCGAGATACCTGTAAATGCCCGTAGATATATCATTTATCATACAATTGTATCACCTTTACTGATAACATGGTATATGTTGCCTCTCTACATGTTCATGACAGGCTATAATGTTTTCCATGTTGGAGTATTCTTTACAATAGTTCATTTAGCCTCAATACCATTAACATATATGATAGGTAAGCTCTTTGACCGTGTAGCTATAAGGCACGGATTAGTAGTAATTGACGCCATTGAAGGGGCCTCTTCCATACTTTACGGGTTAGCTTATGGACCTATAGCTCCATTAATGCTGTTCTTAGGCATACTTCTAAGTAAAATCGCTGGCATGTTTTATCCTTTATATCAAGTAACAGAAAAAATACTTTACCCTAAGGACAAACTGGAAGAAATATTTGCATGGCATATGAGACTGCCTGAAATAAGCCAGCTCATAGGATTCCTTACTTTAGGGTACCTATTCGGTTACATATTTAATACTCCTGAATATTACAGGTTTGGCTTTATAATTATAGGGGCTTCATCAATATTTACTATATTGTACCTCTTAAAGGCTTTACCAAGACTTGATGTTAAAAAGAGAATAAAATTTGAAAGGTTTACCTTTAGGGTTGATAGAGAGTTCAAAATCATCCTATTAATTGAGGCCTTAACAATACTTGCATGGTATCTAGCACCAGAAATAGTACTATTAAATTATATAGTTAATGTACTTGGGTTAACATTGTTCGAAGTTATGGTAGTTGAAGCAGCAATCTCTGTGGGAGCAATACTAGCCACCTATATCTCCGAGAGAATAGAAAGTAAATACAGGTTTGACATCATAGCCTTAGGTTATACTTTGATAGCCGCATGGGCTTTAATAATGTTTTTGAAGCCACCCTTTATGTTTGTAGTTTTAGCGTATTTTATGTGCAGATTTGGTGAAACACTATCATTTCCATTTTATAGGTCTTGGCTCTTCAGCAAAATACCAGCTAATAAGGCTAGTAGCCTTTTTGCGATAATTTCAAGTTATAAGAGAACTATAACACTTATCTCACCATTAATGGCGGGCTTTCTAGCACAATTAAATCCAACATTACCATACCTCATAAGCTTAATATTATTCATTATGGTAGTTATTATACTACTGGTTATGTCAAAAGCGAATGTTATAATAGCCCTAAAGAAACAAACGTACCTAAAATATTTGGATTAAGTAGATTGTAAGCCTCCTTGGGGTAATTTGTTGCCCATAACGCGATAATATTATCCACATGGATCTAATTAAGGGACTACGGTTAGTGGGTTAGTAGTAAAAGTCTAAATAATACGAAACCACATACTAAATATGGTATGCGTTACGAATATTTTTTGGTCGAAAATGATTGTGAGAACGAAATCCTAAAGGAAATGGAGGAAATGAGTAAAGTGGAAAAAGAGATTATAGAAGGATATTCAGGAGTTAGACACGAGGTAGATATAATACATTTAGGCGGGAAGAAGTATATACTGTTAGACTGTAGAGGTATGTGTGAAGATGAAGTAAAGCTTGAGTTAATTAAAAAAGCTGTTATCTCTTGTGATACAAATTTACCCTTACTCTTACTTATTAGGGAGAATTCTAGCTTACTAGAGGATATCAAATATATTCCTAAAACTATTGAAGTAAAAGTAATAAAATGCGACTAAAAAGCAAAAGTTCTCACGAAATTCTTAATAATTATGAATTTAAGCTATTGTACAGAATGCTTTTTAATAACCATAACTAAAATTAAAGACAATAAAGTATAGATTAATTTAGGGTTAGATTGTGTTGAAGACTATAACTATTAGAGTTCCCGATAGAACCTATGAGATACTACAGAGCTTAGCCAAGGAAAGAGGTAAGGAGGTAGAAGATTTCCTTGTTGATTTGGTCTATGAGTACATAAAAGACCAGCTTCAGATGGTATCCCTTCTAGAGAAACGTGTAAGTGAATTGGAAAGTAGAGTATCCCGTTTAGAACAAGAAATTAAAGCTCCTACAAGAGCTGAAGTTAGAGCCAAGAAGGTTTCAATGAAGGACATTATCTCCGAAAGAAAGGTACAATTACTAAGTGAAATGAGAATACGTAAACCAGAATCATTCATTAGAAAAGCAAGAAGCGAAGGCATAGTGGTATTAGAGAGTGAAGGAGGAGATGTAGCATTTGTTGATCCTGGGTTTTGGAGTGTGTTTAAAGAGAAACTCCCATATATACCTAGAGACATTGAAGAAGCAGAGCTCTCTAAAGAAGAGAGAAAATTAATGAACTTTCTTATACAGTACGGATTCATAGTATGGGATAGTAGAAAACGTAAATGGAGAGAAGTCTAAATCACCAAAATCTAATAAACAATGATATATTATAGTTCTCCTAACTTTAGCCCTAAGCATAGCTAAACTTATTAATGTGCACTTAATATTAAGTCATGGTGCACAGTATGAAACCTCACTATGACATTATAATGTTCAAAGTGTTCTTAGTATCCCTTATTATGCTCTTGGTATTCTCCTGTATAGGTATGGTAATGGCAGAGAAGGGTAATCAAAAACCGTTAGTTATAGCTACGACGAGTGTCCTTGGCAGTATAGTTAAGGATCTTGCAGGAGATAAAGTAATAGTTAATGTGATAGCTAATCCTGCAGTATGTCCTGCACATTACGATATAAAACCGAGTGATATACTAGCATTCCGTGAAGCTAAATTAATATTCTATCATGGATTTGAACCATGGATTAAACAGCTTAAAGAAGCGTCTGGTAGTACTGCTCCTCTGATTAAAGTTAGTGGGCCATGGAACACTCCTGACAATCTTAAGAAATTATATGAGCAAGTAGCCAAAGCACTTATAAATGAATTAGGTCTCGACGTCAAGTCAAAGCTTAACAAAGTATTAAAGGCTATAGATGAGACTGCTAAGAAGATGAAGACTATAGCCGAAAAATATGGATTCAGTAATGTAAAGGTCGTAGTTATGCGATGGCAAAAACCATTCATATCTTGGCTTGGTTTTAAAGTTGTTGCCGATTACCCGCCACCTGAAAGATTATCAGCAAAGGATATAGCTGAACTTGAAAAGAAGGGAAAAGAAGATAGTGTCCAACTTGTTATCGATAACCTCCAAAGTGGGATATGGTTTGGAGAAGAGCTTGCTCGGAGAATAGGAGCGGTTCATGTGGTTTTAACAAACTTCCCAGGGACGGGCGAGGGATTAAATAATGTGACAAGAGTTATGGAGTATAATGTAGCCCAATTAGTAAAAGCTGTAGAAAACTACAAAGCATTAAATGAGATTAACAATCTTAAAAACCAATTAGCGATATACAGTTATGCTGTCATAGCACTAACAATAATAGTTGTTATAGAGACTCTCATACTCATAATGGCTAAAGTGAGAAAGAGATGAGATATTTAACTTTAAAAGAGACTGCAATATTTCATGGCCATTTAGGCCCATTCCTTACTATAGGCTACAGGGCAGGTGAACTTGCAAGGAGGATATTAAATCCTATAAATGAACATGACTTACAAGCTAAACTTATACTGCCTCTCAAAAGACCATACACATGTATAATTGATGGTGTACAGTGTAGTACTAAGTGCACATTAGGCAAGTTAAACATACGAGTTATAGATAATAAGGAAGATGAGGCTAGCATAATCATGGAATTCATATGTCTAAGTAGAAGAAAGGGCATAAGGCTAAGAGTCAAGGAAAATATTATTAGAAACATAAGTAAAATTAAAGACCTTAAAGAGGGTGCTAATTGGGTAAGCTCGCTTTCGGTGGAAGAACTATTCGAGATATCAATGATAGATATATAGCGAGACTTGAAAATGTACATGTAGTATACTATGGGGAGACTAGACCAGCCATATATGACATAAGCCTTAAGGTTCGATATGGAGAATTCATACTAATCACCGGACCTAATGGTGCAGGTAAAACAACACTATTAGATACAATAATTGGACTACTAAAACCAAGGAAGGGCACGGTAAGAGTTCTAGGAAAAAATATACCTGAACAAGTATTTGAGGTAAGAAAGTTCATTAGCTATGTACCACAAGACTTCATCAAGAAACCTAATGAACCCTTTCTAGTCAAAGATGTAGTAGCACTAGCGCTAGCGAGTTTTAAGAGTACATTAGATGACTTTACAGAAGAGGATTGGACTAGAGTATATGAAGTACTGAGATTACTAGGTATAGAGGAGCTAGCATATAAGCCTATAGGTAAGCTTAGCGGAGGACAGCAGCAGAAGGTTATGATAGCACGAGCATTAGTCAGAAGACCCAAATTATTACTACTTGATGAACCTTTTAGTAATCTAGATCGCGAATCTAGAGTATTCATGGCAGAACTCTTTACCAAACTGAATAAAGATGGGGCAACAATAATCATGGTCTCACATGATGTAAGTGTAATCCCCAAGGCATGTAATAGAATAATTGAGATGAAAAATGGTAAAATAGTTAACGAGGTTATTTTACATTGATACCATTAGACCTATTAGTGTTAATCGGGTTAGCCACTATACCCTCAGGTATGCTATGTGGCTTGTCAAGTGTATTTATTTATAGGTTAAGATTAACGACATTAGGTTTCTCTGTAGCTCATGGGGCATTGGCAGGAGCTGCTCTATCACTATATTTACAGTTAGATCCTTTACCATTATCTCTGCTCTTTGCGTTCTTAACAGCCTTAGTACTTGGACCAATAGCTGAAGCTCTAAGAGTGCCCATAGACCTAGTTTCAATGGTTATTTTCTCATTAAATACCGCTTTAGCATTGCTATTTGTCTATTTAACTCCAGGAACAGCTTTGGCTGCACAAGTTGTTTCAAGCATACTTTGGGGTAGTATCCTAGCTGTTACACCATTATACTTAATTATTTTGATTCTTTTGACTGTAATATACATGTTGTATTATTACACGTTTAAGCCGAAATTACTAGCAATATTGTTTGATAGAAGACTTGCTGAAGCTGACGGAATAAACACTAAATATTATATTTATACAGTAATATTCCTCACAGGTGCAACAATAGTATTATTGTTGAGACTTGTAGGGGGGTTCTTAGTCTTTACATTACTGTATAATTTAGCTGTAACAGTAATGCAAATAGCTAATCATATAAGGAAAATGCTTATTCTATCTCCACTATTAGGTGTGATAACAATCTATCTTGGTCTAACCATTAGTTTCTACCTAGATCTACCTGTTGGAGTATGTATAGTGTTAGCATCATTAATGCTCTTAATGGCAACTTTAGGCTATAAAAAGCTTATCTCAAAGAAAGTATTAGGCATATTATAGTAGAAGGGAGTCTAGAGTTACTCCCACTCTATCGTTGCAGGAGGTTTACTCGTTATATCATAGACCACTCTTACAACTTCAGGTATTTCAGAGGTTAACCTTGATGATATGGATTCTAGGACCTCATAAGGTAATCGTGCATAATCAGCTGTCATACCATCAAGACTTTCAACTATTCTAACAGCGATAATATAGCCGTATGCTCTACTATCGCCCTTTATTCCGGTAGTCTTACATGGTATTAGAATAGCAAAGTACTGCCATAATTTTTTATGTAACCCTCTCTTTTCGATTTCCTCTTCAATTATCTTTGTTGCCTTCCTAATTAGAGAAAGTTTATGTTCATCTATTTTTCCTATTATCCTAACAAGAAGGCCTGGACCAGGGAAAGGTTGTCTTTCATATATTTCCTTTGGTATGCCTAGCTCTTTAGCCAATGCCCTAACCTCATCCTTGTATAGAAATCTTAGTGGTTCAATAACTCCTTTTATTTTCTTAAGTTTACGAATACAAGCTACATTATGATGACTTTTTATCTTGCTAGCTCTTCTTCTATAGCCGCTTTCAATGACATCAGGATACAGAGTTCCTTGAGCTAAATAGTCTATATTAAGCTTTTCAGCCACTTCCTCTAGAATTTTCAAGTACTCTTTACTAAACATGCCCCTCTTTTTCTCGGGATCTTCTATTCCTTTAAGCTTCTTAAGGAATACCTTGGAGGCATCAACATAAACTACATTTAAACCCAACTTCCTCAAACTGTTTAACACTTCATCAACTTCACCCTCTCTTAGAAAGCCAGTGTTAATGAAAACTGGTATAACACGCTCACTTATAGCTTTCTTTAGTAAAATAGCTGTAGTTGTTGAATCTACACCTCCACTCACAGCAACTATAACTCTCGATTTCCTTGGAACTTTATGTTTGATGTAATCAAGTATTACCTTTATTTGATTCTCAGGTTTCCATGATCTATTACACTTACATATAGTAAAGACAAAATTTGCTAACAATTTTAAACCATTCCTTGTATGAGTTACTTCAGGATGCCATTGCACACCATAAATGTTTTTATGCTTATGTTTAAAAGCGGCAATAGGTGAACCTTCGCTTTCAGCAAGCTTGATTAGTATATTAGGTATTTTTAGTACAGCTTTCCTATGACTCATCCATACTTCCTCAGTATGACTTAAACCATGAAATAATGGGTCTTCCGGTTTTTCAATTCTAACCTGGGCTTTACCATATTCCAACCTAGGAGCATCCCCTAGAAGCCCACCAAACACCTTAGCTAAAACTTGATGGCCATAACATATTCCTAAAATAGGCATATTAAACTCTAGAATGTGCACAATATGCTCTCTAGTGGTATCTTCATATGTATCTAGAGGGCTTCCAGAAATAATAAAGCCCCTAACTCTTAATCCTTTATTCCTAAATTTAATGAGTGTGTTGTGAGATAGCTCTTCGGGGTACATTATTTCGGAGTAAACATTTAGTTCTCTTATTCTCCTAGCAATTAAGTGGCTATATTGCCCACCAAGGTCTACTACCACAATGGTATCTATGACCATACGCCATCATAGAGTGTATACATATACTCTTTATTTAATTATTCGCTTAAATAATATTTACAGATATCTTTAATAATATTTATATATCTCTTTTAATTAAAAGGGACTGTGCTCATGAGCTCTTCACTAGTATCTAATTATATTTTGGGATTAAACAAACTAGCTAAAGTCATAGAGGAATCTAAAGTAAAGAAAGTAAAATGTAAAGGTGAAACGTACTACTATATTGTAAACCCGTTAACCTCAGGCTTAGGAAGCATTAACCCCACATTGCTAAAGTTATGTGGTGAACTATTATGTCTCCTTATTAGTAATTGTAAAGTAAATTACATAATTGCGTTCGAAACAATGGGCATTCACATGGCATCTTTAATATCAGTAAAGACGGGGTTACCTTTAGTCATAGCACGTAAATATTCTGATATGAGAGGACAATTATGTGATGAAGGTATAGTATTTTCTAGAAAGACAAAGTATGATGAGGCATTATTTATAGTATGTGGAGTTTGCCCAGGAAGTAATGTAGTATTAGTTGATTCAATAGTTTCAACAGGAAGTACTATAATCTCAGCTATTAAATCACTAAGAAAAGCCAATATAGACGTAGAGAGGGCAGTATGTTTCATTGAAAGAATAGAGTATAATGCTCGAGAAAATATTTATAAACGAACTGGAGTCCCTCTGAAAAGCATTCTTAAAGTTTGTACTGTAGATGGACAGGTAAGAGCGTACGTGTCAAACGATATAATGGAGGTACTAAGTTAACAAGTCAATGGTATGTATGGTAAACCTTATAACTACTACACTTTGGTAAATCTATTTGATGGTGTGCTCTTGTACCAAAGTGTACTCATCGGGCTACTTGTGGGTCTAGTACTAGGGTTTATTGATAGCTATGGGTATGCTGTAACAGGCTATACTACGTGTGAAATTTCTGTTCTTACAGCACCCGTTTTAGTGGTGTTGGTCTTTAATCTTATTCTACGTAGAAAGCCATACATTAGTGAAGTTTTATTAGCTTCAGCTATAGCTATAGGTATGAACTTGACGACAGCAATAACAGCTGGTATGTATATAACTTATACTATCTTAGCTGAGGCGCCAATAGTTTCAAGGTTAGGACTAATTGTACCCCAATGGCTATACATGTCAAGTGAGCAATTGAGAATAGATACTATAGCGATATACTTACATTTAACCTTAGTGTCCGCTGGTGGTATAGCTTTAGCTTATGCTTTTTCTAAGCATTTTCTTGAAAGAGAAAGATTAATGTTTCCTTTAGGCTCGGCTTCAGCTATGCTTGTAAGCATATCTATAGTTAAAGGTGTGCGTGGCTTACTTATGATACTAGTCGGTTTAATCTTTGAAATGATGTATCTTATTTTTGGGCCTTTTACTATTGATTTTACAACTCAGCTGCAAAGTATTCTTCAAGGCTCTTCACTGGCATTAACTCTTGATGTTTTCATTTTTCTAATAGCACTAGTTATACCATTAAATGCATCTATAGGTATATCACTAGGTAACTTTATCGCCTATCTTGTTCTATTGCCTATCCTTGTAATGCTACGTGCACTATATGTTCCTCCAGGTATGGGAGCTCTAGACATGCCCTCACTTGCTTCACCAGAACTTGCATCTATAGTTGTAGGTTTCATAATTGTAGCTTCATTATACTATACAGCAGTTAATATTAGAGTTTACTTTCACACATTCAGTCGTTTTAGACTAAAACACGATGAGTTAATAGCACTAATCATTTGTTTATTATTAGTTTTCACATTACCTATAGTAACAGTTGTACTGGATCCACAAAGTCTTACAATAAGATTCTTACCAATATTCATACTGTTACCTTTACTACACTTTTTCTTAGCATTAGTGACAGTTAGAGTTGTAGGAGAAGTTGGTGTAGCGTCTCAATCAATATTGCCTATAGCTTCTGTAGTAATGTATACTATGGGTTATAGAGGGGCGACGGGATATGTAATATTAGACCCTTACACTGGCATACCTATGCCCGAATTTATGGCTGGCTCATCAATGAATGTTATAAAAGCATCCAAGATTTTGGGAGTAAATAGTAAACTTGTAATTGTAACGTTATTCTTAGGTATACTAATAGGCGCTCCTATAACTCTATATTATGGTCACTTATTACTTAGCGTTTATGGGCTAAACTCACCTAAATTCCCATTAGTGCGGTGGCTCCCCATAGTTACATGGATGGCTGGGCTTTATACAGGTAGACTAGACATAATAAACTTCCATGCCTTAATATTAGGAATTATAGCGGCTATAATTATACTTGCTATCATTAAAGTCTCAGGATTAACGCAAATAACATTATTCTCTATACTAATAGGGTTAACATTAACTCCAGACTATGGAATACTCTTCTTAGTAGCCTCGGTAATAAAGTATATTATTAGTAGGATAAGCTCTGTAGCTCATGAAGCTTTACTACTCTCTGCAGCTTGCGCTCTAGCAGGTGCAGGATTAGCAATAATAGTGTATACTATAGTATGCTTGGTGATATAGAGTGTTCACTATAGTCCTCCTAATATTATACATAGGATCGCTAATTGTAGCTCTTAAGCTACTTCTAAAATACTACAAAAGGAGTGAAAAAGTCGAGGCTAAACTGTGCATAACTCCACCTAACACTTCACCTACAGCACAATTTAGTTCAGTATGGAAAATCGTTAAACAAGCCTTAATCTCGTCATCAACGCTTATATCATTAATCTCCCTTATACTAATAATAATGTTATCTGCATTTGCAACAGCATATCATTTAGCTAGAGTGGATCAAGGATTATCAGATTATAAGGGAGATTGTGTAATATTAGAGTTTTCTAATAGCTTAAGCTTGGCCTATGTTCTAAATTATTTATCAGAAATTAATATAACATTAAAGGAATATAAGAGAGTATTAAAGATAGTATTTGATGAACCATTACATCCTCTAATAGATTCTAAGAAAATGAACATATATGCTGCGGTATTAGTAGACCGGGAAGTGATAGCGAATATTATGCCATCAAATGATACTATACTTTTAGGTGATGTCAAGTTAAATAAGAGTAAGATCACGATTAATGATGTGACATTGTATGTTAAAGGTATTAAGCCTATAATAATGGAAGAAATCAAACTGTATGAGGTCTTATCCTTATTACCTATACAAGGCTATGTTGCTGCAAATCCCGTTTACGTTCCACCAGAAAATACTATAGTACTAGACTATAATACTGGCTGTAAGATGCTCAAATTGTTAGAACAGCCAGTAACAGCTCTAATTATACCAGGTGTGACATTAAGTGAAACCAGCATAAAAGAGTTGTTTCATGGAATTCCTTCTCTCTCCAAATTGTATGTAATAAAAGGTGGAAATATCACCTGTTTTTATAATGCAATAATGCCCTCATGGGAGAGTTTAGCTTTAGCTGTACTATCATCTATACTAGCCTCGATAATGTTTATACCAACAGTGTCTGTTATAGCTAATAGATTAAAGAGCATAGAGTTTAGAGCTTTACTCTTTGGATTACCGCCAAATACCATAGCATTATCGACGGCATCAATGCTCGCTCTAATGTTTTGTACAACAGGGTTAATTATAATATACTTATTGTCATATATTATCGGCTCTTATGTAATCTTTAATACTATAATCACATTGATTCTTGCATTACTCTTTACTTCAGTTTATACAATACGTACTTTAGCGAGTATAGGTAGCAAGGAGTCACCATTACCTCAAGGAGTCTCGTTTATCGTTGGAAGGAATATTAGTGATTTGATACCTTCAATAGAATACCTTATAAAAACAAATGAGTTTTTCGAAGTAATAGAATATGATGTGGTATGGCGAAGAAATGAAGTATATATTTATGTTTCAGCAAGATATCTTATAACGTGGGGTATTGGAGTAAATCTGCACATAACCTTAATACCCAACAATAACAACACTAAAGTGTCCATAGCCTATAAGCCATGGAGTATAGAAGAGATATCAGACCGTTACCTTAACTCTATGGTTAGGCTATTTGTGGGACGTTTAATAGGAGGGTTAACGCCTTGGCGTACTTAGAATACCTTATATCAGGATTTAAAATCTATATTAGGGGTAAGGGGTTTCTCGTTGCATTAGCCTCAGGTACAATACTATCAGTATATACAATAGCGCTTAAGAATCCCTATGTAAATTACATAATTCTAGCTTTAACTTTTACATCTATCACTTCAGCTGTCTTAATAGACAACCTTATGATAAAAAATGTGCTCAAAGGTTTAGAAATAGCAGGAGCACCACCTAGCTTTATTCGTAGAATACTCCTATGTTACAGTTTACTTTTGGCTTTAACTTTATCCACACCCTTAGTGGTCACTATTGCGCCAAAGTTTAAGTGTATTATACCCCTGCTGACATTTTTATTAGCTTACATTCTTGTAATTCTATTATACAGAAGGACCGGGAGGAAGGGATAATAGTATGAGCTTGGACCTCATAGTTTGGCTTAGAGATGTATGGAAGACATACATTGATGGAGAGAGAGTTGTTGTAGCCCTTAAAGGTGTAAACTTAAGTGTAAAAAGAGGCGAAGTTGTAGGTATTCAGGGTCCAAGTGGTTCAGGTAAATCCACATTATTAAAGATAATAGCTGGGATCGAACGCCCTGATAGGGGGGATGTTATAGTTGAAGGATACAATTTAAACATGCTTGATGAAGATGGTTTAGCTATGCTTAGAAATACTGTCGTAGGATATATACCTCAGGACTTGGGATTAATAGATGAACTAACTGTCTATGAGAATATAGAGTTACCATTACTTGTTGCTGGAGTACCTCGTGACGAAAGAAGAGCACGTGTATTAAGTGTAGTAGACTATATAGGATTGAAGGGTAAAGAAAAAGCAAAGCCTCCAAGGCTGTCAGGTGGCGAGAAACAACGTGTAGCTATAGCTAGGGCTCTAGTTAATACTCCTACAGTCATATTAGCGGATGAGCCAACAGCAAATCTTGATTGGCCTAATGCTATGAGAGTTCTTGAATTGTTTAGAAAGATAAGAGAAGATTTTAACACAACGATCATAATGGTGTCTCATGATCCTAGAATAATAAAGTATGCTGATAGAGCTCTCTCAATGTATGATGGTATGATATTAGAGAAAAGACCAAATGTCACCCGTAGCCTTAACGAACTCTCGTAACTCCTCTAAACTTTATGATATACTATCTAGTTTACTAGTACTCTTTGTCGTGACTTCTACTTTTAGTGGTGTTCTAAACCATATATCTCTCTGTGGGAAGGGTATTTCTATGCCAGCCTCAGTTAATGCCTTCTTTATATTCCATAATAGCTCTCTTTTTACAGTAATCCATTCAGAAGTAGGTGCCCATGCTTGAACTGTTATCTCGACTCCATCGCTACCAAGCTCTGATGTAAATATTACAGGTTCAGGTTGAACTAGGACTAATGGGTGTTCGTCAAGCACTCTCGCTATTACCTCTTTAGCTTTCCCAAAGTCCTCCTTGTATGCTATACTTACTTTAAGTTCTACTCTTCTTACAGGCATCCTGGCATAATTCGTTATTGTTGCTGTGAACACCTTCTCATTAGGTATTCTAACGTATACTCCATCCCAAGTTTGTATTCTTGTAGAAAGGATTGATATTTCTTGTACTATTCCAGCTATACCTTCTACGTTAACGGGGTCTCCGGGTTTAAACGGCTTATCCCAGTAAAGGAATATTCCGGCAAGGAGATTAGAGACTATAGTTTGCGAGGCAAAACCTAAGACTATACCTGCTATACCACCAGCTACTAGAACACCAGTAATACTAACACCGAATATCGATAGAATAGTCATCATAACAATTATGACTATAACATAATATATGAAACCCGATATAGCCTTAGCAATATGTAATGGCACAACCTTATAGGCCGCTCTGAAAGTTAGTCTCCTAAATACATATGCTAAAGCAAAACCTACTGCAAAAACTAGTAAAGCAGAAAATACTCTATCAAAGGTTACAGCAGAGAATACTCTACTTGCTGACTCTAATACCGATTTAAGACTCTCAATCATATGCCCCACATCATCTCAGTTTTTCGAGGAACATGCATAAGTATACTTAACCGTAATGGGCGTTTAGCCTCCTTAAGACCCCCATGTACTTGTTTTCCGTAATCTATGAGTGCTGTTGTTTCAGAAGTTATTGTGATCTTTATTTTTTGTGTAGAGGCAAAGCTTCCACTCTGTTTATAATAGAGACGTAGCATTACTGCATCCATTAGTATACGTTTCAACTTAACCCAATCATTATGTGTATTAACTATCTCTAATGGTACAAGTGCCTCCTTATACGCCTCTGGCTCCTTAGAGTTAGTGAAGAATCTCGACTTATAGTAGCGAGCTATTATACCCTCATCTTTTGGACCATATAAAGCATATTTAACCTTGCATTCAGAGAATGTATCAATACCCCTATAGTTATCGTCCTTCAAAGAGAAAACAACTATATCAACAGGCATAAGAGTATACCCCTCTAGCTCGCCTTCAGGAGGCAACATTACATCATTTGCGAATTCAATCAAAATATAATGTGTTAGCTGTTTAGGTATAAGAATGGGGGCAGCAGGCTCAATAAGTAATGTTTCGGGATTTTTAATCATACATTCATATTCTAAATTATCATCTTTTAGCCTTCTATACATTACATAATCAGCATTCTTGATGAATTCGAGAGTTCTCTCTGCAAGCTTTAATTGTACTCTTGCTTTAGTTATATCAATATTCCCATACAATGTTCTATAGCCACCCTACATAATATATTTCTATAAAATATCCTACCACATAAATATATTAAGCCTAATAAGCTCTAAAGATATATTATTAATAGATACAAATTAATGGTAAAAAGTCGAGTTCCTAGAAAAATGTTTTATTCTTCTCTCACATATGGTGTTGCCATAGCTCTTGGGAACCTTCTACCGCCAATGAATATTGTTACTACAAGTAATGTTACTATGTATGGTATCATTAATACTAGGTGGTAGGGTACAGCCTCTTTCACGCCAGGTGTTACAGCAACAGTGTAGGCTAGTCCTTCAGCAAAGCCGAAGAGGAATGCAAATGCTAATGCTAATAACGGCTCTAATCCTGATGAGACCACACAGGCTAGTGCTATAAATCCTCTACCAGCGGATATCTCTTTAACTATACCACCGAACCACGCCAGTGGCATGAAGGCTCCACCTAAGCCTGTTAATGCTCCACCTAGAGTTACTGTAAATATTCTAACATAGTCTACTCTAACGCCTGCAACATCTAATGCCATGGGCATTTCTCCTGCAGCTTTTATTCTGAGTCCCAGGGGTGTTCTATGTAGCATATAGTGTAATAGTATACCTAGAATTATTGTCAAGATTGTTATCGCACTAATTCTCATTAATGGTGTTGATATTAAAGGTACAAGAACCTCTTTGGGTGGTATATGGATGCCGGGGAAGGCCCATAAGGCCATTATAACGTATGGAACGAAGCCTACAGCAAAGACATTTATACCTATACCAGCTACTATCTGGTCTGCTCTACCATAAACACTTGCTAATCCGAAGAGAAATCCTATTAGAGCACCAACTATCATTCCAACAAGTAAACCCACATAGCCATTGCCTGCTAGTTCAGCACCATAAACGCCGGCAACAGCAGTAATAAGAAGTATGCCCTCTAAACCTATGTTGACAACTCCAGCTTTCTCGTTTATACACTCACCTATAGCTGCTAAGGCTAAGGGTGTCATTGCTAATAAGCCTGCTTCAATAAGTGCCCCTGGATTTAATCCAAAATGCCATGCTACAATTAGTACTATTGCTAATACTACTACTCCTAAGAGTATTTTTACTTGTGTTTTAACTTTCCTTGTCATATTTTATACCTCATTCGATACCTTTTAATCATAGCAATGATTTCGGGAAAGGCTAAAGCTATAATTATTAAACCATTGATTGCTCTAACAAGCTCTGAACATACACCTGAGTATGGCTCCATATATCTTCCTCCATTAGCTAAAGCACCGAAGAATATTGCTGCAATAATTATACCTATAGGATTGTTTCTACCAATAAGAGCTACACCTATACCGTCGAATCCCAAGCCCATAACATTGCCTAATGTTCCGTAAAGAGCCCACGTTGGGGGTCTTCCCATCACTTGTGTTGCCCCGGCAAGACCTGCTGCAAAACCGCCAATAATGAAGCTTGAGAATACAACTTTTTTGGCATTAACACCGGCATAGCGCGCTGCATCAGGATTCTCTCCTAATAGCTTCAGCTCATACCCGGCTTTGGTAGCTGATAGAAACAGATATATTGCTATACAGAATGCTACTGCAACATATATAACCGTTGTTAGACTTGCACCGCTAAGTATCACTGTAAACCTGGCAGTCTCTTTGACAGGTAAGCTTACCTCAGCGCGACCCGGGCCTGATAAGTGATATAGAACTAGGTACATCGCTAAATGATAGGCTATCCAGTTAAACATTATCGTCGATATAACTTCATGTACTCCTCTAGTAATCTTCAATAATGCTGGAACAACCGCCCATAGTGCCCCAAGTAGCATGGCAAATATTACGGTTACGGCTAAGTGTATTCCTGAAGGTAAAGTTAAAAATGCCCCTGCAATAACAGCTCCAATGGCTCCCATGTATGCTTGTCCTTCAGCACCAATATTGAATAACCCGGCCTTTACGCCAATAGCGAAGGTTATTGCAGTAAGCATTAATGGTACTGCGAAAGACAGTGATTCAGCAAAGTCTGTGATACTTCCAAATGCTCCACGGAAGAGCACTGAATAAGCCAGTAGTGGATCGTAACCGTAGGCTACCATTAACAATGCTCCGGCAAGAAGACCAGCAACAAGCGCTAAGAGAGACTGCGAAATATCCGTCACTATTTTCGATAATCTTGTCACAACAAGTGCACCTAAGTGAATACTTAAAACTACTTTTAAAAAATTTACTGTATCATGTTTCATATATCAATTATAAGAGTAAGTTAAATTTTTAAATCACAAAGGAGTCAATGATACTAGAGGAGCTATTTATGGAAAGTGAACCAGTAGTTGAAATGAAGAATATAGTTAAAGTATACCCTGATGGTACTGTTGCGCTTCGTGGTGTTGACTTCACTGTTTACAAGGGTGAGATTGTTGGTTTGCTTGGTGAGAATGGTGCTGGTAAGACTACTCTAATGAAGATACTATCAGGACTAATACCACCAACAAAAGGAGAAATAAAAGTAAAAGGAAAAAAAGTACAATTCAAAAACCCATCGGACGCATTAAAACAAGGAATAGGAATGGTACATCAGCATTTCACTCTTGTACCTATATTCACGGCTTTAGAAAACATTATTCTAGGCTTAGAAGATCAAGAGAGTTCTGCGCCAACACTAGTTAAACCAATTAACACTGAAGAAGCACGAGGGAGAGTTAAAAGATTGATGGAAGAGACAGGATTACAGGTACCCTTAGATGTACCAATAGAACTATTACCTTTAGGTTTAAGACAAAGAGTGGAAATACTTAAAGTCCTGTATAGAGGAGTAGATGTGCTCATTCTTGATGAACCAACGACCTTCCTCACACCTCTAGAAGTCGAAGAACTATTCAAGATCATGAAGAAACTTAAACAACTTGGCAAAAATGTAATATTCATAACTCACAAGATTAGGGAGGCTCTTGCAATAACTGATAGAATAGTTGTCCTTAGGAAAGGCAAAGTAGTAGGTGAAGTGCCCACGGAAAAGGCTACACCAGAAAACCTAGCAGTAATGATGGTTGGTAAAGAAATGAAACTTGACGTAGTATTGAGAGGTAAAGGTGTTAGTGAGAAAGCTAAACCAGTACTGATAGTCAAGGATCTATACGTTAAAAACGATTTAGGATTAATGGCGGTAAAGGGTGTATCCTTTGATGTAAGAGAAGGAGAAATATTTGGTATTGCAGGTGTTGAAGGTAATGGTCAAGATGAACTCGTAGAGGCAATAACAGGGCTTAGAAAGGTAGAAAAAGGGAAAATAATAATCGATGGCGTTGACGTCACTAATAAAGGGCCAATAGACCTTTACAGGATGGGATTATCACATATACCTGGCGATAGAGAGAGATACGGTTTAGTTCTCACATTTACTATTGCAGAAAATAGCGTTTTGAGTAGACAGTGGGAGCCAGAGTTCACTAAAGGCTTTAGACTCGACTGGAAACGTGTTAAAGAGTTTGCCTTAAGGCTGATAAAAAGCTTCAACATTTTAGCCCCTAGTATAGATGCAACAGCTAAAAGCCTGAGCGGAGGCAATAGACAGAGACTACTTGTAGGTAGAGAGTTGAGTAAAAGGCCTAAGCTCGTAATTGCGGTACATCCGACTAGAGGCTTAGACATAGCTTCAACCATGTACATTAGAGAAATACTAGCAAAAATGCGAGACGAAGGTAAAGCCGTTTTACTGGTTTCAGCAGATCTTGATGAAATATTGCAGTTAAGTGATAGAATTGCTGTCATGTATGAAGGGGAATTTATGGGTATAAAGAGGGCTGACGAAGTAACAAGGAAAGAAGTCGGCTTAATGATGGGCGGTATAAGAGTATAAGGTCTAAATGATAAACACTAAGTTAAACTATTATGTTTTGCTTTGAATTATACTAATACTTTTTATACGATATTTAGATAGCTCTTTAATTAGGTATTTTATAAAAGTTTTTAATTCAACAATGCAATAATTTATTGTGAGAGGTTAAGTAGTATGTTTAGACTAAATAAGAAAGCTGTTTCTAAAGTTGGACTCATTGTAATCATAGTAATACTCGTAATAGCCGCAGTAGCAGGGGCATTAATGTTCACATTGCCTAAAGGTCCAGCAAAACCAAAGAAAGTTAAAATAGCTGTAGTCTCGGATATTGGTGGTAGAGGAGATTTAAGCTTCAACGATATGGCCTTCAAAGGTGCTGATGAGGCAGCAAGAGACTTCGGAATAGAAGTTATGGAGCTTATTAGCAAGACTGAGGCAGACTATCTACCAAACCTTAGAACGGCAGCTAAAGACCCAGATGTAGTATTGATTGTCGGTGTGGGCTTCCTATTGAGCGAGGCATTAGCACAAGTAGCTATGGAATTCCCAGACAAGAACTTTGCAGGAATAGACACCTACTCACAAGCAATAATCAAAGATAAATATCCAGACAAATATCCATTACCAAACCTACTAGACATCAAATTCGAAGAACATAAAGGTAGCGCTCTTGTTGGTGCATTAGCAGCACTACT
The DNA here is from genome assembly GCA_964611985.1 of uncultured Desulfurococcales archaeon. Lineage (GTDB taxonomy): Archaea > Thermoproteota > Thermoprotei_A > CAZTBM01 > SZUA-1508 > SZUA-1508. The sequence goes on along the minus strand of CAZTBM010000004.1, from coordinate 55,936 downwards.
AGCAGCACATTACGGCTATAAACATGTAGGTATGGTTCTAGGTATAGAGATCCCGGTATTATGGAAGTTCGAGATAGGATACAAGTGGGGTGTAGACTGGGCACTAAAATGGTATGAAAAGAAATTCGGCAAGACACCACCAGGAATAGGCGAAGTACCTGTAAAGGAGAGAGTATTATGGACTTACACCGGAACCTTTAGTGACATTACTAAGGGTTATGAGGCAGCTAAGGCAATGTACGCTAAGGGAGCGATAGCAGTATACAACGTTGCTGGACCCTTAGGTTTAGGTATAAACCAAGCTGTAGAAGAGATAGCAAAAGCAAAAGGACTCGAAATGGGGCCGCCATTCTGGATCGGTGTAGATGCCGACCAAGACTGGATTAACCCAGGATTTGTAATTGCCAGCATGATGAAAAGAGTAGATAAAGGAGTATACTATGCTACAAAGCTAGTCCTAGAAGGCAAGTTTAGAGACATAGTTAAGAGAAACAATGGTGTTCTACTACTAGGTATCGGTACAAAGGTTGATGGAGAACTCATGGAAGGTATTTCGGTAAGCACACTAGACGACCTCGACGAATTCATCAAAATGGGTATTGAAGCCGAGAAGTTAACAGGCAAAAAGGTCCTACCAATGCCACCAGAACAAATAAAGGCTAAAGTCAAGACAATGAGGGAAGCTCAGCCATCATGGATATGGGAGGCTGTTAAGGAATTAGAGGAGAAGATAAGAAAAGGTGAGGTACAAGTACCACTACCAAAGAGTAAGGAAGAGGTAGAATACTGGAGAAACATCTTAGGCTAAATATCAAAGCAGTCTATGTACAACAAAAATATTTCTTTACCTTCACCTACTTAGTAGACTCTTCATGAGATAACGTATTTTACCTTTGATGTAAATTGATAATTCATGTACAGAGCTTACTGGAGGCAATGGCAGCTCAGAGACTATTCTAACTTCATCTATCAATTTACTCATAGTCAAGCCTATATCGCTATACCTTAAGTAGTAACTCTCCACAATAGTCTTAAAATCATCAGTTCTGAGCTTAAATACATATCCTGGAGCTACAGTGAACACTAAATCAACTTTGTTTAATAGGTTATAGTAGGGTATAGCAGCATCATTAAAGGATTCAACAATAACAACTTCAGACTTATCTCTTATTAGCTGTAAAGCTTGGTCAAGAAGCTTAGATGTATCCGGAGAATACATTATACTAAGTACTTCCTTAAGACTTATAGGTTCAGGCTTAAGCTTTTTGATTAGTTTTTCGATCCAAGGCTTTAACCCAGGTACTATCCTGCGTTCACTATGTTCTATTATAAAATGTTGTGTTAAACCATTCTGACAATTACTTATTCTTATAAGAATCATTTGACTAAGCTGATCCCCTATTAATGATAAATACTCTTTAACCTCTTTTAATAACTTAGGATTTAAAGGTGCTAGTAGAAAGTCTATAGGATTAAGTAACTCAAGGTTCACTTGTAACCCTAATATCTCCTTATATTTCACAACATCCTCTCCTACAAGTATACCATACTTTAAACTATTAATCACCGTCTTAAACTGGTACCAAGCAGAATGCCCTGCAACAGGTTTATATATTAAAACTTTAACCCCCCTATTCATTAGAGCTTTAGCCAGAGCTAAAGCAAAGTAAGTTTTACCAGAATCATACGGTAAAAGCCCATTAATTAGAATTGTACTTTGCATATTTTACACCTGTTATTTCGTTTCTGAATATTTTTCATGAGTTATTGAACCTAATAAGTGGATGAGATAGGTATTTAGTCCTTCTTAGTCTCATTTCTGTGGACTCTCCTCCACCCTAATATCGCTAGATACCCCTCCACAAAAACCTTATTTTTATTTACATGTCAGTTTTCTAATGGTTGCGACGATGGAGGCAATTGTTGCAAATGAATTAGCTAAAATCTACCCTAATGGAGTATGGGGGGCGATTAATGTCAGCTTTGTGACTAGCCCACGCAGCATAACAGTTCTTCTTGGACCTAATGGTGCAGGCAAGACAACGACTGTAAGGATGCTTGCTACACTACTTAAACCCACTAAAGGTTATGGGCTGATACTAGGCTATGACATTGTTAGAGATGTGTGGGAGGTTAGAAAGAGAATAGCATTATGCCCACAAGATGTAAGCGTTGATATTAATTGGACTCCATGGGAAGCTGTTAAGGGCTTCCTAATGGCTCGAGGCTGGGGGATTGGTGATGCAGAAAGAGAAGCCATGAGATGGTTTGAGGAATTAGAACTTTGGGATGTGAGAAAGAGATTAGTGGCCCATTTAAGTGGTGGTCAGAGAAAGAGAGTGGCTGTTGCAATGGTGTTAGCAACAAATGCTGATGTCCTGTTTCTTGATGAACCTACATCAGGATTAGACGTGGCAGGTAAATACAAAGTGTGGAAGGCTCTAAGGACTACTATAAAGAGCGGTAGTACAATATTATTAACAACACATGACATGGGAGAAGCCGAAATAATCAGCGATAAAGTAGTTTTTGTATCCAAGGGTGTAGTTGTAGCTGAAGGAAAAGTTGAAAGCCTTATTTCTAAAGTGCCTTATACGTACAAAGTGATAGTAAAGAATACGAAAAATAGAATTAAGCATAGTGAAGATGATCGTATTCTAGACCTCGGAGATAGACTAATAATTTACGCTAAGTCTAAAGAGGAGGCTTTAGCACTAGCCTCTGAGATAAACGCTGAAACTATATCGATAAGTAAAATAAGTCTTGAGGATGCATACTTATACTTAACAAAAAGAGGCGAATAGAATGTTACTTGAAGCTTTAAGGAAGATATATGGAATAGCATACTTAGCTAGTAGATGGATATTCAGACAGCCCGCATGGCTTGTTCAAAGCGTACTAAGAGTAGTGGGCTTTGCAATCTTACTCTATGCATGGGGCGGTCTAGAAGGGTTAAAGAACATAATAGTTGCTTGGATCATTGGAGGGCTTTGGAGTACGGGCGTTAACATAGTCGCACAAGAGGTGGGCTGGCATAGAGTATCACGATTACAAGATATGCTTATAGCTAGCCCTATAAGACCTATTCATTACCTCATGGGCTCATTTACTTCCTCACTATTATTCCCTATGGCTGGTTTAGCTTCAATGATACCGTTAGCATTCATACTTAACGCTTGGAATATAGTATTATTATCTTTAATTACAGGAATAGTAGTATTATTAATCAGTATAATGATTGGTCTAGCCATAGTTATGAGAGTTGAAAGACCAGTAAATGTCTCTGCCATAACAAACCCTATAGCATGGCCACTTGTAATAATACCTCCAGTCTACTATCCAGCTTGGATACTACCTGAACCATTAAGATACATTTCATTAATTGTTCCTACATCAGCATCGGCTGAAATTGTAAGGCAACTTGCCGGTCTAGGTGTTTCAGTAAATATACTATTTCCTATAATAGTGGTCATGATATGGGTTTTAATTAGTATAGTATTATCATCTAGGGTGATTCGCTGGGGTTTAGAGTAACATAGAAAAGTCATGGTAGTATTTCATTAGAACCAAAGTATATGCTTTCTTGCATAGCGGCAATCCTTAACTTTAACTGTAACTACCTCATTTTGCTCTTTGTACTCTAATTTCTTAATGAACCCTATTTCTTCAAGCTCTCGTGCTAGACTTTTTATATCCCATTGGAGGATTTTCTCGAAAACAGGTATATGACTTAATTCTTTTTCAATTATTTCAGTAGCCTTAATTGCTGTCATAGCAGGTAATGCTTCATAGACTTTTAATTCTGCCTCAAGATAGGCTGAAGACAATAGTAATAAATGAAGGAGAAGCTCTTCTCTCCTAGTGTCCGAGTCTTTCGTGAATTTAACACCCTATAGCGTAGCTGTACATGTGTATTATATAAATATTTACCTAACTACATCCTTTCGAAAATTAACGTAAACTAAGATGATATACTTACAATATTAATGTATAAAGCATATAGTGCTATATTCTCACCTAGCATAATAGCCCATGAGTTTCGCATAAGCTACCACATGACCTATACAAGCTTTTAAGACTTCATTTACAGTAGCTTTAGGCTTTAATGTCAATTTTATATCTAATGCCAATAGTAAGAATATGTATCTATGTTTACTTCCCAGTGGAGGATAGGGCCCTCCATAACCTACATGGCCATAGCTGTTTATTCCCTGAATACCATAAGGAGTTTCACTCTTGTTAGGTATACCCTCAGGTAATGATGTTACTGTAGAAGGTATGTTATACATTATCCAATGGTAAAATATTCCTCGTGGGGCATCAGGATCATACATGATTAGTACAAATGACAATGTATTCGC
>CAZTBM010000004.1:0-51475 GCA_964611985.1 uncultured Desulfurococcales archaeon | reverse complement strand
TTCCTCGTGGGGCATCAGGATCATACATGATTAGTACAAATGACAATGTATTCGCGGGTGCATCACGCCATTGTAGTGGGGGAGATATATTTTCTCCTTCTAAGGTATATTTTTGAGGTATCATTTCTCCATATTTAAAAGCTGAACTTTTTAGTGTGAATGTTCGTTTGACGTTGATAATTAAATCTTCTGGAGTTTTAACTTCAACTCTTTTAAATAGCATAAAATATAGTCCTACACTTATAACAATTATGAATAAAATGGCTATAGTTATTACTATTTTTCTCATTTAGTTGTACACCAGTCTATAATATTATAGTTGAAATATTATTAAGTCTTTTTAACATTTACTGTAAGATACATAATACTAGAAATACTTATATATCAGATAATACATATAATACACGTAGAGGTGATATACTTGGGTAGAGAGCGGGAAGAAAAAGAGGAAAGTAAGAAGATATTTACAATAAGAGGGCTTGATCCAGAACTCTATGAGAAATTTACTCGCACCGCAAAAGACCTTGGTACTAGTGTGGGTGAATTAATGAATGAAGCTATGAGAACTTTACTAACATTGATCATTATAGGTAGAGAAGCTGGTGAGAAAATAGGAAGAGAGGTTGGTAAAACTGGTGCGGCGCTATTGTCTACACCAATTAAGATAATGAAAGCTATAGTTGAAGGCGCAAAAGACTTTGAGGTGGTTTCAGGTATAGGTGAACTTAGTGTTTCAAAGGTTGATTTAGAGGCTATTGAGAGACCAGTGTTATTTGTGAATTTGCGTAAATTAGTCTTTGAAGATGATGTTAGCTGGGAGCTTATAAACACTAAAGTAAAAGGAGTAAAGCTAGTAGACGAGGTTGTGCTACCTAAACATATACCAAAACTACTCTTTGCTAAGAAGTGTCTAATGGTAAAGAAAATTACCATTAAGTAAAGGTTTAAACGTAATTATATCATCTCTTTTTCTTGTATCTTTTACTTAGCATTATATAGAGAAATGTTGCTATTATTAATCCTATTATATTCGATATAAAATCGTTTATACAAGCATACCTATATGGTATTGGTATTTGGGCTATTTCCGTTAAGGGCGCTATTATGACAGCTATCAGGAGAAATTCTATTGTTAATCCTAAGGCTAGTAACCATAAGTAGCCACATATAATATAGCTTACTATGTGACTTAGGGAAAACACATCCTCTAGTGAGGGCCCTGGAGGTGTAGGTAATTCTGGTAATGGAATTATGGATGTAACTACTAGTATTATAGTGAATGCTATGGCATAGCCTAACCTGGTTTTCATGACTGGACATCTTCATGACATTTGTTCACGGAGTATGACCCATGCGTATTTAAACATTTAAATATCATATACACATAAAAAGAATAAAAGTACTTTAAAATGGTTGTCCAGTATGCCTTTTACACCTCTCCATATAGGTCCTGCCTTAATCATAGGTTTACCTCTCAGAAGGCATATTCACGCCCCAACATTCATTGTAGCTAATGTGATATTAGATATCGAACCCTTTATTGTTATAGCATATAACTTATCATATCCTTTACATGGATACTTACATACTTTCCTTGGAGCTTTAATAATAGGCGCAGCTTTATCATATTTTATGTACGTCTTTAAAAGACTATTGGATGAGTTTTTAGAGCACTAAAATTAGTCACTGATAACCTGAAGAAACGAGAGTACATAGTAGCTGGTATAAGTGGGACCTTCTTACATATATTGCTAGATTCACCTTTATACTCTGACATTAAACCATTTTACCCTTTACCATATAACCCCTTATATAATCCGCAAATAACCTTGATTATATACTTAATTTGTGCTTTAATGTTATTAGTTGGATTAATAATGTATTTAACCATCATATTATGGAGTTATCTTAAGAAATACACTTAAACAGTTTACTGTTCTAACCTCTAGACTAAAATATTACAATAAAAATGGATTACCATGGAATCTGGTGAGGTATATTGCGAATTAAAGAGCAAGAGCTAAGGTTAGTACTTATCATTGCCACAGTCATGTTTATCCTTAGCTATTGGATTCACTTACCAGCACCCTTTGGCCCAGTAAATTTTTACAGTGATATCACCAGTCTTTATCATTTAATTTTCACTAAGGGTGAGAGATGGTTTATTAAGCCTAGCATTTACGGGCTACCATATATAGACTACTTCTTAGAATATCCTATAATTGTGGGAGTATGCTTTGCACTATCATCTATTCCAAGAATACTATTAGATGAACCTCTTGGTCTTCTAGCATTTTACCATATCATGACGCTGATACTCTACATAGCAACTATTATTTGCGTAAAGGAGGTTTATTTCATCATAAAAATGGCAAAATTACCATTCTATAAACTACTTCTATTCTTTATATGCACTCTTTCATTTATCCTATACACAGTATATAATTGGGATATTATCGCGTCAGCATTTATGATGATGAGCATTAGGCTACTACTTGAGAAAAAATATTATAAAAGTGCAATAAGTCTAGGCTTAGCTGTTTCATCAAAGCTAATTCCAGGAGTCCTGATAATACCAATAATATTTTACTTACCAAAGATGAAGAATGTAATTAAGTATATAATAATAGTCCTAGCTACCTATGTTCTACTAAATATACCAATAATGATATTTAATTTTAAAGGTTGGTTAAAGTTCTGGGAATATCATTTATCATGGTATGTTGAAGGATCATGGCTGCAAATATTCTTTGAATATTATGATCCAACAGCTAGAATTGTATCGAAAATTGTATTTACAATATTAATGGCCATAATGATAATATTTGCAACTAAATACAGAGAGGGTGAAGTAGAGAGATTTCTTGAAGGATTATTTCTATTCTTAGCTGCCGCTCTATTCTCTAGTTATGTCTTTACTCCGCAAATGAGTTTACTATTATACCCACTAATTGCAACATTGCCTAGCATGCCCTTAGCATTATTTTTTGCATTCGACTTTACAAATGCGGCAATAATGATGTTCTGGTTTACATATAATGAATGGGTGGAAAAGATTTTAGGATATAAGGTCTATGTCTTTGATCGTTCTTCACCTATAACCATACTTATAGCAATTAAATGTTTCATACTACTACTAATGATACTGTATAATCTACACTCGAAAATTAAGTTTAAGTAAATTACTGAATTTTACTTAACACAATCTATGGCTTTCAATGTTTACTGATTCACTTTCAGTAATATGCACTTTTTCAAGAATGCCATTAGCTAATTCTATCCATTCTTTTCTTAATTCACTATCTAAGTAATAGTCAACCATTGTTGAAGAAGAGTAAATAACCAAACTATCCAATTCATATCTATATAACTTATAGTAGTCATGTACCTTCTGATCCCTATATTTATAATATGATGTAACGTAAAGTTTGATAATATCCCCTATGTGGAGTAATGCCGTATTTAATGCTGATTTGACTATTTCACCTTTAATAACCTGTTTATATAAATTCATAAGGCCATTTAATCTCTGATTTTTGGAGAAGTATAGACCCATGTGATATGAGTCTGAAAGTGACATGACAATGTCTTCTTCAAGATTCAATAATTTAGCTATTTTCCATTTATCTACTAAACCGTTATGAGCTAGATAAAAGAAGCCATTAGAGTTTTCTACAAGGAATCTTAGTGGTTGAGTATTTTCTAATGATATTTTCTCCTTAGGTGAAGCGGCTCTTACATGAAAGATGCCATATAATATTGGATCTTGAGATAGCCGAATTAACTTTCTAAGTAAATTTACTATCTCCTCATCTTGACTTATTGGTTTAATGTTTCTATAATAATACTCTTTGCTTACATGATCATTATATGAGATAAGAACAAAACCCCAACCATCATTATGGCCTTTTCTATCTCCTAATTTTGTAAGATACGGATCACAAACACTACTCTTTACTAATGCTTTAATTAGATTATCAAGTATATGTTTAGTAGTATTATCGTTCACTCCTACAAAAGCTATGAATCTGCACATTACACTTAACCCTTCATAAGCCCTTGTACTAAGAGGTCTTAGGAGTCACACTCCTTAAACTGTCTGTGATAGGTAGAATAAAACATTTATTGTGATTGTACTTATAGTAAACCCTGGAGGGATTATACTATTATGATTGTTAGAGCTATTACCTTATTTTATAATCCTCCTTCATGGGATGTAGGTAGTATAACCTCTGGCTTATCTAGTATTTTAAAAGAGTATACTGAAGTACTGGCAAGAAAACTTGATAAACCATTACTTAAAGGGGGTAAGAGACTATCATTTCCAATGTTACCAGGAGATATGATAGAGAAAGTATCAATACCCTACTTGATCAGGAAAATTGAGGAAATAGCTTGCGGTAACGGAGTAGACTTTGTTGCTAACTTACATATATCGGAGGATAATATAGGTAACATAAAGATTGATGATGTAGCTAAAGTGTTAACTAAGACTAAAGCATCATTTATCTCTTATAATATTAATTTAAAGTCGGATCGTAAAGATATAGATAGGGTTATAGACTCCTATATTCAATTACTTAGAATAAGTATTAGTCAGGGCTTCTGGAAGGAGTTAGCTAGAGTGGCCCTAGCCCTAAACGGACCTATACTTTCCCCATATTACCCAGTCTCAGTTAATACCATGAAGTCTAACGGGATAGCAATAGCTGCACTATATACAGATTTATTCAAGAAGACTTTATTGAAGAAGACAGTGGATGTAATAGATTATATAGCTAAGTATTTTAAATTGTATAATGAGATAGGCAAGACTATAGCTAATACTTTAAATGTCGAATATTTTGGTTTCGATTTTTCCCTCTCGCCATGGATGGAACATAGTGTTGTTGAAATCGTTGAGAAGTTTATGAATGGAAAAGAACTAGGAGATCATGGAACATTACATACAATATATTACTTGAATATGATGTTATGGAGGGCTGCTGAAAAGGCTAACATAAAAAAGGTAGGGTATTGTGAACTAATGCTCCCTGTAGCTGAAGATAATATACTTAAACTCCGTGTAGCTAAAGGTAAAGTAAATACTAAAGATCTTATCTCTTATACCATTGTATGTGTTGCAGGATTAGATATGATATATTTTCCCATGGAGGATCTGAAATATGTTAAGCCTATAATAGAGGATCTTATAGCAATATGTGAAGTTAAGAAGAGAAGTATAGGGATTAGGCTTATACCCACATCAGCGAGGCCATTTGAAGTAATACATACTGACGAATTTGGTGGAGTCCCTGTAATGTCTTTAACTTCAAGGTGATTTAAGAGATAAAGTGTGAATTATTTAGTTAAGACTCCTACTGTTGTTTTATTTCTTCTAATATTTTCTTTGCTTTTGGATTATTCTTAAAGTATTCCACAAGCTTTATTAATCTATTCAATGTTATATCATGTATTCTGTGCTCGATATAGCATGCATCTTCTTCAGCAATGTGCTCTGGGAGACCTAGTACTAGGGTTAGGAACTCTTTAAGTGCTAGGTGTTTTTTGTAAACTTCCTTTGCCACTCTAAGTCCTTCATCAGTTAATGCTATTGAGCCGTGTTTTTCATATTTTATTAGCCCCTTACTTGCTAATTTGTTAAGATAATCAACTACACTAGGGGGTTTAATGTTCAGTATTTCAGATAGATCTTTAACTCTAATAACACCTTTCCTCTTAATTAGGATGTACATTGCCTCAAGATAGTCCTCTTCTCTTCTACCTTCCCTTGCCAATGTCTGATACACCTTATCAGGTCACTGTTTATTCTAATTGTTCACAGTATTTATAAAATATTCACATTTTTAGATTAAAGTAAGAGTTATTTACTTAACAAACTACTCTACCTTACGTAATGTAAAATTTAGTAGGTGTTAACTTTTGACTTCATATACGAATGCCGTTCTAAGTGAAGTAGCCTATGCCTTTAGAAAGCTATCACAATACACTCCGGATGCAGCTATAGCCTTTCAAAAACTTCTAGAAGCAACATTAGAGAAAGGAGCATTACCATTGAAGGTTAAAGAACTTGTCTTAGTAGGAATAGGTATAGCTTTAAGATGTGAACCATGTGTAGTACACCACGTTAAGAAGGCTCTTGAAGCTGGAGCTACACCCCAAGAAATAGCTGAAGTCATAGCATTAGCTGTACTAATGGGGGGAGGACCTGTAGCAGCATCATCAGCTAAGGCATTTAAAGCATTAGAGGAATTGATAAAAAGAGAGTAACAAAGGAATTATAATCCTGTTTTTCCTTCCTCCTCTTTTTCTCTCCTAGATCATAGTGGGTAATCTGAATTTATGTTTATATAAGCGTTTGTGCAAAGTATCATTTCTAGAGGGTGTTAGAATGAAGTATAAAAAGAATATTATACTTATGGGTGTGATTACAGTAATACTTGTTATAATTGCTATAGCCATGACACTCCTTATGCCTATGAAAGAGACAACTCAAGAGACACCAATAATATCCAAAGGTAAGGTAGTATTTCTACCTTTACCAAGAATTAAAGGTAATATGAGTGTTGAAGAGGCTCTTGCTTACAGAAGGAGTATCAGAGAGTACAAGAAAGAGCCCTTGACGCTATTTCAGCTTTCACAACTTCTATGGGCAGCTCAAGGTATATCGGAAACTAGGTGGGGCTTCAGAACATGCCCATCAGCTGGCGCAACATACCCACTAGAAGTATATGTTGTCGTAGGAGATAATGGAGTTAAGGGTTTACAAGCTGGAGTATATCATTATGCTCCCCACTCCCATACACTTACCTTGGTCAAGGAAGGTGATTTTAGGAAAGAATTATATAAAGCTGGTCTTAATCAGCCATGGATACTTAATGCACCAGTAAACTTAGTTATAGTAGCTGAATACGAGAGGACCACAAGAAGATATGGCGAACGAGGCATAAGATACGTTCACATGGAAGTTGGCCATGCAGGACAAAATGTTTATTTAGAAGCCACAGCACTAGGATTAGGTACTGTGGTTATTGGAGCATTCTATGATGATCAGGTAAGAGAAGTCATAAGTGCCCCACGAAACCAGCATCCATTATACATTATACCTGTTGGTGTTCCTATGAAAAAGTATCGTATATCAGAAAGCCAGTTATGGGAGTACATTCAGAAGAATAGGGAAAAGTTAGAATAAAATACCAGATACGGACTAACACTGTAAACTCCTAAGATGCTCCGGTGGGTTAATAGCTAATGCTAGTGCACCATACAATACTATATCATCGCCCAATGGTGTTATGTTTATTTCCGGCATACGATTTAAGATAAACCTTCTAATGTATTTTAGTATAGGATCTAATGTTAGTCGCTGAGGATTCTTTAACATTATTGAACCTCCTAAGGTTACAAGCTCTGGATCATAAACATTTATGACGCTAGCAAGCCCACAGGCATTAATCCTCCCAATATTATCGATTATTTTTAATGCCAGTTCATCGCCTTCTCTTGCCAATCTATATAATAACTCTGAGGTAACATTATTCTCTTTATAATACCTATTTAGTTTACTTTTATCAATGCCCGTTTTGTACTCATGTTCTATAAGGTATCTCACGTACTTTGGTATATTAGCTCCTGAGGCATAAGCCTCCCAGTGGCCTAAACCTCCACAGCCACATACAAGCTTACCTTCATAATCAACTGTAATATGACCTATCTCATGAGCGTTACCGTCTTTGCCTAAAAGTAAATGGCCATCAACTATGACTCCTCCACCTATACCAGTACTAAAGGTTACATAAACTATATTTCTCCTTCCTTTACCTAAGCCAAAGACCCACTCACCATAAACTCCAGCAACACAGTCGTTAACCATGTAGACTGGCATACCAAACCTGCTCATTAAGGGTTCTCTGATTTCGACTCTTTCAACAGGTAAATTACAAGGGTTAACTATTACCCCACGTCTAATATCTAATGGTCCAATACTTCCGATACCAATAGTCTTAACTTTTTCTAAATACTCTTTTGGAATGTTACTTTCGATTAGGCTTATTATCTGATTAGCTACTGCAAGTTTATCTTTATCCCTACTTGTCCTATCACGCATTTTAATCTTAAATTCCCCTTTAGCATCACCTAGGGCTACACGTAAATATGTTGCACCTATATCGATAGCGATGTAGTATCCCAAAATACTCCACCAAGTATTTATAAGCATGCCGGAAGCTTAAATATAAACATTTGCTCCAACTATTCTATTTAAACATCATCTTATTACAATTAAATTAAGTATAAAAATAAAATATAGACCTATAAGTACTAATGTGTTAGTGAGAGAGGTATCATAGTCCTTGTGTTTCCTAGCCGTATACAGGTTAATGAATGAGATAAGCATTAGAAGTTTCGCCAGCCTACTCTGGGATCTTGGCTATTCCGTTAATTTCAGAGGTAATGTTGTTGAAGGTATATACTATAACTCTCATATTAAAGTCTCTCTTTCAAGAAACCTTATAAGAATCGAGTCAAATGATTATGGTCCACGATGCCTAAACGACCTAGCTAAGATAGTAAACTCATTAAGGCTTAGAGGATATAGGCCAAAATTAATAATACTAAAATCGCCCTATATTATAAGTCTTGAAAAAGAGAGAGGAGAAACTGCAAAGCTGTTAAGTAAGCTTGGCCTAAAGATAAACACCGTATATAATGGTTTTTGCGGTTAAACAGTATGTTATCTAAGAAGTTAAGGACAATATTAATTTACACTATACTTAGATTATTACATAAACTATATTACCTTCCTGGTACAAGAGCCAAGAGGTACATAATTGTTGATAATCAAAATTTCGTTCTCTTACCTTACGTTTTTATACCAAAGTACACTTTAACATCCTCAATGTTATGTAGAGTATTAACTAACATTAAAGGTAAGAGCATTTGTGAGTTAGGTTCGGGATCAGGGTTAGTATCAGTATATCTAAGTAGAGTAGGTAAGGCATCTAGAGTTATGGCTTTGGATGTAAAGTACGACGCGATTATTAATACCAAGTTGAACGCTAAAATCAATAATGTTATGGTAAGTATGGATATAGCGCAAATGGATGTAGGCTCCGCAATACGGTCTAATATATTCGATATTGTTGTTACTAATCCACCATATTTACCATTAAATCCAACGGACAGCTTGGACATACTATATTGTTGTGGCAGAGACTTAAAGTTACTAAGAAAATTCATTATCGACGCGCTCAGACTAATAAAAAATAATGGTAAAGTATTTATGGTATTAAATGACATAGCACTAGAGTATATAATAACCCCGCTTAGAAAATCAGGGTTAAAAGTAAACAAGATACTACAAGTCAAAACGTTGCTTGATAAAATATATGTTATTGAGATTAAAAAATAGGTACTAAACTCTACTGCTTTACTTAGGCCATTTTCGATCGAAATATATGCTCTTACCCTTGGCCGACAAGGGTACCCCTATAACAATATCTGCTTTCATAAGATCCTTCTTTTGAGCTGTATATCCTATAGAGTACATTATCCTATTATCAACGTTATGTATGCTAGCTGTTTTAACAGCAGAACCTAAAGCAATACCTAAGTTTAATAGTGTCATGACTAAATTTATATCCGCTATATAATCTTCTGGAGATTTCAATCCTAAATCTATCATAGATGCGCCTATGAGAATTACTGCATCAGAGTTCCTAACATTATCAGCATCACGTTTAAAGAAGGCTCCATATTTATCAGCGAGTTCTTCCATGTATTTAGCTAATTGTTCAAGTTCCTCTTTTTTATCTAATATTAGTATCTTAATATTGTCTATTCCTCTAGCTTTCGGAGCAGTTTTTGCTGCAACAGCCATTAACCTAGCTACTTCAAGTATACCCTCTTTTAGAACAGCCTCCCCCTCTATCATACCTGCCAACACCATAGAGTAGAATTTAACGTTTAGTTAATGAATTTTGTCCTCCAATCGATAGTCAATATAGATGTTCGTACTGTGATCTATAATTAAATTGTTAATGAGTTGTAGTAGTGTTTAATAATACCTAGAGGTACAACTCGTGGTCAAGATTATAACTGTTAAAGCCTAAGCCCTCCTACGTTAGTATGGGTTTTTACACGGGTCTTATACTTTTCCTTATAGCATTCTTTATTCCCTCGATAATTAGGGGTATGGTGCCTCAGACTATAGCATTTATAGTTCTGTTATTCTCAACAATCGTTCTTATAGGCTTTACAATTCATATCATTAGATTACTTAGACTTGGAAAAAGACTTGACACTTTTGCTAAAAGTATAGTAGTCTTGGGATTTAAGCTTATTTTCTCAAATCCTTTAACTCTTGAACCAGGCAGGGTAACTTCAGTTGGATATTGGATTGGGATAACAAGGAGAAGAGGATACTACCATGAAACCTGTTTTGTCCCTGTAGGTAAATTTTTGGTTCAAGGGGATTTAGATTTCACAAAAATCAGCTCTGGGTATAAAGTTTTAGTCGCACTTGATGGGGCAGGTGTTGTAGAAGTCCCAGTCTTTAAAATACGTGATCCTGAATTTGAAAACTTCTTTATCTTAGTTTTTAACTCAAGTGGATTAGAGATAGAACTAAAAAGTGCTAGTACTAGTGATGAATATTCAAGAGTGGGCATCAAAGTAATCAAGGACGGATTAAGAATTAACTGTGACAAGATTTATGGTTACACGTTCTAAGACTACACAATTAGATATTTACACATCAGGACGTATAGGTGATGTAACATATTACATATTCGATACGGTACTTAAAGTTAAGCTTAGGAAAGGAAGCTGTAAGTATAGATTATTATTTGAGGAACCTATAGTAGTAATTACTCACAGAGATGCACTTTCACATGAGAGGCTAGCTAAGGCTCTCAAATTAAAGGCTCCTATACTGCATGGAATTGGGAGATATAGACTAAGACTGATTCTTGAAATACCTTTTAAGGAGGATGTAATATCGGAAACGGAAATAAATGTTATACCAAAAATGTAAAGGATAACATAATTATTATTTTCTAGTCTTAAAGGGAGCATTTACTTTTTTTCTATTCCTTGAAAGAAACATATTTATTCACAGCAGACTAATTACACTAGTTAGGGGGTGGCAAGTCTTCGCACTAGAATTTAAAGTTAGAAAGAGAAGAACACGGAAGCTCAAAATAGTGGAAGGTAAGGTATGCTTCAAGAAATTAAAGGAGCATTGCTTCGAATTCCCACAAGAAGTAATGAACGTGTTTACTAAGATACTGCCACTTGTAGATTACATAGTCTATGATAGCCCGTCATCAGTAAGGTTTAGGCATCCAGGTTCAGTACGATCACTGATATTATACTTATATGCTAGGTCGAAAGAGCGACCAGTATACAAAGTAGCAGAAGAATTCAAAGTTGCACCCGAGCAGCTCTATAGAATAGAAAGGGCTCTAAAAAGAGATGGCATTTACGAGAAGGTAATTGAGACAGCGAAAAAGCTTCTTAAAGTAGCTGAGAAAAAGAAAAGTTAAACTGAAAGGCTTTTTCCCTTTATAATCCTTCTATAATCCTTTAAATAAGGTAGGGTTTGAAAAGATACCAGTACTTCTTACCTATGATTCTATATCCTAATCTGGAATAAACTCTTATAGCTGATATGTTATCCTCTCTTACGTGAAGTAATGCTTTGCCACTACAGTATATAGCATCCCTGGTTATAGCTGATGTAACTATTTTAGCGTAACCTCGACCTCTATATTCCTTAAGTGTATACACGTCCCCAATGATCCATATTTCGGGTAGACGTAAGTATGCACAAGCAATGGATACGAGTTTACCTTCATAGTATACTCCATAATAACGCCATTTGATAAGCCTATCAAAGGCTTCATCTTCACTTAACACTATACCTTGCTCCTTTTTCAACATAGTATAGTCTTTAACGTGTTCCTTACCTAGCCTAATAGCTTTATCTGGGAAATATGGTAAGAAGCTTGAAGAGTCAGCAAGCATGTCGAGAAAGATGCCCATAAACTTTAGATCACCATATTTTCTAAGGAGGACAGTTGCACTCTCATTTAATTCAGGGGGAACATGAACTATAGCTTCATGTTCTAAAATGCTTTTATCTAATAATCCTTCAACATCACCATAGACATGTATAGCGTAGGGTTTCATACCTCTCCATAATAGAATGTAACCTAGTATTCTCCTGTTACTAATTTTAAATATAATATGGGTTTTATCAAGTTCATATATCATATCATAGTATACGTAGGCGTAGGGAATGGGGTTTCTTTTATATTCTTTAACAATAATAGAGAACAAGTCGTAATCGAGATCGTCTATGCTAATTTTGATAGCCTTACACACTCAAATCGCCCTTAACGTAATCTACATTCATCAATAGAATATGATTGTTGAATAATAATTAAACTATTTTGATATAACTAATGCGGCACCTATTATAATTAGTGTTAAACCTAACAATTTAGCTACTGTAGCAGGCTCCTTAAGTATAAATATTCCAAATAATGTAGCCCATAAGTAACTTAGTGCTATTAGAGGTGCCAGTGTAGATAGCTCTTCATGTTTTAAAGCATAAATATATAGCAATGTAGCAAGACCATACAACGTTACACCTATAATAGTATTCTTATTTAATATCATTTGTTGAAGAATAACTAAGGGTTTAGATCCAGTTATTGATGCGGAAGCGTACTTAAAGAATAATTGACCTAATCCCCCAAAGAACGTGGCAATTAATATTAGTAGTATTCCTAGCCTCATAACCCCAGCCTCAGTCCTAAAAGTGCCCAAGCAAATTTTAATACCTCACGTATATTAAACTTTGACTTACCTTTACTTCTATCTCTAAAAACTATTGGGACTTCGGTTACCTTCCACTTAAACTTCTTGGCAAAGTACAGTACTTCTATTTGAAAGTCGAAGTAACATCTTTTACTATATTTTGTTATTTGCTCGAAAATGCTTCTTCTGTAAGCTCTATAACCTGTTGTAGCATCCTTTACATTTAATCCAAGTACTAATTTAGCGAGAAAGTTTGCCCCTTTACTAATTATTCTTCTTTTAATAGGCCAACCCTCAATAGCCCCTCCAGGGATATAGCGACTTCCAAGAACTATATCAGCGTCTCCATTATATATTGGGCTTATAAGATTTGGTAGTACATTAGGATCGTGACTTAAATCCGCATCCATAGTTACTATTACTGGTTTAGTCGAGAGCTTAAAACCATCTTTATATGCTGAGCCCAATCCCATCTTTCTAGGTCTTTTAAGTAACTTTATATTATCATATTTTCCCATTAAGTCTTGGACTATTTCAATAGTTCCATCGGAACTGTTATCATCAACTACTATAATCTCTAGCATTAAACCTCTGCTATTTTGTACTCTCTCTATTCTATCTATTAGTAAGCCTATATTATCTCTTTCATTATATGTCGGTATTATTATAGATGCTTCCATAGTTGTCAACGGGGGCCCCTTCACTTAATAATCTCCATAAGCTTATTGTGAATATTCTCTATATCACATTTTAACTTTTCAGCATCTACTAGTTTAACCCAGAGTCTAGCCGAAATCGTTTGAGCAAAGTTCTCGCCAAGAGCACCTATGAGCTCTATTTTCTCTACAGGGTTATTCGCACTTTTTATTCCTAATTCCTCAGGGCTAAATCTAGCATAAACAAGACTCGTGTTATCTATTTTAGCTTCCTCTTCTATTTTAAATTTCCATTTATTAGAAAAGATGTCGAGAGAAACTATAGCTATATTAGTGCCTTTAACAGGCATGATTAAAGCTCTATAATGTCCCTTTATCCATATCTCTCTAATACCATCAATATCAATCAATACTAGTAGACCTCTATAATACCTCTAGTTCGCTCTCACAGTAAGGACATTTATAATGAAGTGTCCTAGCACAAGCAGCACAATAATATGCTCTATATCTATCTTTATCTTTAGGGCAAGCGTAAACTTCATCCTTTGTTATATTAAGCCATTTACCACACAATCTACATCTTACAGTAATCCAACCGTAATGACCCATCGCATTTGCTCCATAGATTGATCCTAGAGACATAGCGGTCCCCCTATGTAACCATTAATATTTATCCTTCTGGATTAATGTAGGTGGAGTAAGAAATATATAAGTTTAAGGATTTTAAACTGCTCAACAATATAGAGTAGTGTATGGGATGAAAAATTTGAATAACGGAAGATCCTTATACATTGCTGCTGTAAGTGATATTCACGGACGGAAATATTTACCTCTCTATATTAAATCCCTCAATGAAATACGTCATGTACTAAATGACATTATAGTACTTGTTCTTGCTGGTGATATAGTACTTAAGGGTGATGTTAACTCAGCATCAGACGTAGTCAGGATCACATTGAATACATTAAAAGGTAAGCCTATAATCGCATGCATAGGTAATGAAGAATATGATAGTATATTAGATGAATTATTTAGAAGATATAATGGGATAACATGGTTAAATGACAATTATTTTACTTTAAATGTTGAAAACATGAAAATAGCTCTCATAGGGTCAAGAGGGGCACTTGACAGGCCCACTCCATGGCAGAGAAGACACATTCCAAGAATAGAAAAGGTCTACAGAGAGCGAGTAGAGAAAATAGAAAGACTCATAGAGGAGACTAAAAGAACTCATGATGTCATAGTTCTTATAACACATTATGCGCCAACATTTAAAACACTTAAAGGAGAGCCTCAGCGTATATGGCCTGAAATGGGATCTTCTAGACTTGAAGAGGTCATAATTAAAACTAAACCTCACCTTGTGATCCACGGACACGCCCATAACTCTAAAGTGTTATATGCCGAGATTGATGGAGTAAAAGTATATAATGTTTCTTTACCAGCTACTAAACGAATAACCCTAATAAACTTAAGAGAAATAATAGTAAAGAGGAAAACAACTACACTATTAGACTACTTCAAGGTGTAAACCGTGATACCAATAGGTGATATAAACCCTGTTAGAAAATTTCCTTATGTTAACACTGCAATAATAATAGTAAACACAGTAATATTCTTTACATTATGGTTGCAAGGAATAAAGACTCTAGAAAAAGCAATACTACTCTATGGTGCAATACCATATTACATAATTGTAGGCAAGAGGTTATGGACTCTTTTCACATCAATGTTTCTTCATGCAGGACCTCTACACCTAATAGGTAACATGATATATCTATACATTTTTGGAGATAATGTAGAAGACGCTATGGGTAGCAAGAGATATTTAGCATTCTACCTTTTAGCAGGATTAGGTGCTCACCTTTTCCATCTCTTGTCAGTACTCGTAATACCAGCAAACGTAAGGTACTACAGTTACCTCTACTGGGGTTATGATCCACTAATGATACCAGCTGTTGGAGCTTCAGGAGCAATATCAGGAGTATTAGGGGCTTACATGCTACTATATCCAAGAGCAAGAGTAAAAGTTGCATCAATATTCTGGTTCCTACCAGTAATATTCTTGGTTCCAGCATGGTACTTTATAGGGTTCTGGTTCTTGTACCAACTGATCTTTGGCTTTTGGACGCTAACAGGTATACCAACAGGTGTAGCATACTGGGCACATATAGGAGGATTCTTGACTGGTATGGCATTAGCCCCACTATTAGTTAAGAAAAAGGAAAAATACCGAGTAATAGTACCTGCAGAGAGATATTATGACTTAGGATGGAGATGAAACATTTCATTCTCTACTCACAATAACTACATATGTAGAAGTGAAATACTCTAAACTATGTTACCTCGTAAGGTAAGAGCATTACCTTATTCTCTTCATCAGTTCATGGGAGTTTCGTCATGTCCTCCGTTGAGTATCACTTCATCATCCTAAGAAATCGTGAGTAAGAGATGTTATGAAGGCCGGGAAGGGGTCTTTCATCCCTACCCTTCCCTCAGGGGCGTCAAGACCCCACGTCAGTTACTATATAGTGACAGGTTTAAATAGTTTAGTGAATGTCAACATTATTGTATCAATATTCTTCTATTTAACGGCTAATAACTATTTACATAATTTTGCTGTTTTCTCTTTGTACTTAATAATGAAGTTATTGAACTCGTCAATACTTTTTCCTAGACCCTCCATAGCATCTCGTATGTTTTCTGTTAAACTTAGTGTTTCTTCTGTAGCTGCAGTTTGCTCCTCTGTTGCAGCAGTCATTCCCTGAACTTTTACGTGGATGTTCTCAAACATCTTTCGAACGTTCTCTTCTTCAGGGACAACTCTTCTAACGAGGTTTGATAAGGACTTTTAAGTTTCTGGAAACATTTGAGGACATTGATGTTGCATCATCAATTATTGTTTGAGCATTATTGGTTATTTCTCTTAGCTTTTCTATTAACTGTATACTATCAGTAATTGTGACATTTATGTTATCTGCAAACTTTTTAACGTCATCGGCAAGTTTGCAGACTTCATCAGCGACTACAGCAAATCCTCTACCTTGCCCACCAAGTCTTACCGCCTTGATTGCTGCATCTAGTGCTAGAAGGTTGGTTTGCTCTGCTATTTTATTTATTATTTCCATTATCTTCATAATCTTTGATGACTACTCTATTATTAGAGAAACGGTTTCACTAATACTCTTAAATACATCAGTAATCTTCTTTATGTGTAATAGTATATTATGTTCTTTCTCGATAACCTCTTCTATTGAGTCAAGTATGTCTCTTAATGTCTTACTAAATTTATCCGTAACCTCCATAGCCTTAGATGAAGCAGATGCTGTTTCATGTAGGTTAATAGCTATATTTTGAGAGGATTTAGTAATTTGATTTACAGCTGAATGTAGCTGCTTAAGTGATGATCCCCATCTTCATAAATATGGTTTAAATTAACTAGTAACTCCTCAGCTCTCCTTAAAGGAGACCTAATAGTGTATTCAAAGTATCCTTCAATCATATATCCAACAGTTTCTATAACCCTTGTTACGAATTCCACACGTTTTCTAACATCATCATTAGCTTAATCATTCTTGAAACAATACGGTTTATGACTTCGTTAATATGATCCCGTAAGAAATGCTGTATAGTAAAACTCCATTCAAAATGCTTTTCCTAGCTTTTTTCGACATCAATATTTCCAAGCCATATATTCCATAACCACTCCTTCATCAGTTCAGCATGTTTATGTATAACCTCAGGTGATATGTCACGCATCCTTAGATGGATTTCGTCAACTCCTTCATTAATCCATTCTCTAATGTCCTCATCTGATACCGAAAAACGGTAATCTCTTTAGCTTTAACATTAAATTACACCGTACTATAGTTCGAGTGATTAATAAAATAGTTGCTTTGAATGTACGACTACTAGTTCGACAATTTTACTCTGGTGTAAAGCAAAGTGGCTGCACGAACTTATTCATAGACTTCTCATATTGTATAGGCTTAATGCTATTTTGAAAAAGGTATTAAACCTGTTAAGTTAACTCTCATCTTGGTGGTTTCTTGTGGGTAGGGTTGTTGGTGTAGGTGTAGTAGGCTTAGGAAGAATAGGAATAGTGCATTCAGAAATATTCGCATTAAGAGTTGAAAATGCTAAACTCGTTGCTGTGTGTAATCGTAAAGAGTCTACTGCTAGATCTATTGGTGAAAAGTTTGGTGCTCGATGGTATACTAGTTATGAAGAAATGTTAAAGGACAAGGATCTTGATGCTGTAGTTATATGTACACCAACGTTTCTACATGCCGATATGATAGTGAGAGCTGCTGAAGAAGGAAAGCACATTCTAACCGAGAAGCCCATGACTATTACTGTAGAAGAAGCTAAGAGGGTTCTAAAAGCTGTTGAGAAAGCTGGTGTTAAGTTACAAGTTGCCTATATGCGCCGATTCGACCATGCATACTCTAAAGCCAAAAAAACTATAGAAGAGGGTAAAATAGGTAAACCACTACTATTCATAGGAATAGCACGAGATCCAGCACCACCACCAGGTTGGGCTGCTGATCCTAAGAAGAGTGGCGGTATATTCCTTGACATGTTATCCCATGACTTCGATACGGCTAGATGGTTAATGTCAGCTGAGGTTACTGAAGTTTATGTTCGTGGAGGAGCCTACCTCTACGATGAAATTCGTGAAAAAGGAGACCTAGATGTAGTATCCATAAGTTTCAGCTTTAGCAATGGAGCTATGGGCTACATCCATGGAAGTAGAAAATCAACATATGGCTATGATTTAAGAACAGAAGTTTATGGTTCTGAGGGCACAGTATTCGTTGGATGTAATGCCGACCCACTATTCTCAACTGGCACACGTGAAGGCATAGTTTACAGCGGATTTGCTTGGTTTGCTGGCAGATTCTACGATGCCTATGTTGCTGAGGATCAACATTTCATAGAGTGTATTCTTGAGGATAAGAAACCTCTAATAGATGGAACTGACGGCTTAAGGGCTGTTCAGATAGCTGAGGCAGCATGGAAATCAATAAAAGAAGAAAAACCAATAAAAATAGAATACTAAGGTAAGGAAATTTTAAATCAAATTTAGAATATTTCATTCTCTTTAACTATTTATCATTCTTACCTTAACGCATCATATTAGCTTCACCATAGTACTGTATAGGAAAAAATAATAAAGCCTCTTTCATAAAAGGGATACTTGAGCCATAAACACAGCTGTGTGTTCGGGTTGATTTTATATGCGTGCAGCAGTAGTTTATGCAGAGTTTGCTCCAAGACCAGGTTATGAGTTAACCGAAGCAGAAAAGAAAACGAGAAAAGTTCGTGAAGGCAATAGGGTTTGGAAGAACCCCAAGTTAGTGCTTGAGGATAAGCCTAAGCCGAAGCCTAGCCCAAAGGAGGTTCTAATAAGGGTTAAGGCCTGTGGTATATGTGGTAGTGATATACACTTTGTTGAGACAGATGAAGAAGGCTATATGATCTACCCTGGTTTAACAAGATTCCCTGTAGTCATTGGTCATGAGTTTAGTGGTGTTGTAGAGGAGGTTGGACCTAGAGTACAAACACTAAAGCCTGGTGACATGGTCACTTCTGAGGAGATGTTATGGTGTGGTGAGTGTGACGCCTGCCGTATGGGCTATGTTAACCACTGTATAAGACTAAATGACCCAGCAGACTTAGAGTATGGTGAGTTAGGCTTTACAACAGACGGTGCAATGGCAGAATATGTTGTTGTAAAGGAAAAGTACTGTTGGAAGATAGACTCACTATTAAACCAGTATAAGAGTGAAGAGAAGGCATATGAAGCTGGTAGCCTAGTAGAGCCTACATCAGTAGCATACCATGCAATATTCAACAGAGCTGGAGGATTCAAACCAGGAGCATACGTTGTAGTATGGGGTGCAGGCCCCATAGGCTTAGCGGCTATAGGATTAGCTAAGGCAGCTGGTGCAGGTAAGGTAATAAGCTTTGAGATAAGCCCTGTAAGAATAGAACTCGCCAAGGTCATGGGTGCAGACTACGTATTTAACCCAGTAGAGCTACAGAAGAAAGGTATTGCACCATGGGAAAAGATACTAGAGGTTACTGGTGGTGAAGGAGCAGACCTACATGTTGAAGCGGCTGGAGCACCAGCCCATACATTACCACAGATGCAGAAGAGCCTAGCCATAGGCGGTAAGATTGCTTGGATTGGTAGAGCACCAAAAGAGGTACCAATATACCTCGAGATATTCCAGGTAAGAAGAGCCCAACTCTTCGGTAGCCAGGGACACTCAGGCTGGGGCACATTCAAGAACGTAATAAGACTAATGGCCGCTGGAAAGATAGACATGACAAAGATCATTACAAGTAGATTCTCACTAGACGATGTACTAAAAGCATTTGAGAGAGCACATAAGCGAATCGATGGGAAAATTACAATAAAGCCTTAAAGCCTTATAAACTTCACTTCTATATTTTTCAACAGCTGAAATATAATAAGTATAGTTCTTATCCCCTTAGTTTTAAACTACCATTGTAAAGCGGCTTCTATTTAAAAGCCTAGTCCTGGTTTTACTGTCTCTTAGACTATTTATCGACTGAAGGCATAAAATATTATAAAGAACTTGTAATTATTTAAACCGGTACATAGAAGGTGGACTTATATTGTTTAGGAAGACTGAAAACATTAACGAAATCTCTCGTAAGAGGGAGCTAAAGACGCATGATATTGTTAAAAGGTTAAGCGTTATCTCTCCCAATAGAGTGCACTTAAAGAACTACCCTATAGACAACCCGGTATCAATATTTAATCCAGCGCTCATAGTGCGTGAAGAGACAGCCTACATCTATGCTAGAATAATACTAGGATATTTTATGTATGTAAGTGCCATAGTTCGTTTAGAAGTACCTCTCGATGACATATACTCGAGTATAGCAAGTATAAGCCATTATCCATGCAGCTTCATAGTTAATCCCTCAACAAAATATGACATATGGGGGACTGAAGATCCTAGGATAACTGAGATAGATAACAAGCTGTACATGACATATGTAGGTAGAACAATAAACTACTTTAACCCTGCAGTTCGACGGGAGCGAACTCTACCTGTAATAGCTATATCAGAGAATAATAGCCATAGATGGAGTAAGAAACTAGTGTTAGTCCTACCTAAAGATCTAAGGGATTTTGTAGTTAGCGATAAAGATGCATTTATCATAAAGACAAGAAATGGAGAAATACTCGTATTCCATAGACCACACTTAACAGATGAAAAATTCTACCTACTAATAAGTAAAATAAGTGTTGAATCATTAAAGCCCAATGAGAGCATTAAAGAGGTTGAGGTCAAGAATGCAACAATAGTCTTGGAGGCATTACCTGAGGAACACAAGCTTGGCTGGGCTACACCACCAATAGAAATAGAGCCCGATACATACCTCACATTAGTTCATGGAGTCGATAAATATATCGAGGGCTATCGTGTTTTTGCAGCCTTAGTGAAGTATGATAAAGATGTTGGCCCTAGAGTTATAGCTGTGACACCATACTACATTATGGAGCCTAAGACTCCCTATGAGCTGTTTGGCGATAGACCTTACACAATATTCCCATGCGGCCTTTATAGAGTAGATAAGGATAAAGCGTTGATATCATATGGTGCAGGAGACTTCGTTGTAGGCATAGCTGAGCTTGATATAAACGAGGCAATGGCAATTCTCGATAAAAATAGAGTTGAATAAGTTTATTTCAACAGTTATTTTATTACCTATCTATTTCCCAATTACTGATGTCTGCAATTTTTTAATCTTCCTGCCAAATCTAGCTTTATTAACTATAAACCTCTCATGGATACCTTCACCAATCTTTATGTTATTCAAGTATACTGCAACTTCAAATACTAACTTTCTACCCTCAACTGCTATGAGCTTAGCCTCAACAAGCACCTCTACATCTATAGGTGCAGGGTTAAGATGGCTTACACATATCTTAGTTCCAACAGTTGTATATTCCTCTGGAAGATACTTCTCAACGCACTTCCATGCAACATTCTCCATAAACGCTATCATTGAGGGCGTTGATAAAACATTAACCCCGCCACTACCAAGTACCTTAGCGGTATGTTCAGACTTAACTTTGAATTTTTCTCTACATGTTAATCCTACTGGCATTTCGAATTTCACTGAAGACATAACGATTACACCTAAAGCTAGTTCAAATAAAAAAGAGTTAATTAAGGTAGAAGTTATTTAGCTTTTAAAGCCTGGCGCTCTAACCTTCAACACTTCCTTATTCACTAATGTTGGTGGCTCTCTTCCCTCATAGAATGCTATAAGGTTTTCTGCAACTAGCTCTGCCATTTTATGTCTAGTCTCGTAGGTTGCACTACCAATGTGCGGCACTAATATTACATTCTTGAAAGCTGTTAGTGGATGATTTGGTGGTAGTGGCTCTTGGTCGAAGACGTCAAGACCTGCAGCTGCTATCCATCCTTCTCTTAGCGCCTTGATCAATGCATCGGTGTCTATTACTGCCCCACGTGCTGTATTTACGAGTATTGCTCCTTTCTTTACCTTCTTTAACCTCTCTTCGTTTAACATGTGATAGGTTTCCTTAGTGAGTGGAGTATGTACTGATATGATGTCACTTTCTGCTAATAGTTGATCTAGATCTCTGTATTCTACACCAAGTTTCTTCTCTAGCTCAGGCTTTCTAACTACATCATAGTAAATTACTTTCATGTTGAAGGCTTTTCTTCCTATCTCTGCTACTCTACTACCTATACGTCCAAGGCCTATGATTCCAAGTGTTTTACCATAGAGTTCTACACCAAGCATCATCTTAGGATGCCATCCTGTTCTCTTCCTCCACCATTCACCCCATCTAACGAAGTGATCCGCTTCTACAATTCTTCTACAAACAGACATTATTAGGGCCCATGTGAGCTCTGCTGTAGCTTCTGTTAGTACTCCAGGAGTGTTTGTTACATAAATTCCAAGTTTTGTAGCTGTTTCTACATCAATATTATCGTATCCTACAGCGTATTGAGCTATAATACGTAGCTTCTTAGCTTGCTGTAGTAGGTTGGCATCTATCTTATCTGTTAATAGTGTTACAGCTGCATCAATATCTTTGAATTTCTTTAAGAGAACTTCATATGGTGGCGGCTCATATCTATCCCAGACTTCAACATCATAGTATTGTTCGATTTTTTCAATTACATCTTTGAATAATTCTCTTGTCATGAATAATTTAGGTTTCAAGATCCTATCACCATGAGTTCCATTATAAATGGATACTAAGGATAACTAATAAGGGTTTTCTCCATAATGGACAATAGCAAGTCAATATATTGTGTAGAAGGCTTCTTGAAAGTAGAAACAGTGAAAAACAAACTTGTACCACATTACATAGGGGGTCTCAAGAATTGAAAAGCAAATATCTTGGCCCTTTACCCCACCTATCTACGGGAATAAGGCTTCCAGATATAGTTGTCCCACCGATTCTTAAAGCATATAAGGACTATGATGCTGTAGGAGGCTTAATGCTATCCTATAATAGAGAGACCGCACCAAGCTCAGTAATCTCCTCAATGGATCCTAAGCTCTTTCTCAGAGGGCATACAGGAACCTCGATAACGGAGTATATAAGTAAAGCCCGAGAGTATATCACAATATATGAGGTGCCGATGGAGATAGAGGCAGATCACGTTTCACTTATGGCATCGCCAGAAAGAGCTATCAAAAGAATAACTGGGGCTGAGTTTGAGTATGGGTTAAGTGATGAAGAGATTAGGGATTCTCTAAACTATATTGAGGAAGAGTTTAAGGAAGTAGCTAAGGTAGGAGGGGTAAACTTTGTAACAATAGATACATGCGAACTGATAGACTTGGGAGTGGATAAGCTAAACAATAAAGAAGTAATAGAATTATATGAAACGAAACTCGATAGTGAGATGAGGAAGAGACTTGAAAGAGAGTATTGCAATAGAATCTCCACTTTCATTAACGGCGATTTAATTTTAAGAGTTAAGTTTAAGAAGGAAACTATCGCAAAACTAGCACTTAAGTTCTTAAAAAGTGTTGAATATGTAAGAAAAGTCTACGATCTTATCTTACGGTATCTTGAGGGACCTTTTGGTGTTGAAGTATCATTAGATGAGGTACCACAGGTAACCAAGCCCGGGGAGCTACTATTCTACTTAAATGAGTTACACCATGTAGGCGTATATCCTGACTTTATAGCCCCTAATATAGGCTTTAAGAAGAGAGAAGACTATGACGGAGACCTTGAGGAGCTTAAGAGAACTGTAAAAACATTACACACTATAGCTAAATCGTTTGGTGCATTACTCTCACTACATTCCGGTAGTGGAGCACATCCATATAGCGATAAAGGAATAGGCACATGGAACACTATACGTGAAGCAACAAATGGTATGGTAAAATACAAGGTATCAGGAGTATATATTCAGCTACTACTTGAGGTAATGTCGAGATTCTCACAAGGCTCAAAGCCTAGAAGACTCTATGAGGAAATATTCGACACAGTCTACGAGTACCTAAAGCGGGAGATAACTAGGAAGACAGCACTATACTCACCAGCTCTCGAGAAAGCATTAAAAGAGTACGAAGAAGCTGTAAAAAGAGATCCAGCAGTAAAATATAATCCACGTATAGACTTCTTCAGACACTACTTCTTCGTATTCCAAGCTGTAAGAGACAGTAAAGGCAATAGATACCTGAGAAGTAGAGTACTTGAACTCTATAGTGAGAATGCTGAGTTAAGAAGAGCCTATGAGAAGGAAGCCTACGATTTAACAAGGAGAATCTTGACAAAGCTCGGATTAACAGGAAACATACTAAAATATAAGCTGACTTCCTACTACTTGTAAATTAGCCTACCTTTCTTTATTTCAATTCATTCTATCTTTACTAAGAAGAGTATTAAAAATAAAGAGTAAAAGATGTAGTTTTCTTCTTACAATTTTGATTCTAGGAATAGCTGGTATGCTCTTACCAGCACTGATTTAGCTGCATTAAGTACTTCTAGTGGATGCTGGTCAGCCTCAGGCTTTACCTCAAAGCTTACTGCACCTTTATACTTAATGTCGTGTAGTACTGCTAGGAGTCTTGCAACCTCTTTCTCTGTGTTAAGTGCCCCTGGCCTGTAGAATCCTGGATGCCAGTCGTAGAGTTTGTCTTCTACCTTCTTAGTACAGCCCATGTGTATGTGGCCTATGTAGTCGGGATATGATTTGAGTATTTCTGGCTCCTCATTTAAGAGTGGGCCGTGGCTTAGATCCCACATTAGGTAAACGTTCTTGTATGATGCTCTAACCTTGTCGATTATCTTTACTGCTTCAGGTAGAGGTCCTACGAGCCTCTTCTTATCCCACGCATAATCGAATGTTTCTAGGAACACAGGCATGTTATACTTTGATGCAGCTTCAGCTATTGCCTTTAATGTCTTTACTAGTGCGCTTATAGCTTTCTCCTTCTTATCCTCTGGAACTACTGGGCCGGAGCATAATGCTACAGCACTCATATCTCTCTTTCCAGCTATTATTGTCTCCCTAACTAGAACTTCCTCGGCTTTCTTTCTCTCAGCCTCGTCTAAGGCGTTAGGATTATACTTTTGAACTAGAACCTCTGGTTGTAATGCTCTAGCAAACTCCTTATCAGCTTTTATAGCGGCTATTTTACTCCACTCTTCATCACCTATATAGCCCACCTCTAATAATTCGAAGAATGGATCCTCAATGATTACCTTTAGCTTCTCCGCAGCATCCTTATCGCTCTTTATGAGCTCCGGGAAGATCATGAATGCTACTATTCCTATTTTGAATGGAAACTTTGCCACTACTTCGATTCCTTTAACCTTAGCGTAC
This sequence comes from uncultured Desulfurococcales archaeon, assembly GCA_964611985.1. Taxonomy (GTDB): domain Archaea; phylum Thermoproteota; class Thermoprotei_A; order CAZTBM01; family SZUA-1508; genus SZUA-1508. The sequence continues at coordinate 26,121 of CAZTBM010000004.1, read as the reverse complement.
GCGTAGAACATAACATCAACCCCATTACAGCTAGTAACGGCTAGTATAAAATAAGACTTACTTATATCACTTAATTCGGCTTCCCTATATTACCTTAGGTAGTAAGGAACGTAATGTCCGTATACCTATTCTTAACATTTCCTCATATGATGGTTTAGGTATTGCCTCAATACTCACATAGTCGTTGTATCCTACCCTTAGTAGTCTGTAAAGTATTCTTTCCCAGTCAAGCATACCCATACCAGGAGCCAATCTATTGTTTTCAGCAACATGAACGTATCCTATGTGACCATCAGCTTTTAATATAGCATCATATGGACTAACATCCTCGATAGTCATATGGTATGTGTCATACAAGAGTTTAAGCCTCTTATACTCCTTGATTAATGGGAGTGCTTCATCTATAGTGTTTATTATGTCTGTTTCATACCTATTTATCGGTTCAAGGAGAAATATTGTTCCATTATTCTCTGTTTTCTCAAGAACCACCCTTATACTCTCCTTTAACAATTGAATTACATCGTTTAGTTGTCTTCCTTCACTCTTTCCTCTCGCTAAACCTATAACAACTTTATTTGATCCTTCAATTGTTGAAGCTATTTCGGAATATTTTATGAAGAATTCTATGGATTTTCCTCTAACCTCTTTAGAGGGATGGGTTAAGCTTAAGCCGTAATTAACGTAGGAGAGGCCGGTTGATATGGCTGAAAGTTCAAGCCCATAATTCTTCAAGTTCTTAGAAAGCTTGGTAACATCTACTTTGAAAGGGTCAGGTATATTAATTTCTATACCGTCAAAACCTAGTCTATGCATTAAATCTAAAACTTCAAGTAATGGGGCTCTCACTGCTGCTTTGAAGGTCGTCTCCTCAACAAGAGCATACACTGCTGCTATTTTCAAAACATTAACACCTCGTAGCTATTATGTAAAAATAAGTTAAAGATGCAGGAAATTATAAAAAGCAATAGTACCCTTACTTTACTTGTTCGATCGGTCCAACTCCTTCTTCAGGCTTATTGTACTGGTAGTCCTTGGGGTCAATCCATGTTCTTGGTACTTTTCCTGGTGGGAAGGTCTTCTTAAGCCACTCTACGAATTCTATAACTCTCTTTATTACTGTCTCAATTATCGCTCTTCCCTTCTCTGGGTCTGCTTTTGAAGCCCAGCCTACGAAGCCCTTCGGGTAGTAGTATAGTTCTGGTAGGTGGCTTACATCGTACCAGTTGAATGGCTTGTCTGGGAATACGTTACCAGCAGCATTCACCCATTTGCCTGGTATTACTCTAACTACTCCCCAGTCACCCTCTTTCTTTAAGGTTTCAGCGTCGACTAGCTCTGGTGCTACATACCATGTTACGCTCGTCTCAACTTCATCAGCGTGTATGAACGGTTTCTCGAGTTTAACTCCGGGTGCTATCTCCTCTCCTGTACCAGCCTTTCTTAATAGGTCTTGTACCCAAGCCCACCAGCTTGTCACCATTATTAATGCATGGACTTGCTTTTCGATTATAGCTACATCCTTGGCTATTGGGAGTACGTATTCTTGTCCATGACTATTCCATACGATTATCTTTTTGAATCCAGCATTAGAGAGCCATCTAATTACATCAGATACATACTCTATTAATGTGGTTGCCCTTATTGGTACAGTTCCTGGAAGGCCATAGTGGTGACTTGGGTGGCTACCATAAATTATTGGTGGCGCTACTGTTACTCCAGTCTCGTATGCTACTCGCTCAACTATACTTGTGCCTATGATTGTATCCTCACCTAATGGTGCAAAGGGTCCATGATTCTCTATTGAACCCACAGGTAAGAATACTATATCTGTTTCCTTCAGTCTCTCCTCAAGTTCCTTACGATTCATTTGGTCAAGATAGATTTTCTTACCGAACTTATTGAGGACAGGTTTACCCCATCTTTCACTAAGAGGTTTGAGTGAAGACAAGGCTATTACCCCGGTAGATTTGAAATTTTTTAACCAATAGGAACATTACACTATGAGTAAAAATACTTTTAGATCGTAATCTATAATCGTAACTTACAATACAGAGGATGACGTAATATTATTTAGCTTTGAGAAGGAGATAAGTGGAAGAAGAACATTAAAATAAATATAATAAAATTAGTTTTTTATATTATTGCCTTCTCAGTCTTCTTATCGAATATATGTATCTTATCCATATCCAGCTTAAGCCATATGTCTTGTCCCGGCTTCAACACTATGTCTGGTGGCGCAATTACCTTGTATACCTTATCCCCTATCTTAACGTTTACTATTATGTCTCTACCTAAGGGTTCAATAACGTAAACCTTAGCTTTAATGGTGTTCTTTTCAGGTTTAATGAGGATTTTTACATGCTCTGGTCTGAAGCCTAGTATTATTCTCGACGTCTTCATGCCTTTCTTTACTAGTTCACCAAGTTCTAAGCCTAATGAGAGCTTGAACTCATTAGTTACGAATAGGTAGTCATTTGGTTCTTCAACTAAGGAGCCTTCAACAAAGTTCATCGGTGGCGCCCCTATGAATCCTGCTACGAATAAGTTTGACGGTTTACCATATAATTCGTCGGGTGTACCATACTGTTGTAATCTACCTGCATTCAATACTGCTATACGGTCAGCCATAGACATTGCTTCAACCTGGTCATGAGTAACATAAATTGTTGTTATACCTAGCTCTTTTTGTAATCGCTTAAGCTCAGCTCTCATAAAAACCCTTAGTTTTGCATCGAGGTTGCTTAAAGGCTCATCCATAAGGAAGAGATCCGGCTCCTTAGCTAGAGCTCTAGCTAGTGCAACTCTCTGTTTTTGTCCTCCTGAGAGCTGTGCAGGTTTTCTATCTAGTAGTTCATCTATTCTTAGAAGTTTAGCTACTTCCTTAACCTTCTTGTCTATTACATTCTTTGGTGCCTTCTTAAGCTTCAACGGGAATGCTATATTGTCATATACTGACAAGTGTGGATAGAGAGCATAGCTTTGGAAGACCATACCTATATTTCTATCCTTTGGCGGCCAGTTGGTTACATCAACTTCGTCGAAGTATATTTTACCTTTGGTTGGCTTGTAGATACCAGCTATCATGAGTAGTGTTGTTGTCTTACCACATCCACTTGGACCTAGCAGTGCTACGAATTCTCTATCCTTTATTTCAAGATTTAATTGATCAACTGCTTTAACTTTACCGAAGTATTTACATAGGTTAATTAGTCTTACACTGACCATTATCCTAACCCCCCACTAACTATTTAAAAATTTAGCTTTCTGAAATAAAAATTTCATGTAAGAGAAAGTATGTGTGGAGTTTTTATTCAGCATTTAACCTTTAACACCTCCAACATATATCCTTAACAGCACCTTCTGTGATACACTAAAGAATATCAATGTAGGTATAGTATAGAACAAACCAATCGCCGCTAGCATACCCCAGTCTATGAACTTAAACTCACCTATTAAGTGGTAGATTAGCACTGGTAATGTATAATACGTCTCGTCTTTAACGTATGTGAATACTAGTAGGAATTCTGACCATCCTGAAAGGAACGAGAATATTGCTATTGCTCCAACACCAGGTAATATTAGTGGTAGTATTACTCTTCTCCATGCTGTCAGTCTTGAACAGCCATCTACTAGTGCTGCCCACTCTATGTCCCACGGTATCGAATCGAAGAAGCCTTTGATAATCCATGAAGCCATTGGGCACTCTAACCCAGCCTTAATTAATATTATACCCATAAGCGTTATTATCCCCTTACCATATAGTCCTAGTTTATTGAGTATGATGAACATTGCTATTAACAGTATTATTGCTGGAAATGCATGCAATGCTATAATGAACTCCATTAGTGTTGTTCTTCCTTTAAACTCCATTCTTGAGAGAGCATAACCACCCAGTGTACTAATGAATACTACTAATCCCGAAGTACCTAAGGCAAGGAACAGTGTGTTTATCGTTATTGGCCAAATGTTAGGATACTCCTTTAGACCCATCTTTATAGGTGCCCATAAGAATCTCCAATTGTTTATAGTAAAGTTTGATGGGACAATACCTAAAATCACTCTGCCACTAAAGCTTTGGGATATTAACCATAAATACATACACCATATTGGTATTAATGGTATAACTGCTACCAGTATTACAACAATATACTTTAATATTGTGTGTAATATGTAGCCTCTTCCAGCCTTCATTTTCTTCTCCTTAACGCTCATCATGCTACACCTCCACCCTACTTGGTGCCATAAGTCTTTTAAATCCGAAAACTCTGAAGTATATCATTATCAGTATGATGCCTATTACCACAAGCACCATTGATATGGCTGCTGCATAGCCATACTGGTATTCTGCGAAAGCTTTAGTGTATGAGTAGAGAGACCAAACCATTACTCCAGCGGCTCTAGCCACACCTGCATAGCCTCCTCCGCCACCAGCACCCCATATCATCAGTATATACTCATATGATGCCATTAGACTAAGGGTCTGCCACGCTGTTACGAATAGTATAGGCCACTTAAGCAGAGGTATTATTACTCGTCTCACGACTTGGAAATCTGTAGCACCATCAACTAAAGCCGCATTTATTAGATCTGGCGGTATAGACTTAATTGCAGCAGTATATATTATCATACCAAAGCTAGCACCAACATAGCCGTTAACTATAACTAGTAATAGTTGAGCATATGGTTTATCAAGTAACCAACTGCTAGGAAGCCATGATTTAGGTACACCAGCTAGCATTAACAGTTTATTAAGCATTCCAGCCGTAGGGTCAATAAACCATATCCATAGTAGTGCATAGATTATTCCAGGTGTTATTCTTGGCAATAGCCATGACAATCTTAATATCATTGACAGGATCTCATTCTTCACCAAGTATGCTATGGCCACCGACAATATAAGAGCGTAGACCACATTTATTGAAAGAACACTTGCAACATAGAACACAGTGATCTTTAGAACTTCCGGTATGTACGGGTCTTCGACTAAGAAAATTTTCTCAAAGTTCTCTAAAGTATATTTCACATTAAACTTAAGCAGATTCTTTATACTAAGGTCTGTGAAGCTTAAGTAGATTGTTAGTATTACTGGAGATATCCATGAAAAACAAATGAATATTAGCATTGGCAGTAGGAAGAGGAATGGCAAAATTTTTTTTCTCCTAGAAGCCTTTGATGCCTCACTAGATGAGCTATCTGCATTCTTTTCATGACCTCTTCTAATTAATGGCATATTGTTAGTCACCCTTAGAGGGTGCAATTATCATTTTAATGTATGTGTCTGAGACTTATAAACCATATTTGGTTATGATGAATGAGAAAAAAGATTTTTATTGTTCAGTTCCTTATACTTATTATATTTCTACTCTTTAATTATTAGTTGGTCTCCTAGCTCTTTTTGTAAAGCTGATACCATTTCATTTAATGCTTGTTCTGGTGTTGCCTCACCCTTTTCTACTTTAGCTATTGCTGTTATCCATGCGTCCTTGTAAACTCCGAACTTTAGGTGTATTGGCTCAAATGATGTATACTCTAGCATGTATGCTACTTCGCCGTGGAACTTTGACTTCTTGTAGTATGGGTGCTCAACTGTTGTTGATCTTACTGGTAGGTGACCACTGTCTATTGCGTGTTTAGCGTCTAGTGGTGCTGATGTGGCTAGTGCTATTAGTACGAAGGCTAGTTCTGGATACTTTGACTGTGATGTTACATAGTATAGGTATGGGCTTGATAGCGTCATTGGTTTGAATCCTGATTCTGGTGCAGGTACTAGTGCGAAGCCTAGGTTCTCCCATTCATAGCTTTCCGGTAGCTTACCTAGTTTTTCATGGTATGCTACTCTCTGCCATTCAGCCCAGTGCCATGTTCCACCAAACCAGAATAGTACACGACCGTTAACGAAGTCTACGTGTATCTTTCTCCATGGAGTACCTATCATTGTTGGTGGTAGTACTTTCTCTTCCTGGGCCATCTTATGTAACATCTTCAACATCTTCAACATAGCTGATTTAACTAGTACTAGTTTGCCGGTTTCTGGATCTTGTAATACACCACCGTACTGGTAGTACAATATCTCAAATGGCGTACCTCCGAAGTTTGGTCTATGGTAGAAGCCCCATTGCACTAAACCTTTGGCCATAGCCTCCTTAGCTACCTTAATTAAGTCTAATAGTGTTACTTCTCCCTTTCTTATTTTCTCTGGTAAAGCGTTAATCTCTTCTTCGCTCCAACCTAGCTTTCTTAGTACGTCTTTTCTAAAGTATAGTGGTCTTGCCTCAGTATCTTGTGGTAGAGCCCAAATCTTACCTTTATATTTTACAGCTTTCCATAATGTTGGGTAAACGTCTTCTACAAGGGTCCAGTACTTCTTAACGTAATCATCAAGTGATATTACATAGCCTCCTTCAACTAGTGTAGCTAGATCCTTCATTGCAATAATGTCAGGTGCTTCACCAGCAGCGAATGCTGCGGTAAGTTTCTCTAAGTAACCTCCTCTAAAGAATTGTTTTTCAACTTTAATTGTTACACCTAGACCGTAAGCCTCAAGAATCTTATTTAATATAGCTGCTGCACGTTCAATATTGTCTACTCTGGTTACATCTACGGGGCTTCCGGAAGCCCAAGCCTTTATAACTATTTCCTTAGGTGCACCAGGTGTCGCAGCTATAGTTTTAGTTATAGTTTTAATTACCGTTGTAGGTACGGTTGTTGTTACAGTTTCAGTAACTGTAGCAGCACCTGGTGCCACAGTTTTGGTTACTGTTGCGGTGACCGTTGAGGTTGCAGTGACTGTTACTGTTTCGGCTGGTGCTGCAGGCTTTATAAAATAGCCTACTGCCACTCCAATTATTAGACCTATTATAAGAAGTATAGCGCCAAGGGCTGAAGGGCTAATACCCTTATACATACTTTTTTAAAACCTCCTTTATCAACACTTCTTCATCATTAAAACTGCGGTAACTTTATACTTAAGTTTTGCGGTTTTGTGAGTCCCTCTAAAAACGTATATTTATACTAATATACAAGCTCTTACAGTTTTATTGTGAGAGCATTATATGGATCATGTAATTCTATTCAATGGTATTTATAGAGTTACGATAAAACAAAATAACTATTTTCTCTATGAGACTTCATTATTCTATTAAAAGTGACCATAAGATGCATATTTTAATGCATGGAAAATATCATATAAATCATGGATGATGTAGTAAATAGAATATTGATCCATATATCTATTGAATGTTTGGGATAAAACTTATATACTCTATACATCCCAAGAGGCAAATTGGGAATGAAGTGCTGACATATGCCAACTAAGCCTATCATCATCGGCCATAAAGCCAATACCCTTAGAGCCATATACCGTTACCTAAAATTGAGAGTACCCGTGCTAGAATTTGATGTCAAAAAGAAAAATGGTAAACTAGTTCTCATGCACGGTATGGCGCAAGAGCCTGCATCTTTTGCGGAATCCCTTCTTCTAGAATTACACTATATTCTCTGTTCAGGAGATGGTTTGGTAAAGCACATAACATTAGAGGAAGCATTGGATACTATAAACGGTAAAGCTGGTGTATGGCTTGACATTAAAGAGAGAGGGATTGAAGGCGACATAGTGAAAGTACTGGATAAAGTAAACTTCAAAGGACCAGTATACGCTTCATCAAAGTACCATATAGTTATAAGAAATCTAAAGAAGTTACGACCAGACATTGTTTGTGCAGTTTCACTACAAGAACAGCCAATAGATCCCTTAACGCCTGTTAAAATAGCCGATGCTGACATGATCTCTATAGAGCATACATATGTAGATAGGGACTTTATTGAAGTACTACATAAGAATAATATAAAGATTACTGTATGGACTGTTAACTGTGCTGAAGTTGCCGAGAAATTAATTAACTTAGGAGTTGATGCTATAGTTACTGATAGACCAGATGTTATACTCAAAGTATTAGGTAAGCCTGTTCCCAAATTTAATTTAACTCTCTTCTCCTCATTACTACTTCTACTTATGAACGTATTTATATTAGCATACTACTTCCACGGCGTAAACGACTTCATGAATGTAATAAGCTACTATAATCTCTGCGAGGAACTACCATAAATAACTTGAGCTAATCTAGCCCAGTATTATAGTATATTATATTATCATAACATATTAGATCTCAGAGATATATCTACCGTATTCTCCACTCTCTTCTCCACCAATATCTGGGGTACCCCAGTCACTAGGACATCCGTTGCCCAATCTTATTGGCTTGCTTAGTCTACTTAAGAGAACAACACGGCTCGGAATACTCTCTGAGACAATGGGGTAATTTGTTTCTTCTGATACATATCTAGCAAATTTTCTAACCTCTCCATGATTAGGCATGGCGCTTCTAGGTAACCTCTTCATTGAGGTGCCAACATGCATGTATGCCTTAACCTCAATATATGTGGGTTGGGCTATTTCGATTAGCTTAGCGAATCCTTTAGCATCTTTAGGCTCCATATTTATACCCTTCATTACGGTTATCCTCATAACTGTGGGACACGAAAGCGTTGGCAATAGTTCAAGAGTTTTCATAGATAACTCCCAGGCTCTTGGAACTAAGGGGACATTTAACTTTTGATACATTTCCTTATTATAGGCTTCAAAGGATACATAAAGTTGACTAGGCTCCTCCTCAAGAGTTGCTATAACATCTGGTCTTATCCCCCTAGTTACTAAGAATGTTGTAAACCCTCTTTTATGAAACTCTTGAATTAATTCACTTAAACGCGGATATAATAAGGGTTCTCCAACTAAACTTATAGCTGCATGTTTTGGATTCATAGCTTCCTCTAGGAGTTTACGGTTAACCTTTGGATTACCCTTATATCCAGAGAGTATCCTTCTCTGCTCTTTGATGGCATTTTCAACTATAAATTCTGGATCATCGACGACAGGCAGTCTTGTTTCATCCCATTGTATTCCTATATCTTGTGGTCTAAGCCTCCAACAGTGAATACAAGCATTCCAGCACCAAAGTGCAGCTGGACTCATTTGTAAACAACGATGACTTTCTATACCATAGAACTTACATTTGTAACAGAATCTACCCTCAGTTAAAGCGGCGTGAAGCCAATGACATTTCTTAACAGCACTATGATGACCTACGATATGGTATTTCTGTTTCTTAAGTATAGCAAAGAGCACTCTATATGGATCCTCTTGAGCCCGCTCTAAATCTATTTTAACTTTCTTTCTACGAACCATTATCTCTCAACCTACTCAGTCTAGTATAAACTATTACCTGCCAACTAAAAAGTATGATAGATTATCATTCAAGGAGAGATTTATAACAATTATGTAAGTTTAAAGTATGCCACCATCTCTCAAATTAGACTTAAAGGTGAATTAACCGCTATCTACACGCATTTTTAGCAGGTAAGGTTTAGAATACAAGATAAACTATTATAACCTAAAGAGCGGTATTACTTCGGTATTACCTGTTAAATGGTAAAATATTATTACCTAAGCCTTTTATTAATATGGTAGTCGCAGTGGGAGAGAAGTGTTTACTTTGAGTGGTGAACTAGTTAACGCTCTAAGAAGAAGAGCGCGAAGCCTGCTAAAACATGCATATATTTACTTAAACGATGGCGACTTTGATTTAGCTTGCTATAATTGTCAACAAGCTTTAGAATTATATTTAAAATCACTGATATATGAGTTATTTGGTGAAGAAGTAAAGATATGTAGTCTTAGGGAACTTTTAGGAATACTACACAAAAGACTTAGAGATGCTGGCAGATCTAGGGATGCAGAGTTAATAGAAACTATAATTGAGAATTATAGAGGAGTAATACTGGGTTTAGAAGATGCTAATGTTGATGCCAGATATGGAACAAAACCATATGACCGTAAGGATGCTATGGATTCTATAGAAGCAGTAGAACAGATTATAGAAAAACTTGAAAAGGTACGAAAGAGAGTCGTAGCGTAGAGGTAAGGGCTCTTTCATGTTATCCCGGTCTAACTGGGCCCATACGGCTATTGAAAGGCTAAAAAAACTACACGCCTGGAGGGAGCACATAGTACCATTAGCTAAAGCTGCATGGAAAATATTACCAGAAGCTAAAGTCTACATATATGGTGGTGCTGCAGAGAATAGGTTGACAGTACTAAGCGATATCGATGTTCTTATAGTTCATTCGAGTATCCCACTTAACCCTAAAGATAAAATGAGACTAAAGATAAAACTCTGGCAAATAGCCGAAGAATACGGTGTACCCTGGGATTACCCCTTCGACATACACTTACTGACGCCAGAGGAGTTTGAAAACTTCAAAAGAAACATAAAATTACTGGTAGAAGTTAGAGACATAGAGAACAATATAACGTTCTATACTTATCCCGTACACCTTATGAAGTAAAAGAGTCAGTCGGTCCGTGAATACTTCATCCCCTACCTAGGTCTTAGCCGTTGTTTCAATCATCCCCTAGAATACTATTATTTTTAAGCGGTTTAATTAAGTTTAAGTTGTTATATTCTATTATTTATCTAGGAATATACCAGGTTTATATAACAATTAGACATGTTAAGGGGGACAAATCAGTGATTATAAATTATATTTTAATATTATGTCACCTACGTTTACATTTAGATTTCTTGCTATTGCATGACACTTGACCATAAGCATGAAGAAAACATTCCTTACCTTACTAAGTAGTTCGTAGTTTCCTTGCCCTTTAGCTATTACTACATCATTATTTTTAATCCATTCTAGTATTTCAGGGGAATCCATAGGATAACCTGTACCGGGATCTCCATTACTTATCGTTTTTATCTCACTATTCTTTATTCTATCCAGACCTACATCTCTGAGGTCATCTACTGTTGCATCGTTTATTAGTGGTCCACCTTTGACAACGAATGTTAGTTTTTCTAGTTCTGTAACTTTCATTATTGTTTCTATAAGGAGTTTATCAAATACTATTTCACCAGCATTATCAAAGAAATATAATAGCGTTCTTGCTTTCTTGAGTTTCCCTTTAAACTTAATATAGTCGTTTATCGCAAAAGGTTTATTCAGCGTCTCCTCAACTACCTTTCTTATACTTTCAATGTTCACACTATATGATAGTGCCCCAAAGTCTACAATGTTACCAGCTATAGCGATCTTGATAGCAGATAGTAGCGGGTCCGTACTCTCCATAATTCTGCTCTTGAGTTCTTCATATAAGGATAAGGCTATCTTATTTGAAAGTTTTTTAACCTCTTGATATGGATCATTTGAGCCTGTAACTTTCCTAATAATACCATAAAGTCTTGGTGCTAGTAGCATTGGTGGAATATTCCATTCAATACTAAGCAGATACTTCATTATCTCTCTTACAGCTTTCTCTTGAACTCTTCTATCTCGAGTGACCATACTAGAGGCTCTAATGGCCTGTCTTAAGTAGCATGGTACACATTCTATATCCATGATCATATTCCTGTCCACTCCACCCTTAAGTGAGGTTAATGTGCATATAAATGTAACCACTAATTGTTCTGAATGTTAGAACACTTATGTTCGAAAATGTAGTGTTAATAGTAACCTTGCCATTATAGTAAGCTTGGTGATCACGTATTGAAATACAATAAGGCATTAATATCAATTCTCTCATTACCCATTATAGCATCACTGATACTATTAATACTAAGTATGACCATTCCTGTACCTGACATTAAACCACCCACTATAGCATTAAAGGTAATTTCACCATCAACACTCTCACCTACTGAAGCTGATGCAGAACTTAAACTTTACACATTTAATCCAGTTACTGGTAAACCAGTACCAGCTAATGTACAAGTAACTATTAAGAAGGATAATAAAATCATAAAAACAGCTAACTTAAGGAGCTCAGAGGATGGCCTATTAAAACTGAAGCTCATTAGCGACTTAGGTATTACCGATAAAGGTGAATATGAACTAGTAATTGCAACTAGAGAAGATAAGGTAAGAATACCAATAGTAATGGTTGATGAGCCACCATACTATATCATGGTTATGACTGATAAAGCTTGGTATCAGCCAGGGCAAGTAGTTCACGCTAGAGCTATAGTATTTAAGGGCTTAGGTAGGCTTATCCCAGTAAGTAATGTTAATGTAACTTTCTCTCTGATTTCACCTAAAGGTACTAAAATCTACAAGAGAACACTGAGTACAAATAATTATGGTGTTGCTACAGTAAATATACCATTAGCCAATGAGCTAGAACATGGTAGGTATAAACTGAGAATCGAGTCTTGTAATGTAACACGTGAATTAGTGCTAACTATTGAAGAATACAAACTCCCCAAAATGAAAATAGAGATAATAACTGATAAGGAATGGTACCTTCCATCAGAAGAAATAAACGGCCTTATTAATGCATCTTACACTTTCGGCAAACCTGTAGCTAACGCTACTGCAAGATTATCAATAGTAGGCTATGTTGGTAAGTATAAAGAATTAGCAGAAGTAACGTTGAAAACAAATAACAAAGGCATTGCATACTTTCATCTTGAAGCACTAAGATATTTAGTTGGTACAGGAATTTACCGTGGACTATCAAAAATACTACTCAATGTTACTATAGAAGACAACGCAGGAAACATTGAAACGTCAATAAAAGAACTTATGGTATCAAATCAACCAATGATCATTAATATTTTTACACCCAAAATAACGCTTACAGAAGAAGAAATACCAATAACTGTACAAGCAAAATATCCTGATGGAAGAATTGTTAGAGAAGGTAAGGTTATTGTAAACGTCAATTCATATGATAATAAAGGTAGGGAGGTACCAATACTAAGTCTTACAGGTAATTTAATTAATGGTCTATTCACATTTAAAGTTAAACCATTAAAGAATACTACGTGGATTAGAATAGAAGTAACGGTGATAGATAATAAAGGCTACCATGTAAAGCAAGTTACCTCACTGTATAGATATAGCAAGAGAAACGAGCCAAACATAATTCTAATGTTGAGTAATTACACTGTAAGAGTAGGAGATAAAGTTACAGCATTAGCTAAGATAACATTACCTAATAAGGTATATAGTGGCTGGGTATACTTTGATATAATAAACCCGGTGACTAGGATAACTTTACTAACTAAGGTGGTCATGGCAGAGAATGGAGAAGCAAAGTTATCTTTCCAAGTGTATGATATCTTCTTGCCCTATGTGATAGTTAGAGCATATATTATAACTCAAGGCACAGAGGTCATATCTGACTGGGCTAGACTAAATGTCGAACCATCAGAAGATCTAAGAATAAGAATACACACAAACAAGAAAACATATCTACCAGGCGAAAATGCGACAATAACGATTATAATTGAGGATGAAAAGGGAAACCCTATAGAGGCTATTGTTGGATTAGCAATAATCGATGAAGCATTATACCATCTATCAAAGAATATGCTCGGATTTGAAGAAACATTCTATGAGCTTGAAAAAGAATATCAGAAACCCATGTATGAAGTTCATGGATTGCCACCTTCAGGTAAGGTTAAAGTCATTGAGGGTCCAAAAGAGTACAATATTTACTCACTAAATGTTAGGAAAGCAAAAGAGTACATAATACTGGTTAAGCATAGAAGAGAGTTCTTACAGGCATTAGCATTCATGACTTTCTCAGCTTCGCCATTAGCCTCTGGCATATTATTACTTACCTATAGAAGGTATAAAGCACTAGGAATACTTCTCTTAACCTTTAGCACGGCTATTTTAATGACATCGAACATTGTATTATATAGTCTCTCAGAGAAAGCATTACCTTATCCTGTGGAGGAAAGTGTAATAGAACTAGAGAAACCAAAAGTTAAATATATTACTGTTAAGCCTAGAAGACCGCAAATATTCTGGGATTTAGCTGGGGTCCTCGAAACCTTCAGAGGAGGCTATGCTGTTAAAACGGTTACACTTACCGCTACTACTACAACACCAGCTCCTAGGACAACAGGAATATCAAAGGGTATGGAGGAAGCTATTAAGAGTATTAGCGTCAGATGGTTCTTTCCTGAAACACTCTACTGGAACCCTCAACTAATAGTTAATGGCTCACTGGAGCTAACTATACCATTAGCTCATAGTATAACAACATGGCATATAAGGGCTCTAGCCCACACCATGGATGGAAGAATAGCCTGGGGTAGTGGAGGTATCAATGTTTTCAAGGAGTTCTTTATAGAACCAGATATACCATTAAAGATGACGCAAGATGATGAAGTCTCAATAAGGGTAGCGATATACAATTACATTGAGAAAGCATTGAATATAACTTTAGTACTAGCTCGTGAATCATGGTTTAAACCATTAGAGCCACTAGTGAAGAACATTACGATACCAGCAAATAGTGTATCCAAGGTCTACTGGAGGATTAAAGCGCTGGAGCCAGGAGTACACACAATAACAGTCTATGCTATAGCAGGCAACTACACTGATGCAGTGAAAAAAGAGGTCAAAGTATTAGCTAACGGCGTACCATTAGAGTATAGTAAGAGTGGAAAAATGGATAAAGGAGTACTATTCAACTTAAAAGTATTCAATGAGACCTCGGAGCAGTCAATAATAGCATATTTGAAGCTTACGCCAGGCTATGGAGCACCACTAATAGAAGGCTTCGAAGCATTGGTAGGGTATCCATGGGGCTGTGTAGAACAAACATCCTCAAGACTCATACCATGCACCCTAGTATGGAAATATCTCACAAGCACAGATCAGCTAACACCAGAAATGAGAGCTAAACTAGACTCGTACATTCAAACAGGAATACAAAGACTACTATACCTACAACATGCTGACGGAAGCTTTGGCTGGTGGAAAAACGATCCACCAAATACCGCTATGAGTGCGTGGGTACTAAACACATGGTCTGAGATATTGAATGCAGGCTTCTACATAGATCAGGTAGCAGTAGAGAAGCTGAAGAAGTGGCTACTAGAACATCAATGCAACGATGGATCATGGGAGCCTAGCGGCTGGTTTGGCCACGGAAGATACAAGCCAACGAAAATAGTAATGACAGCATATGTTTTAAGATCACTACTTAAGGCAGGGGTTTCACCAACAGAAGAGCACATAGTCAAAGGAGTAGAATGTTTAAGGGAACACTTAAAGGACAGGGAACCTAAAGACCCCTACGAAGTAGCTCTGTCACTTATAGCATTCTACTACGCCAAACAATCAAGAGACAATTTAGTTAACAAATTGATCAAGTGGCTCAAGGATAACGCTAAAACAAGTGATAAAGGAATATATTGGAGTGGCGGGTCAAGCTTCGCAGGCCCAACAGAGACAACAGCATATGCAGCCACAGCTTTACTACTATGGAATGAAGATGTAGAGCTAGTACAGAGTGCACTAAGTTGGCTAATATCCCAAAGAGGCCCATGGGGAGGGTTAAAGACAACCAGCGATACAGCAGCATTCCTAAAACTATTATCACTCATAGCTGAAAAAACTAAAGAGATAAATGAAGGTGAAGTAAGAGTATACGTTAACGGCAGACTAGTTTATAGAGATAGGATCACTAAGGATAATGCTGATGTAGTTAGAATAGTAAGCTTAAAAGAACATCTCACAAGAGGCGATAATACTGTAAAGGTAGAGTCAACAGTTAAACCATTACACTACAATCTATACTTCCACCAAACACTAAGAGTAGAACTGAAAGCCACTGTAACACTAGACAAGAATAATGTTAAGAAGGGTGAAACAGTAAGAGCCACAGTAACCCTAACACCGCCAGACTCAAAGGTTAAACCAGTACTAATAAAAGTATACCCGGTAGAAACCAAAGGATTCAAAGTCATAGGTGGACGAGTTAGAGCAATAAACATACTAGACAGGAAGGAGAAGGTAACCTTCTACCTTAAAGCAGTAGAACCGGGAGAACACATCATAGGACCATTCATGGTAGAGTACACACTAATGTATGGTAGCAACATAGGAGGACTAATAGTAACCGAAACTGAACCACTAAGGATAACCGTATCAACTGAGGCAGTTGAGACAGGAAAGTACAAGGTGAACATAGAGAAACACTTAGAAACGGTAACAGGGTTAGATATAATAGCACAAAACACCCCAATACACATAACAATAACCATAAGAAACCTAGACATGAAAACCCTTAGGAACATAGTGGTTGAAGACCCAATACCATTAGGATGCAAAGTACAACTCGAGACACTACCATCCCTCACGTGGAACCAGAGCGGAATAGTAAGGAAGATTCAAGGTGATAAAGTAGTCTTCATGGTGGGAGAGGTTAAACCAGGGGAAGCAATAACACTAAACTACATTATCATACCAGTAGTCAAAGGCGAAATAGTAGTACCAGGAGCGATACTGAAAACAGGAAACATTATAATCAATGCAACCGAGCCAACAACACTGAGAGTCGTAGAGAAGGGGCTCTCAATAAGTAGAGAGCTGGACACAACAGCCCTAGAAGTAAATGATGAAGCATGGGTAATAGTAGAACTCTTCTACGCTGGAGGCTACGGTAGAATACAATGGGTAATAGTTGATATACCCATACCACCAGGCTTCACCTTCATAAAGGAAACCCTAGACCAAGTAGTAGAAGAAAACAAGAAGATAACAAGATACGATATACCAGAGGTTAGGAGAGTAGCATTCTTCATAGAATACATGGATCCAGGAGAAACATTAACCTTCAAGTTTAAGATAAAAGCCCAAATGCCAGTAAAAGCAGTAATACAACCGGCACAAGCAGAATCAATGTACACAACAGAAGCAAAAGCACAAAGCCTACCACAATTAATACAAGTAGACTAAACATGAGTGTTTTTTAATCATTCACATTCTCAAATATTTTTCAGTTTAGTAGCATTCTAAACACCTAGGCTAATTGAGACCAGAGAGGATTCTTAGTTACATCTGTTTGAGTATATCTAGTAGTTGATTAAGCCTAATCACCTCTATATCATACTTGGGTGCTGCAGCTATTATATCACTGTCTTCACTAGCAATCGGGGATTTAAGCTTACAAGCCAAGGCTATATAGGATGCATCATAAAATGTAATATTGTTTTCTACAGCTATCCTCATAGTCTCCTCTACATCTAAATCTGTAATCCTATATAACATAGTGTATCGTGATAACGCTTTAGATACCTTACATGCTATTGAGGCTTCATTTTCATTTATCCTATGAAACTTCGTATACTCCTTCCAAAAAGCATTACAGGCCTCATAAACCGTTAAGTCAAGAATAGCAAATCTAACTTTTCTCAACTTCTCAATAAGATCTCCACCATAAATAATTATCAGGGGTGTATAAACACTCGCATCAATAATATATGGTCATCTCCCCTTACGCTCCTCATCAACTATTCTAGCAAGCTCACAAGGATCTATACGCCCCCCTAACCTCTCCTTAAGAAGGTCTAGCTGTTTCTCTAATTCCTCCCGCTCAATCCTCTCTACTTCCTCCATTAACCTCCTTTAACTATACTAGCAACGTCTACACCATACTTTTCGAGTTTCTCCTTAAGCCACCTTGGTATCCTAATACTAATCACAGTACTCAATACGCCCCCTCCTGTATACACTCTGTAATACAGGGTTACTTAATATTTGTTTTAGTTACTACTGGTATCACAATGTATAACCCCAGCATAACCATAATGTATTGAGGGGCAAATGGATTGGAAGCCTTCAATTACCCTATCAGCAACTTAGTTGATTCTAAGATTCCCTACGTAACTTTGAATTTTTAGTTTAACACTCTCCTCCCTTATAGCGGTATTATTCATTTTAGCTGAAAACTGTATGATACCTTTGTTGGAGGTGTGAAGTTTAGTACGTGTATAGTTAGCTGGATGTAGAGTTTAAGCTACTCTATGGTTGTATTACTTGTACTTTTACTAAGCCAGATGATATCCTCATCAATTATTTTGTATCCTAACCTCTTAAGTAGGCTTTTGTATTTAGCCCAGGTTTGTATGAATAACTTGTTTATTCCAGCCCCTATGGCTAGTTTTTCAGATAGCAATACCACCTTTTCAAGTACCGTAGGGGAGGGTTCTATGGTTGACCATAAGATTAAGGAGGCTTCCTCCTCACTGTAATAGTCTAATAGGATAATGAAATACTCATTCTCGACTTCTAACTTGTAAGCTAGGGGGTTAATTTGGGGTGGAGTATACTTATCCTCCCACGCAGAATACCATGTAAAGAGTCCAGGTCTGTAGGTTCCAGTTACTAGTTTCATGTTGAGAGAGGGCTCATCAACTTTAAGTTCTCTTAATCTATAATTTACGTTTACGGGGATTGTGTATTCTAATTTCTTGATAGCCTTAATCTGTAAAGCTATAGGAGTGAAACCCAGTTTAGAGTAGAAACCTATTGAGTTTCTCTCGGGTATTGTATCTAAGCGTTTATAACCCTTAAGCTTAGCCCATTTAGTAGCCTCATAAACTAGTCTTGTACCTATGCCCTTTCCTCTCCTACCTTTCTTAACCCAGAGAACATTAATGTATGCTCTTGGCCCAAGCAAACAGTCATCATGCGGTAATAGTTCTATCTCACCAGCAACCTCACCATTAACTAATGCTGTAAAGACTTCGCCTCCTAACCTTCTATAAAGCTTAAGGTAGAATACACAAGCATCATAATCAGCCCACCAGCCACAAACCCTAAGCCTCTCACTCCTAGGTAAATTCTTAGCCTCTGGACAGTGTATGTCGATATAGTATTCACAATCATCATTAATAGCCTTCCTAACAATAATCATTATAATACAGTCCTCATATACACATTAAGTTAAGAGGGGAGAAAGGTAAGTTAAGAAATTTGCTACCTACTATCATTACTATGTAAGCTAGACTTTACCATATATTTCTATTAGTTTGCTTAAGACCTCATCCATACTTGGCCTTTCCCATGGGTTAACTTTGAACATTTCCCTGAGACCCCCCCTTAACTCTTCATTCTCTATTCTACTTAGGATATTTTCTACTCTCTGCTTGTTTACTGCGTCTTCACCATCTACTGTTTCTCCTAGTAGTAGGTATAGTATTAGGTTGGCTAGTTGGTATACGTCTATACGGTTCTCTAGCCCCCTCTCTATAGCTTTAGCTCTAAGATCTGAGAATACCTGTTCTGGAGCCCTCCACCCCGGGGTATAAGCGAAACGGCTATGAGCACTAGTTTGCGATAGTAGTTTTACTAGACTAGAGAAATCACCAACCTTAACAACACCATCAATGATAAATACATTACTTACTTTTACATCACCATGTACTAATCCTCTTGAATGTATGTATCTCAATGCATCACCAATCTGAATAGCAATAAGTAATACGTCCTTCAATGAAGGCTTCCATCCCTTAGCGAGTTGCCACTCTAGAGAGCCATAATCAGCAAACTCATAGACAAGTATTGGAGCTCTAGTAGAGTAACCTAGTAGCCTAAGTACGTGTGGGTGCTTTAATCTACTGAGTATCTCAGCTTCCTCATTAACTCTCTTAATTAGCTTCTCTGGAATAGTTAGTGCCTCACCTTCCTCAATAATACTCTCTAGTCCCCTTGGAACCTTGAATACAACAACTCTCCCTCTCTCATCTCTACACTTATAGGCGCAGCCCAACCACCACAACCGAGCTTGATACACTCCCAAACCCTCTCAAACCCTTTCGGAGCAATAAGTTGAGGTAACTCTACCTTAAACATTCTACCCTTTACATCAGGATAACCCTCAACCAAGTTAACAATTTTATTTGATAACAAATCCTCCAAGGCTATTATGGGTTTAGCTTCTGTAACCGTGGGCCTTACCTCTTTTAGCTTGACTCTACTAGTTAGTCTTCTCCTTACAGTTAATGCACTTGAAACCATTAGCATTGTTGCGATAATTGAACTCCCTATTACTATTAGATCATTTATGTTCATGTGCTAATCCCCTCCCTTAGTAAAGAGGGGGTGAGATACCGTTCTAACAGCAATATTATGTTCTAAAATAATATTATATTTGAAGGTACTAAAGTCTCACGGAAATCATAGAAAGAGAGATAATTAGAGCATCTAGTACTGGGACATATGGTTTAAGTTTTAGATTTCTATGTGAGACTAGAGAGTTCATTCTTCTTTACGTGTAACACCACGTATGTATAGATGTATCTTACGTCTATGATTATATACTGGCCTTGTCTCAAGGAAATATACTTCATAGTCGTCTGGTAGTATCAATCTTCCATCTCCAAAGACTAGAGTTTTAACCGTTGATGCTATTGTTGAGCGTAAATGTGCATAAGCATTTCCATGGACCCAGCCAACGACGGGGATCATATTCTTTAATGCCTCATCAATAAATCTTAGTTCATCCTTCCCTATCACTATTATTGCTGGAGTAGCTCCTCCAGCATGAATGGTCACTAGCCCTCTAGCTATCCCGGTCTCAGCGAGCCTTTCTTCAATCATTCTTCTAAGAGGGAAGTAGCTCATAGGACCATGAGTTCTTATCTCCAATTCAACCATACAGGCCTTCAAGGGCAAAGTACACCCTCTTCAAACCCTTCTTACGGCTTAAATCAACCATTACGATATTTTTGAAGGCACCAAGATCAAGTCTACCATCCACAACTGGCACCGTAACAGATTTACCCAGGAGAGCCTCCAAAACCGGTTCATACCGTTCACTATGCTTCCTTATAAACTCTTCAAGATCACCAAGTAGACTAGGTTCATACTCAATCAATGTTATAACTACGTGCTCCTCAGGCGAATATACAGTTACAAGCCCCTCCCTTAACCTACAAGAGTGAACTATTTCCTTTACAAGCCCGGTCAAGTCTATAGCAGTATAACCACTAGATTCAATACTTCGCTGTATCATTCTAAAGTCAAGCAACCTAATTACCCCTCTCCCTCTAATATCCTTATTTAACTGGTATATCATGTAAGGATGAAACATTTAAACTTTAATCCTTTTAATCGATTAATGGGTGTACTTATGGGTGAAATACGTGTAACTATAGACGTTAATGTGCCTAAGGATGTACTCTTGAAAATTATGAGTAAAGTTAGCCGTAAATTCTTTGAAAACGTTCAAAATATAAGAAATGGTATAGAGCTCGCACGGTAGAAGATGGAATAATATACGAGGTTAGTGCATACGGTATAAAACTGAAGTTTAATACTAAGAATGAAGCCTTAGATGATAATAGATGTCGCGTAACATTAGAAGCCTCATGGAGCGACATAATGAACATTCTAACGCTTGGTATTGTTAAAAGTCAAGCACGATTTGGCATTGATACTGCAATACTACAACTACTATGCATAGAACATGGATACCAGGAGGGACTAAAAGCCGAAAGGTAACCCTCACTCTCCATTTCAACTGTTGAAATGGTTGGTAAACCTTATTTACTCCATGGTCTCACCGATAGTAATAGTAAAGTAAAATACTCACATTGGTATGGTGTAGCGGAAAGTCCCTCCCTTTAGGAGGGTTATACTTATGCTTGGGGGGAGGATACGCCATATTATTGATTGCTACCCTGATTCCTCAGTCCTCTTATCGTCCTATTTCCTCCATTCTCCAGATACTTCTTGGGAATAGTGTTAGCGTCATAGTTTTCTCAGTTTTCATGATGCTACCTAGCCTAATGATTATTTTCCCACTAAACCTCTTAAATAAAGAACTTGTTGAGAAGTAAACGTCCAAAGGAGTACTATAAGAAGAGTAATTATGAAGGAAGAGTCTTTGAAGACTCCTTCCCTTCACTCTCGATTCTCATCTAGTGAAGTCACAACCTACATAACCGTAATATACTTTATGAGGAGCGAAAGCCTACGCCTAATAGCAATAGTACTATCACTCATTACATGCAGGTTATCCTTTATAGTTATTGCCTGGTCGAAAGTACACTTAAAAGTACATTATCCTAGAGATGTAATTGGAGGTTTCATTATTAGAGTACCCACTCGCTTTACGACAAGCTACACTTAATTCCATTTCTTAAAGACGCCTCATTAACATGTCGGGTTACGAGGTGTATCTTATTCTTTGCATTAATTTATGTTCTTACAGAAGGGGAGAAGAAATAGAGTGAAATACTTTAACTAGACGGTAAAGGATATATAAATATATTTAATATCGTGAAACAGTTTAAGCCATTAGGGCTTTCATGATGTTCGAGGTAGCGGCATATATTATTTTATGTTTTGTTTTATCTGTTTTTGCTGATCTAGTTTACGTAAAGATTGTATCTAAGGGTGTAAGTATTAATCCAAATAGGTTAACCCCCTCCTTTATTGCTTACGATGTAATCAGAATGTATATACCATTTCTTACTGTCCTATTAGTTCTCACTCTCCATGGGGATAGCGTCCATAAGTTTCTAAGCTTCCTAGCAGGGTGGCTAAAGTGGGATATGGAAACTCTCATACTCTTCCTTACGGCACCCTCAGTAACCTATTTAGCTCTGCTCTTATACTCTTACCTTAGTAAGTTGATGGGTATATTTGATAGTGATAAATTTGGGAAGATAGTGGGTGGCGACGTTAAGAGTGCTTGTAGGTCACTAGTATTCCTCATAGTAGCTAGCTATGTTGCTAGTCTTACGGTAAACTCTATTGCTACTCTAGGTGAGGAGGTGGGTTGGAGAGCTTTCCTCTTCACAAACCTATGTGAAAGTTTAGGTCTTTTAAACGCTATAGTCTTAACTGGGCTAGTGCGGGGGTTATGGCATGTCTCATTGGTTCTCCTTGTAGAGTATGATTCACCATTCTATGAGCCTAGGGTTAACTCGCTAGCTTATGTAGGGTTCTGTCTTGTACTCTCAGTTCCAAGCTCAATACTGCTACTTAAGACTGGTAGTCTCTTACCAGTACTATCACTTCATGGCTCAGTAAACTCAATATGGAGAATGACGGAGACAATAACTAAAATAAATCAGCAGTATAGGGTAAGGATACTACTGTTAGCCCCTACTGTATCATTAGTGGCGTGGTGTATTTCGATAACCCTATTCATGATACTAATAGGATATATATAGCGAGATACCTTATGCTAACCTTACATCCCACTTTAGACTATTGGGTTAATCCCTTAAGGTACTTTAAGTTTAATCCGTGCATTACTAGGTGTGAGTATTCCAAGAGCTTACTTATGGGTAGGGGCGTCTTAGGTGGTATTTGATCATTATTGCTATTACTGTTATGAATAGTATTAGGCTTGTAAGGTATGGTAGTGTTGGACTTATTGATGCTAGGAATCCTGCTACTGCTGGTGATATTAGGGTTAGTGTTCTCCATAGCTTGAGATTGCTGCGAAGAGACTACTAGCCTTATCAGCTGGTATTTTACTGAATAGCCATGCTCTATAGAATGGGAAGGATAGTGTCTCTCCAAATCTACATATAAAGTACGCTAATATTACAAGTGGAAATGAGGGGTTTAGTGTCATTACTAGAGCCCATATTGTCATCATGGCGTAGCCTAAGGCTATAACCTTAAACCTATACTTACTCTCTATCCTCTCTGATACGTAGGTAGCTAGTATTGCTCCTACGGATGTTGCTGCCTCTACAACCATAACCTCAAAGAGTGTTAAGTGGAGAACATTTACTACATAGTTTAATAGCATTATCTCTGGTACAAGATACCATGCCAAAATAGTTAAAGCCTCAATTAATAGTATGGTTTTAAACTCCCTATCAATACAGAATGTAAACTTTTCAACTCTCACTCTCTCCTTAGCATCTAGTCTTGGTAGAGCTTTCAAGAGGAAGGCTATAGTGAATGCTGATGAGACACCAATAATTATAAAGCCTCACCTATAATGCTCGGGAGTGTTGAACACGTAGCCGAAGATGTACCCTAAGAGGAGAAAGCCAACTAGTTGGCTCATCTCTGGCAATCTCATATGCCATGCAAAAACCTCCTCCAATCTATCCTTGGGGTAGAGTATCTTCTCTACAGCCTGGTATAATGGGTAAAAAATAGAAGCAATTTCGCTAATAGTCATACCAGTAAACAGCATTAGAGGAGCTAAAGGTCCATAAGCTAATCCATAGAATATACAGGAAAATCCCTCTAAAGTATCGATTAATACTAGACCATGTCTTAGAGGTACTCTATCAAAGAGCCTGCCAATAAGGTAGGTTAAGGGTATTGAGGCTAAATGTACAAGAGTGAAGAATACTCCAACCTGGAGTACACTATAGCCTGTTATGAACATGTAGAGGGGGAGCATTTACCATGTTATAAGTAGTGGAGAGACTATTGTATGATAGATTATGTATCTACGTGCATGAACTGGGATCTCACTCCAACGCATTTAACCCTAACCTTCAATGGTTCACTCATAGCCCTAATACTCATACACCCTTAGCATCATTAGCAATTCATCGCTGATGGATGAAGAAAACGTTATAAATCCATTAGCATACTTATACCCTTAGGGTGTTTATACTTGTCTACTACAATTATTTTACCTCGTACCATTATAGAGCATGCTAAAAGAGAGGCTGAAAAACTAGGTATTAGTCTTGAGGAATACCTTTTAGAACTAATAAGTAGCAACATGGACCCTAAGGATAAGGCTTTAGAGTATGTTAAGGTTGCAAAGGAATTGCTAGAGCAGGCTAGGGAGGAGCTAAGAAAAGGTGATTTGAGGCAGGCAGCCGAGAAGGTATGGGGTGCTGCAGCATTATCTATTAAGGCTTATGCCTACTGGAAGGAGGGCAAAAGGTTAGCAAGTCATGGAGAGTTATGGGGGTATAAGGAGAAAGTGTCAAAGGAGCTTGGTGAATGGGTTAGAGAGGCTTGGATTATGGCTAGCTCTATGCATATATGCTTTTATGAGGGATGGTGTGCAAGAGGGGATGTAGAGATAACGTGTAGACATGTAGAGAGACTGGTAAAAGAGGTAGAAGAAAGAATTAGAGGATAGAAAGGACAAGACCGTAAATACTAGCTTTTTCCATATTCGGGCCATTGGTATCCTGCTGGTCTGATTGAACCACATAGTGCTTTTAAGGTTTCATTGTCAACGAAGACTCTAACCTCACATAGTGGTATGTAGAAGAAGGTGTAACCTCTAAGTCTAACCTCCCATGCAATACCCTTAAGCATGTGATGCTTGAAACGAGGATTAACAAACATATCAACATAGTCAAGCCTTAAAGTTAGAAGGTACACTCCCTCATCTAAGTGGCGAAAAGCACTCTTAACAGCAGTCTCCACAATAAGCCTCTTCCTCTCAGATAGACTATGGTAGTTTGGTGGGAGAATACAGGGTAAAAACGCCAAGAACAATATTGTTAAGACTGTAATAGTTATCATCAACTTCTTAGACAAAAACTTCAACTTAGCCACCGATATGTTAAGTAAACCAGCCAACTAATATAAGTTGCCTTCTACTTAACTATCAGAGGTACACTACATAATACAATGATATTAACTTGAAGATCCCTGATAACCCTATTAGGTAGTTACGTACACAGGGGTGTCTTGAGGAAATGGAGCATTACCTACAGATTATACAGGGTTCTTCGAAGAAGAGACTTTCGAGGCTGAGAAAGGCATTGAAGTTTCATGATTTAAGCTTTCTACTATTATTTGATGGGGATCCTATCGGGACTAAGATCTCCTGTACAAAACACTATAATGTAGTTGTTATATCAGCTGATGGAGACCCATTAATTTTAGCTGATCGGACATTACATGATGTAGCTGTTGAGGAATCTCTATGGGATGTAGTGTTAATAGAAGATTTTAGTTTAGAATGTATAGTAAATAAGCTAAAGCGTATTATGAATAAGTGGCGAGACTTAAGAATAGGAGTTAATAAAAGCTGGGGTAGAACGAGAATAAGTTTCATATACGTTGATGTACTTAACGCCCTTGCCAAGGAAGGGTTTAGAGTAGAAGATGCAACACCTATACTCACCCAAGTATTTGATAAACCATTTAGCGAAGAATTAGAGATTATCGAGTGGATATCTAAAGTGTGCTCTATAGCCTTAGAAGAGGTTTATGAGAGTTTAAGACCTGGATTAAGAGAGTATGAGATTGCAAAAGTAGTTGATAAAGTTCTTAACGAGAATGGTATAATAGATAGGGTTTTCCCAACCA
>CAZTBM010000003.1:85980-87123 GCA_964611985.1 uncultured Desulfurococcales archaeon | reverse complement strand
CCTTATTATGTGTAGGTATGGTTTTAATTCTAAATCTATTCCTTCATTTCACTAGCTTTATTAGTCTAATCAATAGTGTTGACCTAGACACTATACTACTATTAATGTCTATGATGATGTTAGTCGGTATACTAAGTAAAACAGGCGTCTTTAGTTATATTGCGATGAAAATTCTCCTAACATTCTTTAAACATCCATTTAGACTCATTACAGTACTATAGGCTATTACGGCTGCCATCTCAGCATTCATAGATAATGTTACAACAGTTCTTCTAATAACCCCATTGGTAATAGAGATTGTACGTAAAATACGTGTAAACCCACGCCCACTCCTATTATCAATAATATTTGCATCTAACATAGGTGGCACAGCAACACTAGTAGGGGATCCTCCAAATATACTGATAGGTTCAATAGCGAAACTAGGATTCATGGATTTCATATACAACTTAACACCCATAGTAATAGTCGATTTCCTATTCTTCCTAATACTAATAAGATTACTTAACAATAAGTGGATAATACAATATACAAAAGCAACAACACGTATAAGAAGACTTGAATATTATCACCAACCCGTTAATAAGAGGCTTTTATACAAGGTTTTAATAGCACTGACCATAGTGATAATACTCTTCACACCCGAAGACCCTTTAGGCAATCCTCCAGCTATACCAGCCCTTATAGGTGTCAGTATACTCATGTTATTAACTGGTAGAAGAATTAATATTGAGAGCGTGCTCAGAGATATAGATTGGTCTACCTTAGCATTCTTTATAGCAATGTTTATCGTAATAAAAGGTGTTAAAGATTTAGAGTTTGTAGAGTTCATTGCAAATGGTATATGTGGTATATCTAAGGATTTTGTAACTATTATGATGCTAATTATTTGGGTATCTGCCATCCTTTCAGCATTTATTGATAATATACCATTCGTTATGACAATGATACCTGTCATCCCTAATATAGCTAGTTCATTACATGTAGACCCTACACCATTATATTGGGCTTTAAGCTTAGGAGGGTGCTTAGGTGGTAATGGAACATTAGTTGGTGCTAGTGCTAATATTGTTGTAGCAGGCTTAGCTGATAAACATGGCTATCATATAGCATTCAAGACCCTCATTAAACAAGGGATGCCAG
>CAZTBM010000003.1:65959-85880 GCA_964611985.1 uncultured Desulfurococcales archaeon | reverse complement strand
CTCTAGATGCTTTTATACATCGTTATATAGAGAGGTTATGCGAAAAATAGCTGAGAAAGCAGTTAGTGAAGTTGAATTAGTATTATTGAGTAAGCATGTTCTATCAGTTAAAAAGGTTATATTACGTGGTAAACCAAGTAGAGAATTATTACGTTATGCGAAAGATAAGTCAAAATAGACTCAATACTTGTTGCAGGAGAAGAAAAGCTAGATAAAGCTATAAACCTTGCAATTTCATTAGCTCAACAACATGATGCCCAGATAACATTATACCATGGTATAGAAAAAGAGGAAGAACTTGGTAAAATTAAAGACAAATTATCATCAAGTAATGTCAAATTTACCATGGTCGAATCTAAGGCCACTAATATTGAGGATAAGGTTAAGGAAATTCTAAACTTAGCTGAAAAAGCGATATACTAGTTTTTGGATTAAAAGTTTCTATAAGGAAGAGTAGAAGAAAACCATTCAGGGCAACAGTACAGTTAGATCCTCTTGAATATACACTACTGGAGCTCTCACCAATTCCAATAATATTATTCAAATAAATATGAAATGATAAAAAGAAAAGTTGTCTATGTAACTTTCTCTAATTCACTATCTTCTTTTACTATAAAGGTGTCTTCTATTTTAATTTGACCTAACCCTTCGAACATTATTGGTGCATGTACCATTGCTAAGACCATTCGTGGTTTAATCTCCATATATCTGTGAAATGGTACGATTGTAGTTATTGGTGGTTCTTCTATTTGAAGTCCTACTCCATGAGCATAACCTATTACACGTTTATCCTTTAACTGATATTTTTCATAAACCTTATCAAGAGCATTAATGACTTCTATGAATTTCCTACCGGGTTTTGTAAGCTCTACTGCTAATCTATAAGCTTCTTCAGTACACTTGAGAGCTTTATCGGCCACGCCTGTTTTAGAGCCTACAAATACTGTTCTTGAAATATTAGCATAGTATCCATTATGATCTGCTCCTATGATCACTGTTACAAATACGCCTTCTCTTACTTTAACATCATTGAATGGTTCACTATGCACACGGGGATGAGGACCTATGTTAACGTATACATGCGGTTCTTCAGAGCCTAGCTTGTATAGTGTGTGATATGCTTCTGCTGCAATATCTGTCTCTGTGACACCAACGTCTATTACTGAAAGCGCTTTTTCCATGGCTTTTGAAGCTATCTTGCCAGCTTTCCTTATAGTTTTGAGTTCGTAATCGTCTTTTATCATTCGCATTTCTGTTAAAATCGGATTCACATCAACTACTTCAGCATGTGGGTTGAGTTTCTTAAACATTTCGTAGAAAAGAATGAAAGCATCCCTCTCAATACCAAAGTCTAATCCGACTCTTTTTGCTTTATACTCTCTTATTGTTTGTGTAACTTTACCCATTAAGTCAGCTCCATCAATAAATGTTATAATGTTCTTAATCCACGTACGCTCTAGGAATCCTTGCTCTTCACCTTTAGCTATAAACGCTATGGGTTCACCTTCTACCGGTATGAATAGTGCTGGTCTAAGCCATCTAGTGCCCGTAAAGTATGTATAGCTGGAGAGAGTCCTTAACATAACAGCATCTATATTTTTAGAACTAAGCTTCTCCTGAAACCTTTTTAATCTATTTTTGAGCACTTCTACCGGAATACTCATTACTATTTAACCTATCTAGTTGTAAAATGGTAACCATATAAATAAGTATACGAACATGATGACCAATACTAAATATTTAATTCGCAGTGACGTAGATTAAATATAACTTCGTTATCTTTTATATAAATCCATAATGAACTTAAACATGAACTCTATTAATAAACGCGTTATAAATATGTTTATAAGTTGGTTAACTACGCTACTATCTTCGGTGATAATATAATGGTTAAGGCTATTTTTATTAGAAAGTTCGCCCTATCCTTAGGGCTTGCTGCGCTTGGCGTTGTCATTGCACCACTCTATATACCTATTCCACCTACGAAAGCCTTCCCTGGCCAGCACTTCATTAACGTTATTTCAGGTGTCGTTTTAGGCCCTGTATGGGCGGTATTTATTGCAATCCTGATTAGTGTTATTAGAATATCTCTTGGGATAGGGACAATCTATGCTTTTCCTGGAAGTATTCCCGGAGCCTTACTTGTAGGTATTACTGCATATATTCTCAAAAGAAGACGAATAAATCCTGATTATGCCGCCTTTAGCGAACCCTTAGGAACAGCTGTAATAGGATTCTTACTCGCATTATTCATATTTGCTCCTATAGTAGGTGATGCAGCTAAGTGGCAAGCAGCATTAACTATAATATGGCTTGGCTGGTTATTCAGTACAGGTGTAGGGACCCTCATTGGATTTGCAGCACTCAAAGTTATCAGGGCAGCAGGCCTCATTTAAAATATTAATTGTAGGCGAGATAGGGTCTGGTAAAACTAAGTTAACAGAGAAGCTAGTTAACACCTTAATTCGCTTAGGACTTGACAAAATGATAACAGTAATAGATTTTGCTCCAAGCTATAGAGGGATAGGCTTACCACTAAACGTACATGGTATACGGATACTTAAGCCAAAGAAGATATATGCACCAAGGCTTATGGGGAAATCGTGTGATGAAGTATGGGAGTATGCTAGACGTAATGCTAAGCTTACTGAACCTCTAATTAAGGAGTATATCGAAAGGCCTACTCCCATACTTGTTATAAATGATCTGACATTATACCTTCATGCAGGTGATCCAAAATTACTTTATAAAGCTATTGATCTCTCAACACTCTTCATAGGTAACGCATATTATGGATTGAAACTAAAGGATGAATGCAGCTTATGGCAAAGGGAACGTGAACTCGTAGAAGAATTGTTTAGAAAGGTCGATGTAGTATGGCGCTTATAGAGCTAAAGAATGTGTACTATAAATATCCTGGCATGTCGAAGTGGATTCTTAAAGGTATTAACTTAAAAATAAGCCATGGTAAAATACTTATTGCAGGGAGTACTGGTAGCGGTAAAACTACTCTTCTTAGAGTAATTACTGGACTAATACCTGAAATTTATGGTGGTGAACTATCAGGCTCGGTTAACAGAAATTGTACAATAGGATTTGTACCACAAAACTTTGATGCCTTTATATTAATGCCTAGGGTTAGAGATGAGATAGTATTCGTTCTTGAAAATAAGAGGCTCAGTAAGAGGGAAATAGAATGCAAAGTTAAGTATATTGCAGAGATGTTAGACATTTCACATTTACTTGATAGAGATGTTTCCACTCTCTCTATGGGTGAGAGGCAAAGAGTTGCCATAGCTAGTGTTCTTGCATTAGAGCCAGAGGTCTTAGTATTTGATGAGCCATTAGCCTATCTTGACCCACGCTCTAGTCGCAGATTTATTGAATTACTAGAGGATTTGAACTTGAAGAGTATAGTGATAGCTGAGCATAGGCTAGACCAAGTAGTAGAATTCATGGATAGAGTTATCGTCATTAAAAATGGAGAGATCATTGCTGATGGAGAACCATTTGAAGCATTAAGTAAGGCCCCTCCTGATGTCCCTAAGCCAACCTATGTAAAGTTTGGATTTAGAAGTTTAGAAGAGATGGTAAATTATGCTATTTCTGGAAAACGTTTGGTATAGAAGTATAATTCGTGGTGTTACATTAAAGATAGAGCAGGGTATCACTGCAATAATAGGACCTAATGGTGCAGGTAAAACTACACTCCTAAGAATTATAGCTAGGATAATAAAACCAGATAAAGGTAAAGTAAAGGTACCAGAAAGAATTGGTGCGTCATGGCAGAACCCATATTACAGTTTTTATAAAACCACTGTAAGAGAGGAAGTAAAGTTTGCATTAAGAATGGCTAGGAAGAGCGCCAACGAAGAATACTATCTTAAAAAATTTGGTTTAATAGACTTAGCTGACCTTTCGCCCTTCAGGCTTTCTGCAGGAGAAGCAAGAATACTCTCAATATTATTAGCTCTGATTTGGGATCCTGATCTCCTACTAATCGACGAGCCAACTACAGGTTTAGACATATACGAGAAAAGAAAGCTCATAACGGTGTTAAGGCAACTAAATAAGCCCATTATAATAGCTAGCCATGATATAGATTTTGTTTTGGAGGTTGCCGATAAAGTAGCAGTAATGAATAATGGTACTCTCATAGCATATGGTGACACATTAGACATATTCTATAGCAACGTTCTTGAGACTATAGGATTCCCTAAGCCCGTAGCCGTCCTACTAGGTGAGGCTCTTGGAGAGAGGGTGAGAAGCGTTGAAGAATGCTTACATAAGTACTTTTAAAGCCTGTCTTAATCCTATAACCTCCCTTCTACTCCTTGTTTGGTCATTTTATATGATATCTGTAGGTAAACTAGTACCCGTTGGGCTAGTTTGTGTTTTTTTAGCTCTATATTTCCGTATAGCTAAGAAGATATTACCTCTCCTGCTATGGCTTGCTATCCCCACCCTTATAGTGTTATCGGTGCTTTTTGGATACATTGATGCATCCTACATTACCATAAAGATAGTATTAATTGCTCTTTCGGCAATAATAGCTTTTACCTCTCCAAAACCACAACATGTAGCCTATTTAACTAGTAAGATAGGTATCCCCCCAATTATAGGATTTAGTCAGCTATTCGTCCTTAGATTGATTCAAGTACTAAAGGAGGCGTTAGCGGAAGCAATGAACGCAGCTATAGGTAGAGGAATTAAAAGTAGAATAAAGATAATTATGTTAATGCCTATACCACTCCTAGTACACACTATTAGTTTATCAATGTATCTTGCTGAAGCATTATACATAAAGTATCCACCTAAGATGAGAACCTGGACTGATAAGGCAAGGGTAAGTGAAAAAGATATTTCACTATTATTGTATTTAGCATTAACCTTTATCTTACATAATGTAGGTATACCTTTCTATTAAAATAAAAGAAAAACATAAAGAAGAAAGAATTACATTAAGCTCCATAATCCATGTAGGTTACAGTAAGCTCTAGCTTTAATTACTTTTTCATCTTTCACTCTGAATCTATAGTCCTAGTATTCTTCACATTTAACTTGGAAGTAATTCCTTGAGTGTCCACAGGAGGGGCATTTCTCTGGGGGCTCTTTACCATAGTAGACATAACCGCACTTTCTACAGACCCACCACACTTCCTTATCCTTCTTGAATATAGTACCCGCCTCTACCTCCTTTAAGAGCTTCCTATATCTTTCCTCATGATGTTCTTCAGCTTTTGCGATAGCTCTTAATCTTACAGCTACCTCTGGTAATCCCTCTTTCTCAGCTATTTCTGCAAATTCTGGATACATTCTTGTATGCTCATAATTCTCTCCTGCAATAGCTGCTTTTAGATTCTCTATTGTATTGCCAAGAATTAAGGGAGCACTTGCTTCTACCTTTATTTCAGTTATTGGCTCTCCGAGCTTTTTCTTTATATTGTTGATTAACTCAAACAATGTTTCTGCATGCTCTTTTTCGTTCTCAGCAGTTAGCAAGAAAATTTCAGCTATTTGTTCGTAGCCTTCCTTCTTAGCTATATTGGCATAAAAAGTATACCTATTCCTTGCCTGACTTTCACCTATAAAGGCTTTAACCAAGTTCTCAAGAGTTCTTCTCAACTAATGCACCTCGCTATCCAAAATAGATAGATTCGGATTTATAAATATTCTGGTTAATTTTTCTAACCAGAAATATATGATATACTAATATTTTATAAGGGTATTCTCTGAGGTTAAGTATTGTACCGTAAAATATCAAGAAAAAAGACAGGGGTCCTTTGAAAAGAAATAAACCAAATTACATCAAAATATGGTACTCAGACATGATTAATCCTTATTTTTTCTATATCTTTCAACATATTCTGTAAACACTCTTAGCTTCTTAAGCCATTCACCGTATTTGCAGAGGGCCCATGCCGCTTTAGCTGCTCTCTCGACAGATAGGTACATTGGTATACCCATTCTTTCAGCTTTAGCCGCCAGTTTCCATGTATAGGTTCCACCTGTGGCTGCACCTACAATAGGTATTGGTGTCTCTAGTTCCTCATTTACTTCCCTAACTCTTTTTATGAACTCGTCAACTACTCCCTCGCTAATCCCAGGCACCATGAAGTAAGGTATCCATATTATGACGTCAATTTCACCACTACGCATTAGTACCTCTACTGATTCAATCATATGCTCATCTCTAGCTGACCCTGTTATATCTATAGGA
The DNA here is from genome assembly GCA_964611985.1 of uncultured Desulfurococcales archaeon. Taxonomy (GTDB): domain Archaea; phylum Thermoproteota; class Thermoprotei_A; order CAZTBM01; family SZUA-1508; genus SZUA-1508. Next base: position 79,660 of record CAZTBM010000003.1, on the reverse strand, counting down.
TTATATGGACTAGCTATAGGTAATAGTATCTTCCTTAACTTCTCTATGGTCCTCTCTGAAAGCCTTGGCACTTCGAGTCCTTGATCTATACATGCATCAGCTGCCATCACTCCTGACCCTCCACCAACAGTAAGTATTGCCACTTTTCGACCTTTAGCTGGCGGCTGAAATGCTAATGCTATAGCCATGTCGAACAAATCTTCCATTCCCAGGGCTCTAATTGTTCCTGTTTGCTTAAATGCAACATCATATAGTACGTCAGAGCCGGCTAAGGAGCCTGTATGGGATGATGCAGCTCTTGCACCGGCCTCAGTTTTCCCAGCTTTCAACGCTATAACAGGTTTTCTTGGTGTAACCTTTCTGAGTGAGTTTATAAACTTCCTACCATTACTAACACCTTCTATATAGAGTGTTATAACTCTTGTATCTTCATCCTCTACTAGGTACTCAAGGAGGTCGGTTTCATCAATATCAGCTTTATTGCCTATACTGGCAAACTTGCTCAGTCCTATATCTCTCATAGCAGCCCAATCAAGAACAGCTACGCCAAAAGCTCCACTTTGTGAGATAAAAGCTATAGGTCCATGTCTTGGAAAGCCCATTCTATCTCTAGTTAAAAATGTTGTATTAACTCCGGTCTTTGGCACATATACTCCAACACAGTTAGGACCCATAAGTCTCATGTTGTATTCTTTTACGATCTTAACTAACTCCTCTTCAAGCTTTGCACCCTCAGGTCCTACTTCTTTAAATCCACCGCTAATAACAATAATTCCTTTAACACCTTTATCACCGCACTCTATAGCAACCTTAGGTACGTACTGTGCCGGTATTACAATTACTGCTAAGTCTATGTCTTCTGGTACTTGTTTAACTGAGGGATAGGCTTTCAATCCTAATATTTCTGTGGCACGGGGGTTTATTGGGTAAAGTTTTCCCTTGTATCCACTTGATAACATGTTGTATAATATTTGATAGCCAGGCTTCTTAGGATCTCTGGAGGCACCAATAATAGCTATTGATTTTGGATTGAAAAATACGTCTACATCACTTTTAAACATATAATCCCCAGGAAGCTTATAGTACAAAAGTAATAAAAGTATATGGTTTTTGAGGATCAAGTGTACTATAAATGCTTGTCTTACGTTTTTAGTATCATGGGCATTTTTAAGCAAGTTTAAAATTATAGCAATATAAGCTTATGACAACTAGAAGAGGGATCACCAATAATGTTAGGGGTGTTTAAGAGCAAGGATAAGTTAGGGAATAGATTAATAGTAATACTTCAAGGGCTTCCTTGTAGCTGGGGTAAATGTAGTTTTTGTCCTTTCTCTTTAGAACAGGGAGAGTTAGCAGAAGTATTAATAAATAATAGAAGAATAATTAATAAAGCTAAAGAACTACTTAAGTCAAGTAATGTTGACAGGGTCACCATATTTAATGGAGGTAGCTTTTTTGAGTTACCCTATATTGTCATTACTTGGTTGAGAGAAATATGTAAGGATAAAATTGTAGATATCGAAAGTAGACCAGAGTTCATAACTAAGGAGTCTCTCGTTAATGTTTTAGAGACACTAAAGCCTAAGGAGTTAGTGGTTAGAGTGGGCTTTGAGAATTACGATGAAACAATACGTAATATCATTTTAAATAAGGGTATTCCTCAATCTGAAATTCATAGACTTGCCAAACTTAGAGAGGAAATAACCAATTATTACAAATTACCTATAAAGTTCATAGCCTATGTCCTCTTTGGTATTGAGGGTGTTAGTGAAGAATCCATAGTTATGAGTGTTAAAAAGTTTAATGAGATGTTTGACGGCGTTATAGCGATAAAATATAAAAAATACTTAAGCACCCATCCTAACGAAGTACCTGTATCTAAGGATTTAGCTGAATTTTTAGAGAAAAATACACTACTAGTTGACTGGGGTGAAGGAGATGAATGGCAAATCACAAAACAATAAAAATCCATGTAATAGTCTGCTAGGCAAAGTACCTAGGGTCATATGGGATGGTAGTGAGTTAACATGGGTTGGAAAAGAATTAATCTATCTACGTGGTGTAGGCTATGACTACTTATGTAATGATTATTTTGAATTAGGCTTTAAGAAAATAATTGAAAAGTACAGACCTAGAAAAAGATACAAACTTGGTCTAATACTTCCATGTAGCTATGGTAAGCCATATTCACAAAGCTACATACATTACTTCCTAATCAAAGCAATAAAGGAATCTGGTTTTTACAATGATATACATCAAATAATAGTCACAAATGCAGGTGTTGTACCAAGAGAGCTAGATGAATATTACCCCTATTGTGCTTATGATTGGAACCCAAAATACGAGACTAAGGAAATAAAAGAGGCTTATACCGAAGTACTAGCCTATAGACTCGCCACATACATTAAGAAGTTTAAAGAATACTATGAGAAATGGGCTTGCTATTTAAGATGGAATAGTGATAGTTATAGAGCAGTACAACTAGTCGAGAAAGACCTTAACATTGAAATACCTAACCTTATGGTAAAAAATGTACCTCAACAAGAATTATATGAAATATCACTAGAAGGCATATATGAAGACGAAGACTTAATACTAATTACACCAACAGCACTAAAAAATCTAACACAATCATTGATAAAGATTATTAAAGAAATTATCTAATGGGACTCATCATTTAACATACTTTAATTACTCTAATTATCCTTCATGACGGTCTCCTTTGTATCAGTAACCAATATATTAATAAGAGTAATTTATAATGAACTTGAAGTATTATTTTTAGTAATACTTTTATATTAGTACTGTAGTAGGAAATACAAGCCAAAAAGTATACCGGTGATGTAGCTGATGGGCAAGGGTACTACAGTAATACATGGTCACGAATATTTTGATAGTAAACTAGGAGTATTCATTCCACCAATATATCAGACAGCCATTTTTGAGCAGCCAGATAGGAGAACATGGTCTACTAGATTAAGTGATAGAGGAGTAGATCTAAAGTATAGTAGAGAGGAAAATCCAACAGTGAGATGTTTGGAAAGAGTACTAGCGAAACTTGAACTGGGCGATGACGCGCTAGCCTTCTCTAGCGGGATGGCTGCTATCTCTGCCACATATTTAGCTCTTTTAAAAAGAGATGCAAGGATTATATTGTCTAAAGAAGCATATGGTACAACAATACAATTAGCTGAGGAACTCTCAAAATTCGGAGTTAAAGTGACATTAGCTGGACCTGATACCGAAGATTTCATAGATAAGATTCACTCATATAATGATACTACTTTGGTCCTAGTCGAGACTATGACCAATCCTACATTAAGAGTCCCAGATGTAAGAGAGATAATCAAAGTATGCAATGAAAAAGAAGTTAAAGTAATAGTTGATAACACCTTTGCTACACCTATAGTCTATAATCCATTGGTTGATGGAGCATACCTTGTCATACATAGTTTAACTAAATACATTTCCGGACATAACGACGTTATTGCAGGTGCAGTAATAGGCAGAAACGATATTATTAAACAATCACTATGGGATTGGAGAAGGAGGTTAGGAAGTATTCTCGATCCGCATGCTGCCTACCTCGTGTTAAGAGGTATCAAAACACTTCACATTAGGTTTGAAAGGCAATCGAAAAGTGCTCTGGAGATAGCTAAATACCTTAATGACCATAGTAAAGTTGTTGAAGTATATTACCCAGGATTACCAAGCGATCCGAGTCATAGGATAGCCAGTAAACTATTTAAGGAGAAATTGTATGGAGGGGTAGTCTCCTTTAAGATTAAGGGAGGAAAACATAAAGTCTTTAAATTCATGAAAAGCTTGAAAGTGATAAAATGCTCACCTAGTCTTGGAGGCACCGAGAGTCTAATAACGTACCCTATAATTAGTGCTGCAAAAACCATGAAACCCTCCGTAAGAGAGGAGTTAGGTATAACTGAAAACTTACTAAGGCTATCTGTAGGACTGGAGGATATTGAAGATTTACTACTAGATTTGGAAAAAGCCTTATCTAGTATCTAAGTTCCACTTCACCCTTTCACTTCTACCCTAATCTCCTTAACTAACTCTAGCGTATCATCACTTAATATTTTAACTAAAATCGGTGACTTAGCTATGGTATAAATGTAGTTACCGAAGTACAATATTCTTTCCGCCTGTTGGTGTACTATGAAGCCTTTTAACTTAAGCGTTTCATTAGTTACTTCCATTACATAAACTCCATTTTCAATACCACGTACTGGGAAAGCAAAGTAACCTTTATCTTCTCTTAGTAGGAAAGCCTTATGGTCTTTAAACAATGGTGACCATAATCCAGTCTTGTTTAAGACTACTGCAGATATTTCCTTTATGTTTGTAACATCTGATATATTGAAGAGTGCTACCTTTAAACCTTTGATTTTTCCTCTCTCATCAGTATTGTATCCTATGCCTATTAGGTACTTATCCTTGTAGGGGTGTAAGTATTCTGAGTAACCAGGTATCTTAAGGTAGCCGAGGACCCTTGGTCTTTCTGGATTAGATAAATCTATTCCGTATAATGGATCAACCCGTCTAAATGTTACAAGATACATTATGTTACCCATATACCTAGCAGCATAAATTCTCTCTCCGGGAGCTATATTTTCCAATTTACCAATAATCACTAAGCTCATATTAAGAATGTAGACGTTATTCACTGTTATTAGTCTAAAGGACTCTCCTGACCTGTTATATGTTGTTGCTGTTGTAGCTATTCTAAAATACCCGTTATACTCATCCATTGAGAACTGATCAAGAACATATCCCGGGACGCTACCTTTAGCTTCGGCTGTAACATTTAATCCATTAAGTCTAAAACGATAAACTACTGTTTCTTCACGGTATATGTTCTCCATAGTGCTGTAATGAATCTTAATTAACTTTCTATAAAGTTTCTCTCTTACATCCTTAGGCTGACTATTAAACCAGTTAGCTAATTCCTCCATTACTATTTTATACTTCTCATAGATACTAATGCGTGTCTTGTTTGCTAATCTATCAATATTGTTTCTAATGCCTGATGGTAGCACTTTTGTTATATTCTTGATTAAAGTATAGATTACACTTTCAGGTTTAATCCATCTCCTAGATAATATGTATAGATTCTCCAGAGACACATAGATGTTACTTGAAGCACCCGTTAAGAATACCTCCTCATTATATGAGCCTGACTCTACATCTAAGGCTACTATTATAGTAAACACATAACTTACATCCTTTTCAAAATAGCCTATTTTGAATGGAGGTATTTGTTCACCGTTTATCAATGGTATTAGTATTCTCTCACTACTACCTATTGGAGCTGATAAGATCACATAAACGTATTTGCTTATCATTCTTGATGCAATATACCTCCCTGACACCGTTATATTCTTCATTATCTTTGGCTTACTAATATTAGCTATATCATAAATTAGTATTGTTGTATTTGAAATATGATAAGAAGTCTTTATGGGTGTGGTGCGAGGCGGCATAGGAGAGGGTATTTTAATTTTTCCCCTCACTTTACCTGATGAAGCTATTACTATGAGCCTATTCTCTCTAATATACAATCCTTGAACTGTTTGATTAATGCTAAGCTTTAGAAGTATACTTGCATTTTTTGGAGGATAGGCTCTGATTATGAATACCTTATCTAGTATTGCCAGGTATATGTATTTACCATCAGTTTTAACTATATCGGCCTCGTCCACTCCTACTACTTGGATATTAGTTTTTGAGTAAGGTACCATTTCTTCACTGATAGCAAGCTTCCTAGCTGGAGAGGCTATTGGTATTATAGGTTCAACCCCCTTTATTACATAAATTCCTTCTCTTGTTAGGTAAAATGGGGCTGATACACTTCTCACATATAGAGTGTACTCTTGTTGTGAAGTCTTAATGAACTCTTGGAGTTCATCATATGATTTAAACTTTCTAAAAGAAATAATGGTCTTCTCTGTTTTACTCTCTTCTTTTGAAAGCCGAGTTGTTATAAGTGAAGATTGCACAGTCTGTTGAGTAGACTGAGTTATACTCTTAGTTGGCTTTGTTGAAGTGGTTATAAGTGTATGAGAGGTTAAGGTGGTCTTCTCCCTTGCTGCCATATTATTACTTATTACGATTGAAGCTAAGAGTAAACCTATTATTATGATTGAAAGTACGATTTTTGAGCTTAACAATCCCATAATTAGTTCCTCCTAGTATTACCTTCTACACTTATAAAATAAAATTCTATACTTTAGAACAGTACAGCACTAAACTAAAGCATCATGATGGTTAGTGAGAGTGTTATGCTACTACCTAATACGAAGATAAATATTTCAAAACATGCTAGAATGAGAATAATAGAAAGGCACATAAAAATTGATGACGTCTTTGACGCACTTAATAATCCGGTACAGCTAGTTTATGATACATGGAATGACGTTTACATAGCTGTCTCTTCGAGAAGTTATGCTGTAGTTTACGCTTTCAGAGGGAGCCATATTGAAGTCTTAACGGTCCTAGGTAAGAGGGAGTATAATGCACTTATAAGCAAATTTGGCTCTAAAAGGTATAAGATTATAGCGTAGTAGATGATATAATATTATTCTAAATGTTTACGTTTCAATTACTTGTTTCCTTGGAACAATACTTACTAATAATTTTTAATAATGTATTTAGGGTCTCTTTATCTATCTCTCCTCTGACTACATCTAGAGCGTATTCTACATTAAATCTACCTTCTTTTTTAGCTATATCTTTGAACTTTTTAGAATAACCTAATAACATTTGGCTTGTTACTATACATACTACTGGTTTCCCTGGGCTACTAAAATCCTTGATGAAGGCTCTCATGGGTGATGCTATAGTACCAAACCATATTGGTGAAGCTAATATTAATAGATCATACTTATCTACGTTAGATATTGAAGGCTTTATCGTTATCTTTGTGTACTTTTGTACTAATGTATCATAGATTAATCTAGGATTGATATGTAAGGGTTTTCCATAATCCTGTTGGGGTTTAATCTCGTATGTATCAACACTTATCTGTTTAGATTTTAGCTCATTTACTATTTTCTCCACCACCTTCCTCGTAATGCCGGTTTTGGAATAAAAGATTATAGCTAATTTTGAAATCTTACTTCACCACTACATGTTATATGTATTTCACACTTTTAAGCGTAAGCTAAAAGTATCTTTTGTATAGTATTGTATTAGTGTAGTACGTATAATGGAATTATAATAAATCTCAGCTAAGGGATATTGGTTGAAAGGACATGATAAGAATTATTGTAAGAAGCAAAAGAGACGCTGATGCTATTAAAGCTGTTATTGAAAGATTCTATGAAGAATGGAATATATCAGTACATACTCTTAAAGGTGCTAGGAACGTCAATAAAGCTTTAGATGTTCTGGAGGAGTTTAGGAAAAAGCCTGAGTTTATCATTATAATTTTGGGTAGGGAAGACAAGGATTCTGCTACTATTTTAGAGTCTATGCTTCCATACAATTTTATAGTACACGTGATACCTTATGCTAAAGTTCGTAATGCCAGAATAGATCATCTTTTTCATGAACTTGAGACAGCTAAAAGTAAAATTAGGCTTACTATTACATGGGATTGTGCAGATAACGTCTTTTTACTATATAAAGGAGGAGAAAGTCTTGAAGACTTAAAAATTAACCCTGCATTCGAGGCCTTTTTCGGCTTAGGTGAAAAAGTCAAACACTATCTCTCGAAGGTTATACGAGGAGCTATTGGCTTAAACCCCTTATTAGTTAGGGAGTTCAGTGGTTTACATAAAGTTTATTGTGGACCAAAAAGGACAGCTGCACTAAAAATGCCTGATAAAGGAACTACACCTGAAGGTAAAATTATATCAGACGAGATTTATGATGTTGACTTGAATAAGCTAATCAAAGCTAATAAGCAGATACTTAACTTATATGAAAGTATAGCATTAGAGTTCTTGAAAAGATTTGAGAAATGGGCAGACACAGTTATTATTCCTTGGAGTGGTGGCAAAGATAGTACAACCGTATTATTGCTTGCATTAAAGGTTTTTAGTAAGAAGAAAGTGATCCCCATTTATGCTGATACAGGCTTAGAATTCCCATGGACCAAAGAATATATAGAACAGACATCTAGAAGACTAGGTCTAAGAGTCCACATCACCTATGTAAGGTTAGATGAAGAGCTTAAGAAAGGTAGAGAGCTTCCAACACACGATAATAGATGGTGCACAGGATTAAAAATTCATGCAGTAGAGAAAGCGATAAGCGAGCTATCTCATGGTAATACATTAATTATCGTTGGTGATAGGGATGCTGAGTCTGAAAGAAGGAGTAAACGACCACCAATCAGATCAGTTACAGGCCATAAACTAGTAGTCGCACCCATCAAGCTTTGGGGCGCTACACATACACAATTATACCTGCTTTTAAACAATATACCCTTAAATCCTCTTTACAATATAGGTTTTTACAGGATTGGATGTTACATCTGTCCAGCACTTAGAAGCTGGGAAGTATACTTAATGTTAGAGGATAAGGAGCTAAAGGCTTCTCTAGTTTCTCAACCATTTTACAAGGAGTTTATTGAGTTTAGAGAGAAAACACAAGTATTAGAATAGGACTTAATAATTTTATCCATATATTTTGTATGCGCCATCCTATATAATGGAATTTTTTATAAAGAATAAAGAGGCCCTACATGATAGGTAAGAATTTTAAACAAACTATTTCAAGTAACCACGTGACGTAAATTAAGGACTTAAACCTTCCATAGGGATTTTAATGAGCCTAAATATTAAGACAAAGATCTCTCTGATACTATTTATTGTCTCAGGTTTTCTTGGAGCCTTAGGCTTCAGATTATCAGTACCCATCATTGCCTTTTACTCACGCGAAGTACTCGGAGTACCCGTAATTATCATCTCTAGCATCTTCGTGGGCTTTATGGGTGCCCGTGGCATTATGGCTATAGTTTCAGGATACATTATGGACATAAAACCTCGGTATGCTAGGATTATACCAGTTTTTGCTTTTCTCACATCACTTGTTATTTTATGTTACATACTAGTTAAAGACTGGAGTGGCATAATAGCTTTAAGGGTGTTGCAAGGCATTCTTTCAGGGTGTTTATGGCCTGTAGTTCAATTCCTTGTTGCCTCTCTATCTCCAAGAGAAGTTAAAGGTAGAACCCTATCATTATACTTTATTTCAGGTTCTCTTGCTGTATTTTTAGCTAACATAGTATATGCATTAATATTTTCTTATCCCCTATGGCTTCAACTTCTCATACCAAGTTTTATTTACATTTTATGTGGTCTAACACTCACACTATCATTAATGACTATTAGAGGCATGGACTTCAAGAAAACTATGGTCAGAGGGGGGACTCTACTAAGCACCCATAAAAGTTCATCAGGTAACTTAATCTATACCGCTGTTATTGGTGGATTCGCTCTATCATTCATGACATGCTATGTTTTTGGGGACCTCTCTTACATCTATGTATCCGAAACTTTAAACATAGGGAAATCAATGACTGCACTATTATTAGCTTATGCTGGAGTCTTAGGCATAATGGTTAGCTATCTTCTAGGATGGGCCTCAGATAAGTATTCAAATAAAAAGACTATTATAGCCACTTTACTATTAGCCATGATATCAGTATTTTTAGTATCATGTGGGAATATGTATACCTTTGTCCTAGGTTTGATACTTGCAGCAATTGCTGCAAAAGGCTATAGACCTATAACTAAAAGGCTATTGGCTATCTATAGTTCTCTACCAGCGTTAGGTATAGCCGCCATAGATACTAGTATGAACTTTGGTTTATCATTGGGACAAATATTCTTTGGAGGAGTGTATGATACATATAAGTCTTCAGTAATTCATGTAAACGGCCTCACTGTTTACATTGCTCCCTTAAGCTTGTTGATATTATTACCATTAGTTATATACGTTATGATTAAACTATCTAAGGCTTAAGCTAAGAGGGTAGAAGAAGCCTAATGGAGCCTACTATCTCACTTTTCACTAGTCTAAAATAAAAATTAATTTCATAATACAATTAGTATAATTAGTATATTTAGTGTGTAGTCGAAATTAGGGATGATGAGTGATGACACGAGAGATCAATGGATGATCTCTCACTCCACCCCTTCTGACGCTTTTCTACTCTACAAAGTACATGTCCTTTTTACCTATTCTTTTAGCTATTAATGTCTTTACTCGGTCTTCGAATTCTGATTCAGCAATTTCTTCTAGTAGATCCCTCTTGCGTTGCCCTTTAACTATGAATGAACATTTGCCATCAGGTAAAAGGGCACGTTTTTCACAATAAGCATATTGACATTCATAGCCTTTACAATGGTCTCCTACCCATCTGCAAAATGCTACTTTTCTAGGCTTACCTCTATAATACTTGGTTATATAGATAAGCGATCTCTTCCCACATCTAAAGAAGGGACAGAGGGGGTTACACTTGTTGTTCCTTGGTTGAGGCTTAGGCTGGTACGGTCTAGAACTCAAGGCATATCCCTTCCATAAAATAGTTTGAGACCAGTACTAGTACTTGTTACTATCACGGCTTAAACCATTTAAACATTATGTATTTGACTTGTCCCACTCTAGGATTTGTTGTTGCTATAATAAATCTCTTTCTCACACTATGTGAAAGCCTCCCAGCTCTAACTATTTCTACAGGGTCAATATCCTCACTTACATCTAATACGTGAACTAAATATGGTGCATGGTCTATGCCGGGTCCCAATTCATAAACTGCATAATCACATCCAAATTTTAAACCTGACCTGACAATGTATCCTTTATCTCTAAGATCCTTGTATACGTGATACAATATTTTAAAGCGTGGTATATTTTTCTCACAATACTTCAACAGTTCCTTATATTCTAATTTATTACCATCAGCGTATACTTCAAGCTCACCTTTCTCAACAAGGTACAGAGCTTCAATAAGGGATAATTCTAATGGTGCATCAAAATCTGTACCTTTTGGCTTTCTAATGCCAAAGGGTTTACCATAGAAGCCCTTGGAGAATAGCTTTTTAGCGTCATTTGTATTCCATACTATGACTTTTAGACCTACTAGAGCTCCCTTTGCCATAGTGTCATCCATATTTTGTGAGAGAGTTGGAGATAGCTATATTAACACTCTTACTTTATGGTAACTTATGCATTGCTATATACATTAAATGCTCTGCTGCATCTTTTGTTAGGTCTGCTGAGTCCTCCATCATTTCAATTATTTCCTTTAATAGCATAACTAGTAGTAAGTTATCTTGTTGAGTTTCATATAATTCTACTTCTAAAGCCCTATATCTATCATCTAATTCATCCTCTATTTTGAATACGCTTTTACAGTCATCTATAGTTTTCCTTGGATTTACTGTGATCATTAATATAGCTTTCCTAAGTATTTCAAACTCCTCTATAAGCGTTTTCATGAAATCAGACATATTTCTTCCAATGCGTTGTGTCGGTAACAGGTTTCGAGAGGCTAAAATTAATAGTCTATGTGTTATACCATTCATTAATTGAGCGACTTTCTCTAAGTCATATGCTATTTTAATATAGATATCTTTATTTATTAGGCTTGGGCTAACTCTAACAATATACTCAAGGATGCGTGACTTCATTTCCTCAGACATGTTCTTAAAGTTTCTTACTCTAGGATGTTTGGCCTTAATAATTTCCACTTTTCCTTCAGAAAGATCATTAAGTAGTACATCTACCTCTCTAATGGTGTCACAGGTATTCCTAGCTAAGCTATGTAGTAATTCTACAATGTGCATTTCAGCTAGTGCTTCCCTCTTACTACTACTTAATGATCCCTCGACGTAAGCGCTCACACCATTCACCTAATGTTTCATTCCACATATGCCCATTTGTGAAAATTTTCCCGCTTCTTATCTACGGTTAGATACTAGAAGCTTATATTTTTAGCGATATAAAACATAAATAGCTATTAAGTGAACAAATATGAGGCTTACTATGAAGCTGATACTTATAGATTGCTTGGGAAGAGGGGGTGGAGGCAGAAAAGCGACTGTTGACGTTATTGGTGCAGGGCCACGTGTTGTTGCAGGTATTTTTGAATCTTTTGGTCTGACTATTAAGATCGATGTACCAGAAAGATTAAGCAAAAACGTATTAAGACGGTATGCTGATATTTACGATGCTCTTTTAATATCAGCTATGTCTTCAGACATAAATGTTGTGAAACAAATAACAAAGTTATGGAGAGATTATACAAATAAACCAATAATAATAGGTGGACCCATAACCAGTAATCCTAATAAGATAGCTGGTTCGGACTTTGACGTGGCTTTCCATGGCGAAAGTGAGGAAACATTAAGAGAGCTATTTCTGAAGAAACTATTTGACCATATATTTAGTAAAGACTTTAAACCACTAATGGAAGTTAAAGGACTCATAATAAGAGAGGAAAATAAGCTATTATTTACTGGTAAGAGAAGCTTTGTAAATAAGGAGTCACTTAACTCCATTAGGCCTTCAGTAAGAGTTATAAAGCATTATCCTATTTACTGGGCTTCTAGAGTTTATGTAGAGATTGTTAGAGGGTGTAGTAACTTTAATAGACCTAAGATACCTCTACCCTCGGGTAAGAAATGTATCTTTTGTCATAAATGTACTAAAGGAACATTGAGAGAAAGACTAAGTTGCCCTGTGGATATACCTCCTGGGTGTGGCTACTGTTCTGTGCCTGCATTATATGGTCCTCCTAGGTCTAGGAGTATTAATAGTATCGTTAATGAAGTTAAGGGTCTCATACGGAATGGTGTCACGAGAGTGGTTCTCAGCGCACCAGACGTCCTGGATTACTGTAGAGAAGAACTTGTTGAGCCGGAGCCCCTTACTGATCCTTGTAACCCTAAGCCTAACATTGATGCATTAAAAAAGCTTTTTGAAAACCTATTCAATATAAGCGAAATAAGCAATGGAGATGTCGCTTTAATGCTAGAGAACATTAAGGCCTGCCTCGTGGATGAAGAGGTAGCAAGACTACTTGGGGAATATTTCAAGGGAACACCAGTTCATATAGGCTGTGAAACCGGAGACCCTGAGCATGCAGATCTAATAGGGCGGCCAGGATCAATAAGCGATGTGGTAAGAGCGATAAAATTACTTTCAAAACATGGTTTAAGGCCCTACGCATACTTTATTCACGGACTCCCAGGCCAATCTCAGAGAACCATTAAGAACACCATAAAAATCATATCAGAGCTTGAACGATACAATATAGAAAAAATTACACTTTACAGATTTACTCCTCTCCCTGGTTCAGCTTTTGAAGATTTTCCTAAGGCCAAACCCTACATTAAGGACACTCTTAGTTTTAAGGTGGCTCGAAAGGTTCAGGAGGTTAACGCTAGAAGTAAATTCAAGCTCCTAAACAGAATAGTTAAAGCCATAGTAGTAGGTGAATATAAGAGGAAATATGTAATAGGCTATCCCTTTTACCATGGACCAGTAATTTTATTCGATAGAGAAGCCAAGAGATACATAGGCTTTCTCGTAAAAGCAAGAATAAAGAAGGTAGTCTCCGATAGATTAGTATACGGTATTATTGAGAATGTAGAAAGGAAGATAATATAATAATCTTCTCATTATTTGATTTTTGTTTCTATCTCTTTTACTACCTTTTCAGCTTCTCTTCGT
>CAZTBM010000003.1:0-65859 GCA_964611985.1 uncultured Desulfurococcales archaeon | reverse complement strand
TCATTATTTGATTTTTGTTTCTATCTCTTTTACTACCTTTTCAGCTTCTCTTCGTAATTCCTGTAACTCGCTATAGTCCTTCATTATTGTACTCCTATTCTCATTTAGTATACTGAATTTCTCACTATTCTTACTGATAGTTATTAGTTTGAGTAATATCTTCTTATCAACGTCGAAGTCTACTACTAGTGCGTAGGAGAGTAGCGTGTGTATCATGCTTAGAATTTGCTTAATCTCACTTGGTTCTTCAGTATCTCTCAAGGCTTCTATGGTATTGAGTGCTTTACTGGTCTTTTTTAGGCAAGATGATATTATATTTCTATTCTTTCTTAATACTTGTAAATATGCTAAAAGTCTGTATTGTATATCCCCTACTTTACTATCATTGTACCCTCGAATCAACCTTATAATGTGCCTTTTCATACTCTTAGTTATTTTAGATCTTTCGTGTAGACTCTCCTCAAGTTCCCTTAAAACTTCATTAAGTGTATAGTACTCTTCTTGCATACTCCTTTTAGCCTCTCCTTATAGTAGCGATACTGTTATCTGCTATACCTCTTTCTCTTAATTCTTCTGGATTACACCAAACTTCATTCTCCGAGATGTCGGAGCTAACTATAGCCTTAAGTTTAAATCTCTTTCTACCTGCAACTGTAATCTCGATATAGTCTACTATGTTTAGCGACTTGGCTAAAGATTCGTTGATGAATGCTTGTCCAGGTTTTACGGACTCATTATATTTTAATCTAATTCTTCTCTCCTTAATCCTCTTTTCAGTTTTCCTAGTTGAAGCTGGAGGTATTATGGCTACTAATGCTTTTATGTCTAGTTTCTTCTCTTGACGTTCTATGTCTCTTTTTTCTCCCTCATTGTGGGCGTCCACGATGTTACCCCCACTATTTAGCATGTGACATTATAGGAGTACTTTTATTTATTTTTACTTTTATACAGGGTGTCCTAGTTCAAAGAATTCTATTTCGCCGTTAAGGTATAGTGGTAATTTCTTACATACTTCATCTATAGGTGATCTAACTTGCTTCCACGTATCTCTATCTCTTAATGTTACAGTGTTATCTTCTACGGTTTGATAGTCAACTGTTATAGCTATAGGTACACCTATTTCATCTGCTCTAGCATATCTTCTCCCTATACTACCTGATTCATCATAGTATACTATTAAGTTCATGTTTTTAAGTTTCTCATAAATGTCCTTGGCTATTTCAGGTAATTTGCCCTTAACTACTAATGGGAAAACAGCAGCCTTAATTGGAGCTATTTTTCTAGGGAGCTTAAGTACAACTCTGCCCTCCTTCTCGGAATACGCATTCTCTAGTGTTACGTATACTAATCTCTCGGCACCAAATGATGGTTCAACGACGTGTGGTGTTATCTTCTCTCCAGAAATCTTTTCTTCGACTTCAGTTATGGAGATGAATTCTTTACCTATCTTGATACCTTCTATTTCAATGTATCCTTTCGTCTTAAGTTCGTTAGCTACTGTTTCATGAGGCAATTGCTTGATTAAGCTTATTATCTTCATAGCATTCTCTTTTAATGCATTCCTAATTTTATTTTCATTAATTATAGTCTTCATCCTCTTTCTTACAATAGGCTTCTCGTAAGGTATGAAGACTGTTAAATCTTGACCACTATACTTCATATGTCTAGAGAGGTCATAGTCTGTTCTATATGCATGACCTGAAACTTCAACCCAGCCCCATCTTTCAACCTTAACCATCTGATCAAATGTTTGTGATGCATAATGCGCTCTCTCGTGAGGCAACTTCTCTTCAAAATATTGTTTATTATAGGAGATGCCTAGTTCATGTACAAAATCGTATGCTTGGACCATGAAGTATGCTAGCCACTCATTGATAATGTACTTTTCGTGTAAAGCCTCCTCTATAGTTACTTTTATTGGCTTCTTTTCACCCTTAACCTTCATTTCCCCCGGCAAGATCATTATCTTCCTATCTATTACTCTATCTATTAAGAGGCATTCAGGCTTTTTCGGATTAAAGAAGAATTCTACCTCCATTATCGTAAACTCTCTTAGCCTAATCATACCCTGTCTTGGAGAAATCTCATTTCTTGCCACACGGCCTATTTGGGCTATGCCTATTGGGAATTTGTTCCTCATAGCCTCATATACTCTTTTGAATGATGTAAACATACCCTGTGCTGTTTCAGGTCTTAAGAAGCCTATATTCTCACTATAAGGTCCGATCGTCGTAGTGAATAATAGATTGAAGGTTTTTACCTGTCCTAACTCACCTTTACACATGGGGCATCTTATATTATTCTCTTTTATGAGTTTACTTAACTCCTCATTAGATAATCCTTCAACACTCCTGTTTAAACTCTCTTCAATTAATGTGTCTGCTCTAAACTTTCTACCACAGCTTTTACACTCAACTATAGGGTCTGTGAAGTGCTCGAGATGACCACTTGCTTCGAACACTCTCTTTGGTGTTATCACGGGAGTCTCTATCTCAACTATTAGGTCTTGATGTTTTAGTATAAACCACTCTCTCCATAATGACTCAATGTTACGTTTCAGTAGAGAGCCTAAAGGACCTAGATCAACAAATCCTGCAACCCCACCGTAGATTTCGTAAGATTGCCAGAAGAACCCTCTTCTTCTAGCTAAATCAACTACCTTTTCATATAGGTCCATTTTCTTACTCATTTCCTCACTCCTCTATATTGAAAGATTAAAGGTCAGGTGAACGCTCTTATAGTTGGTTTCTATGCGTTATTCGAGAGACTTAAAATGTAGTACTTCTTATATAGCTTTTCGTCATTAATCTAACAAATGAAGGGGAGTCATTGTGTATTCGCTGTACCTTAATGAGAATCCATTAAAGTTTGGTGGGATAAGCGTAAGAAAGGATAGAACACTATTCAATATCGTAGGCGTACCTCTAGATCAATCGGTAACATTCAGGTCGGGAACAAGATTAGCACCCACTCGTATTAGAGAGGTTTCAGCTAACATAGAGTTTTATTCATTCAGGTCACATGTAGACTTTGAAAACATCCTTGTATATGATATGGGCGATCTATGTCTTATACCAGGAGATTTAAGAGCCTCCTTAGAGAGAATAGAGTCGCTTGCAAGAGGAGTATTTAATGAGAGTAGATTTACTATTTTCATGGGCGGAGAGCATCTAATAACTTACTCTATAGTTAAGAGTTTACCTCAAGACACCAAGGTGCTTATATTTGATGCTCATTTCGATCTGAGGAACGAGTACTTAGGATCAAAACTTAATCAT
Source organism: uncultured Desulfurococcales archaeon (assembly GCA_964611985.1). Classification (GTDB taxonomy): domain Archaea; phylum Thermoproteota; class Thermoprotei_A; order CAZTBM01; family SZUA-1508; genus SZUA-1508. The sequence goes on along the minus strand of CAZTBM010000003.1, from coordinate 62,581 downwards.
GCTTGTGTTACTCGAAGAATAATGGAGTATGTAGGGCCAGGAAATATAATGATAGTAGGTGTTAGGGCGGCGTGCGAGGAGGAAGTTAATTTTGCCCGAAAGAAGAGAATAAGCTACATCCCCAGCTACATTATAACTCGGGAAAGCCTACCTGAAATAATAAGAAGAATCAATAAGTTTCTAGGCAACGCTAGCACAGTATATGTATCTATAGACATGGACGTGATAGACCCAGCCTACGCACCGGGCGTCAGTAATCCTGAGCCTGAAGGTATTACACCAAGACATCTTCTAGACATACTGTTTGGTATTCTCTCATCAGATATTAAGGGATTAGATATAGTTGAAGTATCTCCACCATATGACTTTAGTGACATTACAAGTATTCTAGCAGCTAAGATCATTATAGAATCTTTCTCGATTATGTATACTAGAATACCAAGAACCAATAAGATTAGGTCTAAAAGGAATAATAAATGAGTATTACCTGTTCTATATCGCTTTTACTCTTTTGATTGTTGGTGACCTAACTTTATATAATACTCTATATCCACAGTAGCTACATCTTATACCAGGAAGTATTTCTAAATCCTTGGAGTCTATTATTCTGCCACATCTACCACAACGATATTTCAACACTTGCCACCCACACTTTAAGTCTAGTACCTTAACTAAAATATAAAGGTTTATAAAGTTTTACCTATAAATAAAGGTAGTGAAAACTCTCTAGAAGAAGTGGGTTGATAGCTTAGAATGAAGAAGTCAGGAAAGAAGCGCGAAAAATCAATAATTGAATTTTCTGGTTTGCCACCTGAACTTGGACTAGAGCTAGCAAAAGAGGAGATGCTAATAAGAATTAGAGTTGAAAAAAGAAAATGGGGTAGAGAAGTTACCATTATTGAGGGATTGAATGATCCCTCAATAAACCTTAGGGAGCTTGCTGCCAAGTTAAAGTCTAAACTCGCTTGCGGCGGTACAGCGAAAAATGGTAGAATAGAGCTCCAGGGAGACCATCGCTCTAGAGTCAAAGAATTATTAGTGAATATGGGCTTCCCTGAGGAGAACATATTAATATTATCAGACTAGCATAATATAGAGATTATAAATTAATGAACTCTTTTTCATTTATCTTATTTATTTTCCAATGATTTGAGTATTTACATATTCTATTTCGGATGAAATAAGTATTTTACTGTGGCGGTAGAGGGATCTTTAATTCTCTAACAAGCTCCTTATATCTATTTCTTACCGTTACTTCTGTTACACCAGAGACTTGAGCTATTTCCTTTTGTGTTCTGCGTTCATCCTCTAATAATGATGCGATGTATATTGCTGCTGCAGCCAATCCAGCAGGGTCCTTTCCTGCTGTTATGCCTTTCTCTTTAGCCTTCCTTAGTATCTCAGCTGCTCTTTTTAACACATTACCACTTAAGCCTAGTAATGCTCCTATTCTTGGTACGTAGTCTATTGGATCTGCTATCGGCACTTGTACTGTAAGCTCTCTCAATAACAGTCTATAGCATCTAGCAACATCTTTTCTACCAGACTTCGTGTAGGTTGCTATCTCGTCTAATGTTCGTGGTATCTTCAGTCTTCTACAGGCAGCATATATTGCAGCTGCCATGACTGACTCTATACTTCTTCCCCTAACAAGCCCTCTTTCTACAGCTTTACGATATATTACTGCAGCCTCCTCGCGTACACTCCTAGGTAAATTTAATTGTGAAGCTATTCTATCAAGCTCGTTCATTGCCTGTGCTAGGTTACGATCCATACTTGACTGGATTCTTGTTCTGATCTGCCATTTTCTCCAACGTAAAATCTCAAGTCTCTTCTTGGGTTCCAATCTTCTACCAAAGGCATCCTTATCCCTCCAGTCAATGACTGTTGAAAGACCCTTATCATGCACTGTAGGTGTTATTGGTGAGCCTACACGGCTTCTTTTCTCTCTCTCCTCAGGTGTGAAAGCCCTCCACTCGGGACCCTGGTCAACCATTCTTTCTTCTAGTACTGTACCACAATCTGTACATACATAGACGCTACGTTCTGAGTCAAAGATGATGTTAGTGCTTCCGCAAACTGGACACCTAGCTACCTGACCTTCGAGTTCTGATCTAGCTACCATGCGTTTCCCACCTCCTAAACATGAGTTAACTTTTTAAATGCTACACTTCCAGCTTATAAGTCTTACTCTGAAACTAGTATATAAACTTTTTGCTTAAGTCTATCCCACCTTTAAAAATAGCCATACGAGTGTGTTCATTAAAATAATAAACTATATTGAGGAAAGAGTTTAAATATTTCACATTTAAATTTTACTCCTCAACACTCTTTATTAAAGTTTCCTTGATCTTATTTATTCCAAAGGCTACTATAAGTTTACCTAACCTGGGGCCACTATGTTTACCTAATATTGCGTAATATAATACTTTAAACAGGTTGCTTGGGGGAACCCCATGTTTTCGTGCAACCTCATAGACCAAGTTATGAATGTCTACTGCATACATTTTGTCATTTAGTTTCTCTGCAAATTCTAATACTATCTCCTTAAAGGTTGGGTCCTTTATCTTCTGTGGGTTCCATTGAACCTTATATTGTTCAGGTATTAGGTCGCTCTTAATCCAGTATTCTATGTATTTCTTTAACCTCTCTACACCTTCTCTATCATCCAACTTCTCTATTACAGTATTCCAGTCTCTGTAGATTTGGTAGTAAACTATTAGATCTGTCAGCCTAGTTCTCCACGGTCTAATACCTCCTGTTGTAAGCTTGTACGCTATGTATCTTCTCCAGAGAGTCTTGTCTACCTCGCCACCTTTCTCATATAAATCTGCCATATCATTGAATTCTTCATAAAGTCTTAGTAGGAATCGTGGAGAAGAATCGAAATTCTTGTTTTCCTCCAGCTCATTCTTGAACAGGAAGTACTTTAGTATTTCTGGGGGAATCATTTCCAATATAACATCTAATGCTCCTACACCCTTGCTTTTACTCATCTTCCTTCCTCTAAAGAGGACAAAGCCATACTTATAGCCTATTGGCGGTTCCTTCTTGAATAGCCTTTTGAATACTGCTACTGCTGTATCCCAGCTACCGCCTCTAGTATGATGGTCTACACCAGCACCTTCAATATCTACGCCAAGGAAGTCCATTCTACTAGGCCAGTCAAGTCTCCATGTAAGCTTCCATTTGTGAGAGTTAACGTCAACTTTACCTCTATGGCCGCATCCCTTAGTGTATCCTACATCTTTGTCACATACATACTCTATTTCAGATCTTGATATATTCAGGACTCTAGTTGTAGCTATTTTACCACATTTCTCACATATTGGTAATGCTATATCCTTCCAGTCTTTAGGTAGCTGTCTTCCTGAAACTTCAACGAGGAGTTGTTTAACTTCTTCTAGTCTCGAAGCATAAAATTCGAGGTATGGATCATAGTTTCCTTCACTGTATAGTTTTGTTGCTGGCGCTATTTCATCAGGCTTAACACCAAAAACTTCCATTAGCTTTCTTGTTTCATCGAGGAAATGGTCTCCATAGCTATCGTGACAGCCATAGGGATCGGGTGTATGAGCAAGCGGCTTTCCTAGATGGGGTTCAAGCACATCTTTATATTTTTGAAGACCTGCAGGAATGCTATCAAAAGCATCCATTATATCGCCTACAAATATGAAGTAGGCTTCATAACCTCTACTACGGAGTTCTTGGACTATTGCCCATGGATAGAGGAATTCACATACAGTACCAAGATGGGGGGGTCCGCTAGTTGTAATACCAGAGCCTACAACGTAAGGTGGTTCTCTGACTTTAACGAGTTTATCGACTAGTTTTTCAACCCAATGTTTAAACTCTGCCATGTAGTCATTCTCGCCTCTAGCAATACTACCATCATTTATGTGGGAAAACCGGATAAATATTTTACCTAACAAGAGACAACCATAAAAACACCCTATATCTACTAGTAGTATAGAGCGGAGCCGGGTGGTGTAGCGGCCAAGCATGCGGGGCTTTGGACCGAAGTAACGGGAAGACCCCCCGCGACCGGGGTTCGAATCCCCGCCCGGCTACCATTCTTACATCACTATATCCTTATCTTATTCTTCATGATTCTGTCTCGACTTCTCTGTAATACTTGTATTTTCAGAGGTCACTAGGCTTTCTGGAATTACTTCTTGTTTTCGTTTAAGCCTTTTTACAAGATTTCTTAATTTTTCTGAGAGCTTTTCATACTCTAATACTGTTTTAACTAAGGTTAAAGGTACCACTATGGATACAAGTGGTGCCATTGGCATTGCGTAGAATGAGAGTTGACTTCTTCCCCCAATAGCGTATAACACGTAGTACATTATATAATAACTCCAGAGCATGACATGTACTTTGAATAGATCAAACCATTCCTTGTACATTAACAATGCTATAATCAATGTTGGTATTATTAGCGGATATAGATATGGGTTAGTTTTAGCTGATAATAGAGGTGTTCCTTCAGGTGAATAGTAAAAAACAAAGGGCTCTTGATTTATTAGCCAACCCCAAGGAGGAACAATAAAGGGATTGTTCTTGTAGCTTGCATGCCAGCTTAAAGCCCATAACTGTATATCAATCCATTCTTTTATTCCGCCAAGATATATTATTACGGGAATGTTCACTATAGTAAAGACTAAGGAAGGTACAATGAATGTGTAAATTAGGGATCTTATTTTTGAAATATCTTGCTTAAAGTATAGGTATACTGCATAACCTGGTATTAGAAATACTCCACTGTGTTTTATTGAGCTTGCTAAACCTATCATAATACTAGCTAGTAGTGGCTTATCATATACCATAAAGAATACGGCTAGTAATGTAAAGAATGCTTGAGGAAAATCTAGCATAGCTATGATCTTCATGTTGTTAAATAGAGGGTCAAGGAATAGTATGAGAGGTGGTACCAAAGCTAGCAGTTCTGATTTCGTTATTTTACGTGCAATTAAGTAAACTAATATAATCATGATTGCGGCTTCTATTAAGTTTGGTATTCTCCAGTAGATTGGCTTATCACCTAAAGTGATCATGGCTAACATGATTATGTATTTACCGAGGGGTGGATGTTCAAGGTTTAAGTAGGATTCTATTCCTTCAGCTTGAGGATACTGGTACCATGCAATATTGTTTACATGAAACATTGTCTTCAACATGTTTCTAGCTGCAGAGACATACCATTGTTCATCGCTAATGTAGCAATCAAATCCTAATGCCTCATTATATCCTAGTTGAAATGTAAGGTAAGCTATTATAATTACGGGTATTATGCCCCAATATGTCCTCTTATCTCGTAAAATCATAGTACATCATCTTGGAATTTTTAACACTAAGAACATAAGGAATAACACTATTAGAATTATTATTACCAATACTAAAAGGTAGGGGCCTAAACTGCCCCAAGATACTATTATAGGTAAAGGTCCTATTATCACTATTGCAACTCCAGAGTGTTCTATTTGAGTATTATTAGTCAAACTTGGTAACAAGAGTAAGGGAATTATCATAGTTAATACTATTCCAAGAATTATTAGCAATAAACCTGCAAAGAAAAGATGCCTATTTATATTATACGTTGTTCCCATTATTCCCAACCCATTCCTTTAGTTTCTCTTTAAACTCATTTTTATATCTTAAAGCATACCTTATTGCTTGTATCACTATGTCTTCAATAAATATGTTTTCCCTCCCTATAATTAACCGTAATTCCCTTGATAATTCTAATATGTCGTTATATAGTTCTCGAGGTAACCTAAGATGTAGTAAATGGTATGTTACACCTGAAAATGAAGATGTTTTCCCGATTACTTCAACTAAGCTACCTAACTTTGTATGATTAAATTTGACATCATCAATAACTATTATGCCTTCAGCTTCCATATCCTCCCTTAACTCTTGTGGTACTTTAGCCCTAGATATTAAAAACATTAGTTTAGGATTGTATACTTTCTTGTATAGCTTTACAACTTTATCTTCCCTTAGACGTATACTTTTCCTTTCTTTAATCCTCTTTTCGACTTCAGCTCTCTGAACCCCCATGGCTTCAGCTAGACCTTCCCACAACCCTTCTATCCACCTACTACGCCACTCTTCAGCTGTTATTGGTTTTGCAAATTGGCCTCTCATATCACGAACCCTTAGAAACCAGTCATCGAGTTCCTTGCATTCAATGATTATGTCTGGTCTTAGTATTGGTGGCTCATTGTTTAAGTCAATAATATTCATTATTAGACCGCTATAAACCATTATGTCAGGTCTTAATGCAACATAGAAGCTCCATGACCTTTTTAGGTCCTCAGTATCCTCCCATCCTATAGGTCTAGGGGCTTCTATAAAAAAGCTAAGATAGCCCTGGCCCTCCATGAATAGAACTGTATTTGGGGGGATAGTTCCTGTCTTCTGTTTACCACTTCTATCTAATGGCACATAGAAATGTTCAGGGTATACTATTTTAGCTCCTTTCTCTCCAAGTATGTTAAGTATTGTGAGAAAAACCCAGTACTGATATAATGAACGTAAGTTTGTTCTAAACGATGTCGTTATTGCAGCTTGAGCTCTTCTTGAAAAATCATCTATGGTTATTTTGTCCCTTAATAGGTCATATAAGTAATTGAATATCTTTCTCTTAAGATGGCTTTTAGGATCTTCAATAAACCGCTTGAACTCTTTGGGAAAAGTAACGCCCTTAATGTTTAGTGTGCTCTTAAGGTTTTCAATAGTTTTTAAGAGTATATCAACCCATTGATAGGCTATCTTCACCTCCCCGTCCAAAACATAGTCGATGAATTCATTCTTAAGTTCATCAATTAATTTCTCAAATACTCTTTTCTGCCTCTCTGAGAATGTAAACTTCCTATTCCGATTGTACTTATTAAGGAATTTCATCACTTTATTGTAAGTATTGACCCACTCCTCTCCCATATGAGACTCCTATTTTCGTAAATTTAGCTGAAGGAACCTAAGTAAAGTATAGAGAGATTACATTAAGCCAAACCATGCCTACAAGGAATAAGCATATTAAGAAACTTATAATGAGGACTACTTCTTTTACCCTTCTGCCTCCAAAGGTAAAAGCTGTCCACGAAACCATGACGTATACTACGCTTGAAATTAACTTAAAGAGGGATAACTCCCTTATTAGGGCAAAGTTTAATGGCGCTTTGTGTAATATGTAAGCCATAAATGATAGTGCAATATCTACTATCGTTAAACTTATTATGAGTATTAGTAGGAATGCTATTAATTCCATTACCTCTGTCCCTATAAGCTATAAAGTACAGGTAATGAGTAAAAAGTGTTATGTATAGTTCTCCTTTAGTGGTAGCTAGGTATAGAATTATATTTGCAAATATTACTCTAATGTGTAGTTATTTATTTTATCTACTATTATCTAATTTAGTTATCTTTGCTTACTTCTTCTCCTCTGCTTTGCTAGCTTCTTCTTTTTTCTCTTCTTTCTTTTCTTCTCCCTTCTTCTCTTCAGACTTCATGGAGGCTTCTAGTTCTTTAAGCTCTTTCTCTAGTTCTTTCTCTATCTCCTCTATCGGTTTAGGTGGAGGTGTAGTTGCTAAAGTGTACCCGATCCATGCTAGTATACCTAATACTGCAGCTACACCAATAAATGCTGTAAGCTTTAATAGTAATAAGCTCCAAGCCTCAACAAAGAACATTATCCATCCATATACTATTATTACTATGATCGAACCTATTAGGAGTAATAAACCTATGATTTGATCTTTACTCATTTTCATTTAAGCCTCCTATAAGATACATCTGTTAGCTATTTACATAGTAATCAGTTATAAAAATGTTTTCAATTATAGTTTTTAAATTAAAGGATAATGTTTTCACCAGTTTTTATGTATTTCATTAGAGGAAAATTTCAGATCTAAGTTTATAATTGAATTCTATACCTAAGTATACCTACAAGACCGTTAAACGTCTTCTTTATCCATTCGCCTTCAGGTATTTCGTCAGTTATTACATGACATTGTGTTCCATAGTTTTTAGCCTCTTCTATTAGTTGGTCGACGTCTTTTCTATCCTCATGAACTATTATTGTCTTAAGGAGTCCTTGACGTAGGGCATTCTTCACATCTTCATCACCGTATATTGCCAGTCCGTCATCTTTAACTAGGTGTAGCTTAAACTCCTCAATAGCCTTTAATGCACCCACGTACCTCTGGTTCTTTAATCTTTCATGTGCTTTCATTACTAGTTCTCTTAATCCTGCCTCACCTTGGTATGATGTATCATATAATGGTGTTAGTACCTTGGATTGTAGTCTATAGTCTAAGTATTTTCCTTCGAAGAAGTCGTATTTAGCGTATCCTGGTCCACCTATGAGTATACCTGCTAGCTTTCCTTCGTTAAGAAACTGTATGAAATGTTCTTTAGCTCTTTCAGCTACCTTTTTGTAAAAGTTTTCTACAAGTTGCTCTATTATCCTATCGAATCTTCTCTGGCTTTGACCTCCCTTATGGTGTTTTCCGGGGATGTAGTCCTCGATTTCATCTAGTACTATTAGTCTAGAGCCTCTAAGCATTCCTATTGTTGCTTGGTCTCTCTCTATTAGTATTATCCCGTATACTTGTGATTCTTCAACCATGTCCTTTAAGAATTCAAGGTGGAATTCCTTGTCTGTTCTATAGAAGTATACTGGCACAGGGTCTGGTGGGCTGAATATTAAGCATATGAAGTCTCCTGTTTCGACATTCACTCCTGAAAATACTACTAGACCGTTCTCAGGGTTCTTTCGGATCATTGATAATCTGTCCATTGCTGCAGATAGTGCTCTCTGAACAGCATCTCGTGTTCTCTTTAATTTTATGTTGTCTGTTATCGCGAGCTCTTGTCTTAGTAGATTTACTACGTCGCCTATATTACGCCCTGGCGGAATGTATAGGCTCAAAAGTATGGTTGCTGGGGCTTTCCACTTTGACAATTCACTTATTATTTTCTTTAAATGTCGTCTGTCAATTTTTAATCTCTCTTCGCTAAATACGCAACACCCCATTAGGGTGAAAGTGGTTATTTAGGATTAGAATCCAATAAAGTCTTCTGCTCTTGGAGGCTCTGGTGGTAAGCCCTTTCTTTCTCTAATCTTTCTTATCACTTCTGGCAGTAGGCTGTCTGGTACTGGTGCCCATCTACTAAACTCTGTACCCCAGAAGGCTCTTCCAGCTGACACGCTTCTTAGTACTGATGCTAGATCTCGGCTCTCGGCCACTGGTATCTCACCTATAACTCGGACTATCGGTCCTTGATGTATAACGTTTAGTATCCTTCCTCTTCTTTGTGTTATAACTCTTGTTACGTCACCCATGTATTCCATTGGCGTTCTAATGTCTATTTTCTGTATTGGCTCTAGTAGTGTTGGTTTTGCTGTTAACATTCCAGCGAATATAGCGTTTCTAACTGCCGGATATATTTGTGCGGGACCTCTATGGGCTGGGTCTTCATGTATTACTGCATCATGGAGTATTACCTTTAGGCCTCTAACAGGTTCATGAGCTAATGGTCCCTCGCTCATAGCTAATCTGAATCCACCAATTATTGTTTCCTTTACTTCACGTAAGTGTTGTACACCTTTAGTAAGGTCTATGAATACGTTGATTCTCTCGTCGATGGCCCATATGTTTCTTGCTTCATCAGTGTCCCATCCTGCTTGCTCTCTTAGTATTTTAGCTCTCTCCCTTCTATCCTGATCTTCGGTGATTACACCTTCCTGTATTAGCTTAATACTCGTCTCATCTAATGGTTCAACGCTGATATATACTTTGTTATGTTTGTTTGGTGATTTACCTTCAAACACTTTTGATGATGTTCTGACGCTCTCTCTATAGACTATTATGGGTGGTGACGTTATTACTTCAAGACCGTAATTCTCCTTCATTAGCGTTAATGCTATTTCTAGATGTAGGTGACCCATACCTGAGATTAGATATTCTCCAGTCTCCTCATTTATCTTGACGACTAAGTTGGGGTCTTCAATACTCATCTTACGGAGTATGTCTATTAGTTTAGTTAAATCTCTACTATTCTTCGGTTCTACGGCTATAGTTACTACAGGCTCTGAAATGTATCTTAGCTTCTCGAATGGTGCCATTACATCCTTATATTCTGGTGTTACTGCGGTTTCTCCTGCTCTAGCCTTTTCCAATCCTAAGACTGCTACTATGTTTCCTGCAGGCACTTTATCAACGACTTCTCTATATGGACCCATGTAGATGCTTGTTTGTAATACCTTTCCGGGAGCTCTGGCTTGTATTAACCATAGCTCTCTTCCATCCTCTACAACTCCAGAGAATATTCTACCAGTAGCTACGAGTCCTGCATGTGGATCTATATTAACGTTATTTATGAAAAGTACTGTAGGTCCGTCAGGATCACACTCTAGCATTGCCTTACCTATTTCTGAGTTTATGTCTCCTCTCCAGATCTTAGGTATTCGATATTTCTGGGCTACGAGTGGGTTCGGTACGAACTTAACTATCATGTCTAGTAGTGTTTCATGAAGCGGGGCGACTTTAGCTAGTTCTGCAACGCCTTCAGGCCCTCTCTTATAGGCTTCATAGACGTCACTAAACTTTATACCTTTCTTTTGAGCGTAGGGTACCGTAAAGCCCCACTTATCCTTTGCTGAACCGAATGCTACCATACCTTTAGCTGGATCAAGTTTCCATTTATCTCTAAATTGGGGTTCAGCATACAAGTCTATTAATCCGTTAATCTCCTTGATTATCTGAATTAGTCTCTGTTGCATTTCACTTGGTGTAAGCCTTAACTCCTTAATTAATCGGTCAACTTTGTTAATGTACAGTAATGGTCTAACTCTCTCTTCTAATGCTTGTCTTAGTACTGTCTCTGTCTGTGTCATTACACCTTCTACAGCATCAACTATTACCAATGCGCCATCAAGCACTCTTAGAGCACGTGTTACTTTACCTGAGAAGTCAACGTGGCCAGGTGTGTCAATAAGGTTAATTACGTAGGGTTTACCTTCATACTCGTGGTAGAGGCTTATGTTTGCAGACTTGACGGTAATACCTCTACGCTGCTCTACATCTAGGTAGTCTAGGGCTAGAGCTTCACCTGCAACTTTAGGTGATATAATACCGGCTGCCATTAGAAGGTGATCTGAGGTAGTCGTTTTACCGTGGTCTACGTGTGCTATTATACCTATGTTTCTAACCTGCTCTAGGTTATTCATTATCTTGATTATGTCCTTAACCATCTTATATTTGACCATGGGATTACACCGTTAACTTTTATTACTTTCACCGTTGGTTTTTCTAAATAGCGTCCGGGGATATAAACTATCCTATTCATACTTATAATTATCTGTGGTTGGTATGCCTTGGTAAATAATGATTGGAAGAGCGAGTTAAGAAAGAGGATATGGTATGCTCTTGAGAGTAAAGGTATTGCCAGGTTTCCTAGACCAGTTTACGGTAGAATACCAAACTTTCATGGTGTTGAAAGGGCTTGCATTAGAGCCTCAATGATGGATGTAGTAAAGGAAGCCAATGTAGTAAAGGTAGATCCTGATTCTCCATTAAAGGAGATTAGGCGAATTCTCTTACTAAAGGGTAAAACTATAGTCATGCCTACACCTAGACTAAGAAGGGGCTTTATTATTTTACGTGGAAACATTATTCATAAGTCGGTGGTAGATGAAGCATCAACCATTAGAGGGGCTTTTAAGTATGGTAAAGTAACAGAAAATCCATGGAATATACCTGAAATAGACCTCTTTATCGTCGGCTCCGTAGTTGTATCTAGAATTAATGGTGTTAGACTAGGTAAAGGTGGAGGATATAGTGATCTTGAATATGCCATACTCTTAGAAAGTGATCGAATAAGGGAGGATATTCCAATAATAACAATAGTCCATGACATTCAAGTGTTGAATAAACCATTAAAGAAGTCTGTTCATGATGTCCCTGTCGATACTATAGTTACACCTACAAGAGTAATGAACGTTATAGAAAGGGAGAAGCGGCCAAGGGGAATAATACCAGAAATACTCAAGCATGAACTTAAATCTCTGCCCATAGTAAAGTATATCCTAGAAAAGAAGAAACTGGACAATACTATTTAAATAATAGAGGCAAAGCACGATGATTATCGTGATAGCTAAGAATAAGATATCTAGTCGAGATATCCGTGTTTGGTAGAGGTATGTTCTATTCTTTACTGCACCAAAGGCTCTGCTTTCTAACGCCTCTGCCACTCTATCTACTCTAAGTAGTGTAGTGGTAAATGCTGGTATCAAAATAGCTGTTAAATTTCTAATTCTTTTGAATATGTTACCTTTCTCTAGTTCTAGACCTCGTGATCTTTGGGCATCATATATTGATTGTATATCTCTAGCAATAGTTGGCACAAACCTTATAGAAAGAGTTAATGTAAAAGCTACCTCATAAGGTAAACCCATTTTAGTTAATGTGTAAGTTAGGTCCATGAGATTTGTAGTCGAGATGAAAAGTGAAAACAGTAAAATTAATACAATAAATCTTAAGGTTGCAATGTATGCATAAGTTAAACCTTCAATATTAAACAGTAGCTCAGGATAGGACGTGTAAACATAAATAATAATGAATAATAATATGAAGAAGTACTTTAATGCTAAAACTGCTTCCAAACATCTTCTAAAGTTAGCAAAAAAGTATGACATTGAAAGGACTACTAGGAGATATAATGTTAAGCTTAAAGGTGAAGAAAGAAGTGTAATGAGCAATGTGAATAATATTAATGATATGAGTTTCGATCTTGGATCCAGCTTGAAGAGTAATTTATCCTCCTTCCTATATATGAACGCTAGGTATAATCTATTTGCGAAAGATATGACTCAGCCACCTCCAGCTAAACCTTTAATATAGTTTGCTATATCCTCGAACTTTACTTTTGAATAATCAATGCTCACGTTGCATACTTCTCTTAACCTTAACAGTAGGGAGATTATAGGGGGCCTTATTATTCTAGATTTCTTAACGATAATATCATCATATATTATTTGATTAGGTGGCCCATCAGCTATAACTTCACCTTTGCTCAATACTATTACACGTGGGAAATTTTCTATTGCAAACTCAATATCATGTGTTACTACTATTACTGTTTTCTTCATATCCACCATTAGCTTTATGAGTTCTGCTAGCTTCTGTTTATTTCTTGCGTCTTGGCCTACTGTTGGTTCATCTAATACTATTATTTCAGGATCATAAACTAGTATTGAGGCTAAAGCTAATCTTCTCATCTCCCCTCCACTTAGAGTAAATGGTGATTTATTCTTGTACTTATAGAGTCCTAATAGCTTTAGAGTCCCCTCTACTCTATCCTTAATCTCCTTCTCAGTGTAACCAAAGTTGTAAAGGGCAAAGGCTACTTCATCCCATACTGTCTCTGAGAAAAACTGATGAAAGGGGTTCTGGAATACTATTCCTACTTTTCTAGAGAGCTGAGCTACACTTGCTTGTCGAGTGTCTATTCCTAATACCTTTACTGAACCCCTAGATGGTTTCAATAGGCCATTGAAGTGTTTTATTAAAGTAGTTTTTCCTGAACCATTTTCGCCAAGAATAACTATACTTTCGCCTTTACGTATAGTTATATTTATGTTCTTTAGAACCCACTCATTCGAATATTTATACTTAAACCAGAGATTATGAACTTCTATAGCTATGTCCTGCAAGCCTCTCCACCAACAACTCTAAAGCCTCATCTATGGTTAAAGGAGCTTCACGACAAGGAATCTCATCTCTAAGCTTCTTAAAAAGGAACGGAATCTGAGGTACTGATACTCCAATGTGTTCAAGAGTGTTCTCTATTAAGACTTTTCTAGGGTCACCTAAGGCTACTATCTCACCTTCATTAAGGACTATAATTTTAGAAGCATAGGGTATGATATAATCTAGTCTATGCTCAGTTATTATGATGGTCTTTTTGTATTCTTTGTTGATTTTGACAGTATATTTCAAGAAGTCTAGTGCACTCTGAGGATCCATATTTGATGTTGGTTCATCAAAAACTAAGATATCGGGGTTCATAGCTAAGATTGCTGCTACTGCAACTTTTTGTAGTTCACCTCCAGATAATTCAAAGGTAACTTTATCTTTTAAATGACTAATGCCCATTATATTTAGAACTTCATCAACTTTATCCCTTATTATATCAGGTGGGTAGCCCAAGTTTTCTAAACCAAAAGCGATCTCTTGTTCAACAGTTAATGTTAGGATTTGGTTTTCTGGTTCCTGAAAAACCATACCAACAACTTTGGAGAGTTCTTTAACGGGGTGATCTCTTACACGTAACCCTTTAACGTAGACCTCGCCAATCATTTTACCTTTATAGAAGTGTGGTATTAACCCATTGAAAGTTCTACAAAGTGTTGATTTACCACTACCTGAGGGACCAGTTATAACCACGTATTCGCCTTCATTAATGGTTAAATTTACATTTTTAAGGGCAGGCTCGCTCTCACCCTCATAGTAAAATGTTAAATTCTCTACTTTGATTGCCTCAGTCATACCTTCTTTTCCTCTTCTTTTCCCTTCTCTTTAGTCTTCCTTATTAAATCTTTTAATAACTCTATACACTTGATTAACGCTAATTCGGCTGAGCCACGACCTGAAGCTGCTGCAGCTGTTTCATGCCCCCCTCCTCCCCCATGTAGAAATTCACCAAGAGGTTTCATAATGTCTCTTCCTAAATGAATTCCTGTTTCCCTATAGAACTCGTCTCTTGCTCTTACAGAAACTCTAACTTCACCCTTGTCTTCTGAAGCTACAAATGCAACATCTGCCCCTAGGTCAAGTAGAGCTCTAGCTGCACTTGCTTCATAAGCGCCTACATGTGTCGTAACTATAATCCATTTATCAATTCTATGTATTTGCATACGTTGTGCTGCTTTAAGTCTTGCTATTTTCTCTGGAGTCTCCATTTTAGACTGAAGAGCCTTTAGAACTGTGGTATATTTTGCTCCATATTTTATTAAAGAGGCAACTACATTGAACGTTTCAGCTCGTGCCAGTATGAAATGTCGAGTATCATATACTATTCCAGCTAGTAGTAAATTAGCAGCATCCTCTGTAGGTTGAATATTGAGATAATCATATAGAGTGTAAATTATTTCTGCTGTAGCACGAGCATCCTTGAGTATTAATATTGCATAAGCTAATTCAGCCAGATCTTTATGAGCAAAATGATGATCTATTACAAATATTCTTACTTGTCTATACCTTTCCTTCAGTATATCCTTTAGAGGTCCAAGTTGCTCTGATGAACATGTATCAAGAACTATTATGGCATCTACGTTCTTTAGTATATCAGTACTAATATCGCTTGGTCCTAAGAGCTCCAAACTAACATTTAAATATTCAATGAGCCTTTTTGATACAGCACTAAGACCTTCTGGAAGTACATTGAGTATTCTTACATTACCCTTTATCTTCTTTAGAAGATGATTAAAAGCATAAACCGAGGCGACAGCATCGGGATCAGCATTTCTGTGTGTCGTTACGATAGCCAATGATATATGTGAGTCCAGTAGTCTGTCTATGAACTCCTTTACATCATTCTTGTTCTCCTTTATTACCTCTTTTGCCAAGGAGTCTTAGCCTCCTCTCAATGGTTTCAAAAGCTTTCTCTATGGCTTCATCAACGGTTTTCTCGTAATCTAATGTGAGCACTCTTGGTGCAGAAAAAGATACATCAACAATGAATGTAACTTTATCATCGATTACTTCAGCTTTTAATACTACTGATACATCACTTAGATATTCTAGTCCTACGCTTTTTATGAGATGTTTTCTTATGCTTCTTTCTGCTTCGTCAAGCACGATTTTTAATATGTCAAGATTTATACTCTTAATGTCTAAGCCAATGTCAATTATTCTCTCGATTTCGCTATCCTTTCTCTTCATCTTTAGGTTCACGACATTTTATGCTTTAAGCTGCTGGCTTTGCCCTGTAAATCTTAGTCAGTTCCTCTGTAACTTTACGTCTCAAATCATCATATTGTGCTTCAATATGTTTTTCTTGTCTTTCAAGAGCTTTAAGTCTTAGTTCTAATATCTCTTTCTTCTCATTAAGCTCTTTTTCTATCTTCTCTTTTGTTGTTTTCACAAGAATGTGTCCGAGGCTTTTGTATAATATTTCATTAGCAGGAACATCCTGTATTTCCTTTAAAACTCTTTCTACCTCTCTAAGTTCCAGTTCAGCGGACTGTTTTTGCAATCTAATCATGTTTAACTGGTTCTGAAGTTGTTGAAGATGCATTATTTTGTTCTGTAATTCTGGTGGTATTTGCTCTGCCATGCTATTTCACCAAGTTTTTACATGTTTCACTTATACTATAGATCCATCTTAGATAAGAGTTTATTGCGGCTCTTAGCGAGGAGATAGTCGTAGTAGAAATATTTAAAATAATCTTATTACCTACAAGTTTAATCTTAACATCTGCTCTACCCGAGGGTGGTCGCTTTATCTCAGGTATTATTGCTTCATAAACAGCCTGGGCTATCTTCTCATTTGCGAATTCAATTTCAATATTCGATTCTAGCTTAGTCATGTTCTAATACCTTAACCACCCGAATTACAGGCCCACAAAGTCTTTTAGTGGATGGATTAATGAATTTGAGATGAAATATATTACCACTCCTAGAGATATCTATTATTACATCATATTGATCTATATGGGCTTCATCTAAAATTATCTTCGCTAGAAAAGAGTCAGCTATTTTTTCGGAAATGTAAAGAGAATCCTTATCATCACTTAAAGTACGTACTCCTATATTCTCTGGATTATATACTCTTGTTGCATTTGGTATTTCCCTCCATAGCGTCACTCCAGTGAATATAATTGTGTATTTTTTAACTAACTTATGTAAGCCTTCATCTACATAGTAAACTATAAGTCCTCTTGGATTTCCCTTTTTCTCGGAACCTACAATTACTCTCTTAGCCTTATATGTTAGTGCTTCAAGAAGTAATGTCGTAAGAGTTCGTTTACCTCGTGTAACTCTAATGCTTCTCGGCAATGTCAAGTACAATTCTTTAATAAATGTTCTAAGCTTGGGTGATGGGTTATGAGAAGTGGTTAAAACTATATCATAGTACATGTTTAACTCATTTACTCCTTAATTATAACACTTGGCAGGTATCGTGCTAGCCCTGTTTTTGGTACATATGCTCCTCCAGCAAATACAGTATTACACTTCTTGCACTTCCATATACCAACACTAATACGTACTATTTTTCCCTTTACTCCACAGAATGGGCATTTATGTGGAGCATATCTTTTTTCAAGTATGTCTCTAACTTTCTTCCTTAAAGTAGATCCATATCTAGCGCCATATCTGCCAGCTATTCTTACTACTTTTGTTCTGGCCATTAGGATACCCCCATATCACTATTATGGGTGCAGAGTCTAGGAGATTAAACTACTTGATGTTTTAAAATTTTCCCTTCTATATATGATTTTAGTACATCGTCTAGATCGACTTTAGTGTTACTTTTCTCTTCAAGTATTTTTAGTAGTTTTGCAGCATTCTCCTTAGCATACTTCATAGCTAACTTTAGGTCATCATAGGTGAGCACTCCCGAGCCAGCTTTTTGTAAACCTACTATTCTTCCATCATCTGATATACCTATTGTTATCTTAGCGTCGATTATGTCGTCTTCGTCTAAGTTTGGATCAACTATAAGCTTACTTCCTATCTTCGCAATGCTTACTGTAACTACTTTATGGTTTACAGGTAATGGTGTTGTTTCTTCACGAACTATTTTAACATTTTTCTTTTCATCAATCTCGACTTTAGGTAATTTAGTATTAAGTAGAGCAGCCATACCGGCTAACATTGAGGCATCAAGTACATTACCATCATGGTCTAGTATGTATACATCAAGCCATATTATGTATACTTTTTCACCAGGTATAATCACAAGTTTACCTATGTCTACTGCTCTAATTTCTCTAAGACACCTGTCTATTACTCTTGCTATCTCGATAGCGTTTTCATCTGGAGGTCCAGGTTCTAACGTTGGTGAAGCTAATGGTACGAATTCCACATTAACTGTTAAGACCCCTTCATCTGGGGTATCTGGGAACGGTGTTCCAACGCCAACTTTCACTCCTGCAATGGCTGTTGTCGAGCCTATTTTTGCTAATGCTGAGCCTTCAGCTTTAGGTATAACTCCTGGAGCTACAATTACTTCACGATATTCGTCTAATCTTCTACCATCAAGTCTGGTATTCTTTTCTAATAATGATAATATTGTATCCTTTCTTAATCTGGGTATGATTCTTCCACTTGTGGGTGTGATGGACAATTTTACTCCTCCACCTCAACTTTTACTCTTGAATATTTATTCATGAGGGCTTCCTTCTGTGCCTTATAGATCTCCATGACCCCTTTCTCAGCAAGTTTTAGTGCTTCCCAAAATTCATCTTCACTCAATACACCATTCATCTGCAATAGGGTTATCTCCTTAAATGAGGGCATCATTGCCACCGGTAGGTCCGCTTCACCAAACTCGTCCTCCACTTCATTAATGTCTAATACGAGTACTCCATCAATCTTACCTACAGCTACACCTGCCACAAGATCTTTCATTGGTATACCTGCATCTGCAAGCGCTAATGATGCTGCAGTTATACCTGCAGTACGTGTTCCTCCATCAGCTTGTAGTACCTCTATGAATATATCAATGGATGTTCTAGGATATAGCTCCGTGAATATGACTCCTTCAAGCGCCTCTCTTATAACTTTTGATAACTCTATTTCTCTTCTTGTGGGCGCTGGTGATTTCCTCTCTGTTGTTGAAAATGAAGTCATATGGTAGCGGCATCTTATAATCGCTCTATCAGGTAATGTAAGATGTTTAGGATGTATTTCTCTAGGTCCATAAACTGCAACTATAACCTTAGTATTACCATACTCCACATAGGCTGAACCATCAGCATTCTTTAATACTCCAACTTCCATTCTTAAAGGTCTTAATTCATCAAGGCGTCTTCCATCAATTCTTCTCCCATTTTCATCTATTAGTTTAGGCTTTTCTCTCACCTTCCACCACCTTTAACTCTCTCTTCTCAAGCTCCTTACGGATGAAAGCTCTAATTCTATCAGTTAAGCCTGATGTGTGTGCTTCATTCTCGATTTTCTTTATAGCTAATATGGCTATTTCCTCGTACTCAGGTGAGGGACCTATAATCCATATTCTACCGTTTAATCCTACAGTTATTTGACATTTTGTTTCAGTTTTAAGCATAGTTATCATGGAGGCCTTTTTACCTATAACTCTTGGAACTCTCGATGGTATTATCTCTACGATTCTGCCTTTGGTGATTTTTCCAAGGCCTTTTTGTTTAGTTGTTAATGCTGGGTCTTTAGTTCTGTCAAAGGCTATTACCTTGGCTAGAACATAGTCGCCTATGTCATATATGTTCTTTATGTTCTCTTTTAATGGGTTGAAGGGTTTATTTAAAACCTCTCCTACATTTAATATAGCTTTGTACGGAGCTTTAATATCAACTATCCAGTATGTTAAACCATAGTCTTCGATTAACCCTATGACTAAATCGCCAACTTTTGGTATGTACTTGCCTTCTAAAGGTATAACGTTTATTCTCTTGTCTGATATGTCAACTAAACCTATTGTAGACGAATAAACTTTATTTCCATGTTTAAATACTGTTGGTGATTCTAGTCTTAAATCTTCATTTTCAGCGAGTAACGTACCTGGTGTCACAAGCTCTCTATTCTGAACATATATAGGCATAAGTATCCCTCACTTTTTGTATAATATTTTTACTTCGCCCGTGCCTTTGGTTAACGCGTTAACCTTATCAATTAGTTCTTGCTGTAAACCTGCTGGGATTTCCAACTCCATTATGAGCGATCCGTCTCCCTTCCATTGTGTTCGTTTAATCTCACCAAATCCCATTAGCGCCGAGTAGGCTCTTCCTGAGTATTGTGGTGGTATAAGAACTTGTACGTAAGCTTTAGCAATTTTTATTGGAAGGATACGACTTATAGCTTTGATGATTTGAAGTGCCTGTGCTTCAGCATCTTTGAAGGGATCTATGCCTACTCTAGCTTGTTCCATAGCTAATTCTATTCTCTTTGGTGGATGAGGTAATCCTGTTTTAGGATCTATACAGTTTCTTGAGATAAAGGATATAATTTGTTTCTTTTTAGCCTCAATTAGTGCCCTTCTTTGATCAGCTGTTAATTGTATCTCTCCTCTTTTAAGGATAATTTCTGCTATTTTGTAAATATCTGTTGTTCTGAAGACTTTTCTCATAGCCTCTTCTGAAGCTTTTAATCCTTTTCTAGCATCCTTGTAAACAATATCGCCTACTAAGACCTCACTCATGCTAACCTTTTTACCTTCTTTAAACTTAAATGCTAAATCAGGTTTAACTAAGATTTCAAATGTGTGACCATGTGATTCAAGTCTAGCTATGACGTAATCTTGTTTGGGCAATAATACTCACCTAAACTTATTATACCTTAGTTATTTACTGCCTTATCACCTTACGTTTAAATAGCACTTGAGGATACTTTAGCTTTGCCCTGTTACCTTAGATAAGTAGCCTCTTACTTCATCTATTGTTAGTTTCTTGAACATTCTAGTCTTTACGTCTATTACTCCAATGTCTATTAATTCTGGTTTTATTTTACCTTCCATAACTGTTGAAAGTGCTCTAAGGGCTAAGATTATAGTTTCATCAACTGTTAAATTTTTACTATAGTGTTTCTCTAGATACTCATTTGCTGCTTGCGCACCTGAGCCTATTGCTATGGCGAAGTAGCTCATGTATTGTCCACTAGGCTCGGTCATGAATAGGTGTGTTCCATAGTCGTCTATACCAGCTATTAATAAGGCTACACCGAATGGTCTAACGCCTGCATGCTGAGTGTAACTTTGTATTACATCACATACTCTCTTAGTTAATGCCTCTACATCTATTGGTTCGTCATATAATAGTCTATGTTGTAAAGCTCTGAGCCTTGCATAATCTATGAGTATTCTGCCATCAGCTGCAAATCCAGCAAACGTCATGCAAATATGGTCATCAACTTTGAATATCTTCTCTATAGATAATAAGTCAAGTAGAGGCATTATCTGCCTCTTCTCAACAGCTAATACTACTGCAGAGTTAGACCTCACACCTAGCGTCGTCCAACCTCTCTTTACAGCCTCAAAGGCGTATTCAACTTGATAGAGTTTACCATCTGGAGAAAATATTGTTATCGCTCTGTCATATCCCATACCTGTTGGTGCAAACATCCAAGTACACCTAGGATTATCCCTTTTCACTCTCAGTCTTCGACCTAGTATTGTAAGGGTAAGTTATAATATTTTCTCCAATGCTCATAATAATTCTCGCTTTACATGACGTATAACTAGACTTAACCAGAGGTAGGAAGGTCAGATGGTAGTCCCTATCACATCTTATACTTTCAAGTTAACCGAGGGAGTCATCATCCCATAATATGAGTATACTCTATACTTTTAAAATTAGAAGCCAGCTAATTAATAAGTATCAACAATCAGCAACCTACCTTCACTTCATGAGATTCAGTATCGGGGTGTATGTCATCACCTAATTTTATACCTCTGCCGCCCGTAAAGGCTTCAAATTGAGGTGCTAGGCCATATTGGTTTGAGCCTGCAGATCAGCTATTACATCGCCTTTTACGGGTCTCAGCAAGAGTGAATTTTAGTAATTTAGGTTTGTCTATCTTTATCAGCTCGTCGCGAGCCTCTCATCTGCCGGTGTCGATTATCTGGAGCGACCTCATCATCTAAGAATAGTTAGTCTAGTGTTAGGCTTTTAAGTATTTCTTGTGCACGCTTTATTGTACCTGTAGTTTTATATGGTATTATAGCTACCTTGATATCATTAATATTCCTTATTAAGGCGAGGCATAAGAGAACAAGATCTTTGTATGTATGATTGAATCTTAGGATTCCACAACCTGATTTAGATTCATATAGTATTAATCTTATATCTGTCTGGCTTAAGCCTAGATCACCTACTATCTCTCTAAACCCGGTCATTATCGCTTTTTTGAATGTTTCTTCATCAAGTTCTTTTTCGGATAATACTCTAAACACTAAATAACGTCTTCTTGGCTTACGAAGGAGTTCTTTAGTCTTAGCTCTTTGTGTGACAATTTTAGCGAGCGTTAATGTTATACTTTTCAGTTTCATGTAAGTTTTCATTATATTATAGTTCAAGATTATAATTATGAGAAGAACTAGCGGAATTAAAGCCTCTAAGATGAATCCATTTAACACTAGGTATACTAAAACAATGAATGTTATTAAAGCCATTATTAAATTTATCATAACTATTTCTTTTATTTCTTTAAATCGCATACTTTATGGGGCACCTCTAATAATATCAACTCCTGGAGCTACATGATCCCTACTTTTCCTATGTCTGTTCCTCTCAATTATGAATTTCGGATTAGCAGTAATACATAGCATGGCCTCTTCAGAATTCAATCCTAAGGTTGTTAAGAGTGAAGTAAGCTGTAGAGGAGAGATTAGATTAAACAAGGAGTAAGAGGCTGACGATAGAACCATAGGTACATTATATCTTTTCGCTATGGCTATAGCTTTTCTTATAGCTTTAAAGGATAAAGCGATATTCCTACCTCTAAACATGATGTTGAATGGTATTTCTAAGAATACACCCGTGGAGCTCATAATCTTAGCCTGTGTTTCATCAAAAAATTTCAGAAGATACCTGGAACTAAAGAATATCATATCAACTCGTCTATCTCTAGCAGCGAATCGAGCAGTACTTAAGGAGCTACATGGATTAACGCCTATAATATCAAATATTCTTCTATACTTTCTAAGCATCTTTTTTATGAAGCTAGCGTTATTGCTAATTACATTTAACCTGCAATAGACTTTAACGGCTAGCTTGTTTTCGACAAGCTTTCCCCTAACCGATTTAATGGTGTCGAAGTATTTTCTTAGTTGATTTGCTTCTGTTATTTCCTCACTAATGTTATATGATATTGCAATACTGGTGTAGTTTAGTCGAAATATTTCTTGAAGTATTTTAATAAGTTCACTCTCTTCTACATCGCTATTAAATTTTATATGTAGGTCTATGAAGCCTTGATTAAGCATTAGGTAACAGCCCGATGGACTTTAAATACTTTCTTAACTCTTCTAATCCCTCTTTAAACTTGAATGATATAACGACTTTTATTATATCATCACCATCGTATAATGTGAGTTTACCTCGATATGCATCTTGTTTATTGAATCTGAGGTGTAATCTATGGGCTGGGTCGATTCTTAAATCAAGCGTTGCATTAAGTATTTTCTTACTTATATCATCCATTTTTCTAGTAATATATTTTAGAACATCAATTACATATCTACCTTTAATTGCAGTCGATAGGAGTATTATAGGATTACCGTAGTAACCTTTGTATGTTGTTTCAGTAATGCTAACTCTTTTTCTTAACTCTTCAGGTATAAGTTCTAAAAGGGCTTTGGTTACTTTCTCTTTATCTTCGGTTGCGTGAACTGTTACAGTAAAGCTTATTTCCCTTACTCTAACGGTAGTTTTCATTAAAAATTACCCATAGTATTCAACTGGTAGAAGATAGTTAAAAGGTTTAAGTACATGGATTAGAGCTATTCTTCCGGTTTTATTACACGTGCTCCTCTTGATGCTTCGTGTCGTTTCTTTAGTTTTCTTTCTTTCTGTTTCTTCTTCCACTTGTACTTGTGTGTTCCTTTTAGTCCTCTACTCTTTCTTAACCCTCTCATCTTCTTTCCTGCTGATGTTAATCCTCTGAAGACCCTTCCTCTATTGGCCTTGTTTGTTATCCAGTTTAGGTTTGGATCTCTCTTTATAACTGGGTGATGGGGGTCGACAAGTATTACTTCAAACCATTTGTATCTTCCGTCCTCACCTACATAGTAGCTGTTTAATACTTCAAGGTTTGGATATTTTCTTGCTGCTCTTTCCTCAGCTATTAATCTCAAGCTCTTTCTTGGTGAGTGCCCGTATACACCCATTCTCTTCGGTCTTCTACCCTTATTTGGTCTAGGCTTTCTTAATGCTCCCTTTCTCACTCTAACTCTAACAACTATTATACCTTGTTTAGCCTTATAGCCTAGTGATCTAGCTCTATCTAGTCTTGTTGGCTTCTCTACTCTGACTATAGAGGGCTCTCTACGCCACTTTATCAGCTTGAGTTTGAGTATTTTACCAAACTCTCCATCATAAGGTCTTTTCCATAGCTGCTGTAAATACTTATACATCGACATTCTTTATTGCACCTTTGTTTATTCTTCTCACTTTGTTCTAGTCTACATTAAATCCAGCTATATATATCATTTTCCTACTTAACTTAATTACCATGAAGAGTGGTGGATAATCACTCTATGGGAATGTACCAAATTATTCAATGCCTAGAGTCTTTAGTATCTTTTCTGCTATTATAAGTCCTGCCTTCTCTTGAGCTTCTTTTGTTTGCGCTCCGATATGGGGTACCGCTATAACTCTTGGGTGTCTTACTAGCTCCCATTCCCAATCTTCTTGTGGCGGCTCATGCTCATAGACGTCTAGTCCAGCGGCATAGACTTTTCCTGTATTTAGAGCTTTTAGGAGGGCTTTTCCGTCTATTACAGCTCCTCTAGCAGTATTAATTATGACTACGCCGTCTTTCATAATGTTAAATTCTTTCTCACTAATCATATGGTAGGTTTCTGGGGTTAATGGGACATGAAGTGATATAATATCTGAATTTCTAAGTAAGTCGGTAAGATCTTTTGCAACTTCTGCACCAAGCTCACTAGCTTCTTGACTGATGTCACCTTTGGAATACGCTAATACTCGCATACCAAATGCTTTTGCTCTTTTAGTCACTTCTTTACCTATTCTACCAAACCCTATTATTCCAAGGGTTTTTCCATAGAGTTCAAATCCTACTAGTTGTTTCTTTATCCATTTACCCTCTTTTAATGCTTGATTTCCTAAACAAATGCCTCTTGCTATAGTTAAAATAAGTCCCATAGTTAACTCTGCTACTGCTATTGTTGGAGCTTCTGGAGCATTGAGTATAGTTATGCCTTTACTCTTAGCGTATTCGACGTCAATGTTGTCTAGTCCTACACCTGCTCTAGCGATTATCTTTAGGTTCTTTCCAGCATCAATTATGTCTTTAGTTACTTTTGTCCTACTTCTAACTATGAGCACGTGATATGGTTCTATGGTTTGCCTTAATTCTTCATGGGATATATCCGGCTTTTCATCAACTTGTAATCCTTTGCTCCTTAAGAAATCTATGGCCTTCTTGCTTATGGGGTCTGATATTAAAACCTTAATACTACTCATAATCAATCCCTCTGTTACTAGTTTTTATACTACAAGATATAATTATTTCTAACTAACTATATAGTGTGGTGCCTGAAATGCCTCCACTCGTTGGCGTAATAGGGAAGACTAATGTGGGGAAAAGTACCTTCTTCGCTGCCGCCACTTTACTTCATGTTGAAATCTCAAATAGACCATTTACTACTATAGAGCCTAATATTGGTATAGCCTATTTGAGGAAGAAGTGTGTCTGTAGAGAACTAGGTGTAAAGGATAATCCGAGAAATTCACTTTGCATTAATGGTGAACGATTTATACCTGTAAAACTTGTTGATGTAGCTGGTCTCATTCCGGGAGCCCATAAGGGTAGAGGCTTAGGAAATAAATTCTTGGACGACCTTAGACAAGCCGATGCCCTAATACATGTTATTGATGCATCTGGTGGAACAGATGATGAAGGTAGACCTGTACCTCCAGGAACACATGATCCATTAGAGGACGTTTTGAACATTGAAAGAGAGGTAGACATATGGCTGTATCAAATATTAAAGAAGGATTGGCAGAAACTTACTAGACAAGTAGATAGTGGTATGAAAAAATTAGAAGAAGCCATAGCTGATAGACTAGCTGGCCTGTCTATAGACCGCCTTGCTATAATTAAGGCACTTAAAAAGACAGGTCTAGATAATGTCAAGGCGAGTAGTATTAGAGATGAAGAACTACAACTTCTTGCTAGTGAGATTAGGAAGACAGCAAAGCCCATGATAGTTGCAGCAAATAAAGCCGACATACCCGAGGCTATTGATAACATCAAGAAATTACAGAGGGAGTTAAAAGATCACATAATGGTTCCTGTATCAGCTTTATCAGAATTAGCGCTTAGAAAAGCTGCAACTAAGGGTTTGATAAAGTATACTCCAGGTGATTCCTCATTTGAGATTGTGAAGAAAGAGCAACTAACTAGTGAGCAACTTAGAGCACTAAAGTATATTGAAGAGAGAGTACTCAAAGTCTGGGGATCTACGGGAGTTCAACAAACAATTAATGATGCATTCTTCAAACTACTTGACATGATAGTAGTGTATCCTGTTGAAGATCATAACAAACTTACTGACCATGAAGGCAGAGTGTTACCTGATGCATTTTTAGTTAAAAGAGGTACAACAGTTAGAGAGTTCGCCTATAAAATACATACTGACCTTGGTAAAACCTTTCTCTACGCCATTGACGCTAGAACTAAAAGAAGACTAGGTGAGGACTACATTCTAAAGGATAATGATATCGTAAAAATTGTTGCAGCTAAGGCTAGAAAGTGACCTAAACTATACCAGCTTTCTTAAAGTAATAGCCTGGCTCCTTATAACTGCCGAATGATCTTAATCCCTTCTCTTTTAATTGTTTTCTAAGTTGCTCAGCGTACTCTTTAGATATCTCTCCTCTTTTCTCCATGAAGTTTATAACCTCTAGAGCTTCATCTTCTGTTCTTGCTCTACGAATGAAGTCTATGACTGTTGGATTATACCCTTTCCAAGGATCGTCGCGCTTCTTACATTTCTTAAAGTATACTTTCATTTTAACCTCTTTTTCATCTAGCATTTCTTTTGCTAAATTTGGAAAATTCTTTCTAAACTCTTCGATATCCATTTCTATAGTTCTTCTTCTCCTCTGCATGCTTATTCCATCTCTTCACATAGTCTGCATCTTGAGCAGCCTGTAAAGCATGGTGGAGACCATTCCCGCTTACAATATAGCTCCCACTCTATTTTAAGATAGTCCCTACCTAAACCTAAATCTATATGGTCCCATGGTAGGGGGTCATAGGGCTTTCTATCTCTAATATCCTTAACTATGAGGGCTTCATCTCTGATAGCTTTACTCCAGCCACTCAATCCTTTACCATATTCAAACCATTTTACTATAAGTCTTGATGCACCTCTTCCACTTAAAGACAGTATTGCCTGTATGAGAGACCACTTAGGATCCAGTACATCGAGTCTCACAATACTTGAACGTAGTTTATCCTTTAAGTACTTACTTTTTCTACGTAAATCCTCAAGAGTGGGTATTGTCATCCACTGAAGAGGCGTTTGTGCTTTAGGGATGAGCGGATTTAGTGATATATGTAATGCACCACTATAATTGTATCCAAGTTTGGTTAACTCACTTACCATTTGCGATATAGCATCTAGGTCGTCTCTGGTTTCACCTGGAATGTTAAATAAAAAGTAAAGTTTAAGTTTCCTAAAACCTATATCCCATGCCGTCTTAGCTATTTTAAAGAAGTATGTATTCGAAATCTTCTTGTTTATAGCTCTCCTTAGCGTATCTGTGGCTACTTCGGGTGCTAGCGTTAATGTTCTCTGTTTGCCTTGATGTATCAAATGTAGTTTTTCCTCATTTAACGTATCAGCTCTTAAAGATGGTAAGGATAATTCGACAGCTAAATCATTTACTAAAAACTGTAAAAGATCTCTAGCTTTAGGATGACTTAAAGGAGATGAAGCCACTAGTACTACTTTGCGGACTTTATTTACCTCAATACCTTTACTTATGGAGTCCACGATAATATTGTAATCTTTGTATCGTGGAGGTCTGGAAATATGATCAAGTAAACAGAATCTACATCCAAACCCACACCCTCTAGAAATCTCTATTAAGTAGGCTCTACCGTATATGGGATAATATTTTTCCTCCAGGGGTTGAATCTCCTCTATTGGTGTAAACGCATTTTTTAAGGACCCATCCTTAACCCATGCCTTTCTTACCTTATGCCTGCCATAAGCCGGTATATACATACCTTCCTTGCTTACAAGTCTATCTATAAAGTCTTTTCTTGAAAGTGCCCCACAATACTCGTTAACGATCGTTTCTAATGCTGGTTCCATTTCACCAATTACCACTACATCAGCAAAGTCAGCTATAGGCTCCGGATTAGCTGTAACTGAGGGGCCACCAACTATTATGATAGGATCACTTTTCCCTCTTTTACTCGATAATATCTGTATTTTTGAGTGATATAGAATATCAATAATATTCACGTAGTCTAATTCATAGTGAACACTAAATAATATTATGTCAAATCTTTTCAGAGGTAAACCACTTTCTAAGGTAATGTAGGTGCCTCCTTTCCTACTTACATCCATTACTACTCTTTCTGCAACAACGAACTCTAGAGAGTTTAAGTAATAGTAGAGCATGTGTGTTGAAAGACTTGAAATAGCAGCTCTATAAACTGAAGGATATACTATAGCTACTTTCAAGTCCATTCTTCTATGGTTCTTTATTATAATATTCGCTTCTTTAACCATGATAATCAACAGGCCAACATTAGATATGCAAAGGTACTATCTTAAATATTGAGCTAACTTGTTTGTAAAACGATTTTGGAGGAATATCCTCATATACTATTGCTCCTGGGGCAATCCATGAATATGCTCCTACCTTTACGCCCGGCATTAATGATACATTTATACCTGTCTTAACGTAATCTCCTATAAGAGCACCTAGTTTTCTTCTCCCACTATCAACCCTCTTACCTTTAAGTGTAACTTTAACTGTTTTATCATCAAATCTGAGGTTAGCTGTTATTGTACCAGCTCCTAGGTTTGCATAACTCCCGATTACACTATCACCTATATAGCTTAAATGTGCTGCATGCGCATTATCCATTATAACGCTTGCCTTTACCTCACATGCGTTTCCTATCCTACTTTTCCTACCAATAACACTATAAGGCCTTATATAAGAGTTGGGGCCTATTTTCGCATCCTTACCTACGAAGACAGGTCCTTCAATGTAAACACCACTCAATATCTTTGCTCCCTCACTAATGTATACCGGTCCCTTTATCGTCGCTTTATCACTCGCTTCACCCTTAATTACACTATCTTTACTTGACCGTAATAAACGTGTGAGGAAAATCTTGTTTATTTCAAGAATATCCCATACTTTTCCTAACTCAAACCACTCATTACGTGGGATTTCAGTGAATAATACTTTATACCCATCTTTGATCATCATTTTTATCGCATCTGTTAATTCATACTCTCCTCTAGGGGACAAAGATATTTTATCAACATACTCTAATAATACATCGGTCACCATATATACTCCAGCATTAATTAAGTTTGAGGGTTCTTTGCCCTTTTCAGGTTTCTCAACTATGTCAAGAACCATGTCATCTTTAATATTAAGGACACCATAGTCCCATGGCCTGTCTGTTTTAACAGCAGCCATAACTAAGTGGCCTTTCTCTTTGAGTGCTAGAATGTTGGATAAGTACTGTGAAGATACTATTATATCCCCATAGTATAGTAGAAATGGTGGTTTAACATACTCTTTTACCACCTTAAGTGCATGTCCGGTGCCCAAGGGTTGTTCTTGCGTAACATAATGTATTTTTATGTTATACCTTTCTCCTTGTCCTAAGTACTCTTTTATCTTATCTTTTAAGTGTGAAACAACCATTATTACTTCCTTTATACCTAAGAGTTTGAGATTTTCGAGTATATAGTCTATTAACGGCCTGTCTAGTATGGGAATTAGTGACTTAGGTTTAGTATATGTGAATGGTTCTAATCTCTCTCCCTTACCTGCTGCTAAAATTACCGCCTGCATTGAGTTTTTACACCTCACTGTCACCTATAACTGTAAGAATGGCCATAATTGCAGAGGCTGCTGCATAGTCTGTTGAAATAGTTACCCCTGGACATATATCAAGCACCAAATCTGCAAATCTATATAGGCCCGATGGTATACCTTCTCTTGATCCTACAAGTATGTTTATTCGTTTAATTTTTCTATTAAAAAGCATTTCTTTAAGTTCCTTCCTTTTATGAGCTATGTAGTCGCCTTCAGGCTCAAATACTATTATTGGTTCATTAAATCTGCTTCTCACAAGCTGATATAAGTCTTGAACGTATACAGGTACCTTTCTAACCTTTCTAGCATAACTTTTAATCTGAATTCTATATCTCGATTCTATACCCTCAAAAACCCCCTCTAGGAATGTTTTAAGTTGGCAGGCGTCAACAAGTCCTATAGGAGATATCACTAATTCCCTTACTTCAAATGTCTGAACTTCCCTCCCTATCCTAACACCCATAGTTTTAGCTGCATCGAGTGGACCTAAGTAAGGCATTTGGACTATGCTCATCTTACTTAAAATATCTATTACAGGTCTTTTTCCAGGTTTCATTTTCTTATATTCCTCAGCTCCAGGATATATGGATATGGTTGCCTCATCCTGAAATATCTCAACTGCAACAACCTTATCAGGGTAAGAGAGGTTAACAGAAGCATTAGTTGCTTTTCTTACATAATCTCCGACAATCACGTTAACATCAATACTTGTGTAATTGTGGCTACCTCTCCGTACAGTCCTTACAGCAAATGTTTCATTAGGGCCTATCTTACCTTTAGCGATTTCGGCAGCTTTTTTAGCTATCACTTCAGGCTCTGCCTTTATACAGGCCTCAACAACGAGTACTTTTTCGGCTTCTGGTATACTTGCCTTTATTTTTTCAGCCAGTTCATACTTATTTTTACAATTTCGAACAAGAACTATACCCATAAAACCCTTAGGTTTAGGTTCAATTGTTGCGCTTTCATCCAACTCACTAATGTATGAGACAACAGTATTCTCTAATCCCTTAAGAGTCTTCACTATAACATCAATATTACAATGTTCTCTGGTCACAGTTGTCACCAGTAATCTTAAATGTGGTATAAGCTGTACTTAATTATTTTTAAGATAAGAAACTAATTAATACTGTATTGTATTTAGATTTAGATAATAAAGTATGAAATTTGATATTGGGATAGAATATGGTTTTAAGAGGTATAAATTTTAACTTTTAGTTATTTTGTTGTCAAGACTCTGATTCTACAATAACTTCCTTCTTTAATAGCTCCGCCTCTTTACCCTTCAACATTAATGGTGAGATTACTATGGCTGGTTTCGGACCTTCAGGTGTCGGTATCTTTAATAGTTTTGATTTTGCAATTTCGACCTTTCTTAATGGATATATCTTCTTAGCTTCATTAAATATTTCTGTTGAAAGCTTACCAAATACCATTGCTTGTATTAGCTCATTTAGCGTCATTTCTGCCGCTCTCTTAGTTATAATGTCTTGCATAATCTTCCTTATCGCCCTCTTTTGTGATGTTTTAGCTCTATATGATGTAAGCGCCATTGCGGTGATTCTTAGTTCATACCCGTCTTTCGTGACTACATTGAATATGCCTTGCACTTTGCTACTTCTCCTTCTTATAAGGCTTTTAACATAGTCTCTTGCTAGCTCATGACCCTTGAATCTAGTTATACACTTCTTTCCAACAACCTTGATTATTTGAAAATGTAATCTGACATGGAGTAATGTAAAGTCTCCCGTGAGATCATATAATGTTGTCTCAATTACTCTACCTATAAGTTTTAGTGGATCATCTGCTGGTGTGGTACCTAGTGTAGCTTCTCCAAATACTGGTGGTGCTATTATAGTATACCATTCTTTTAATCTCCATTTATCCTTAACTTTAACTCTAGCTCTACTTGACACGCCGTTATCCCTACCATTATTTGTTCTGGCTTAGTAAAAATTATTCTGACCTAAATATATTTTTCACTCACAATCCTTATTGACTACCATTATTGTCTTTTCCACACTCTTCATCAATGCGAGTATCTCATCTAATGTGTTGAGTAATGTTCCTATCTTATTATCGTACCCCTCAATAAGTAAGATAATAGTGAGTGTGTTATTTTGCACTTTACTTTTTATAACCATATGTGGCGGCGTCTTTTTATTATCAGGGCTTAAAGCCTTATTTATGGCATAAAGTAATTTTTTATTGTTCGTGGTATAGTTTATTTCTGCTCTAATCATTACTTCATCTCCCATGACTTTATATTCTTGATTAACTTCATAAGATCTGAATCTCCAGAGAGAGATAATGAGTAGTTATTAATGCTTTGAATTATTTCTTTAAGAGGCTTATTCTTGGTCAAGAAGACATCATAGTCTACTATGATATTTCGGAGAACATAGTGGGGTATAGTGTATAGTTCTTCGTGTTTCTCTAGTATTATTGATCTACTCTCATCTAAGAGGCCTAAGTCTGCAAGGGCGTCATAAAGTAGTGTGAGTGGTGGTTTCTCCTTTAACCTATGTACATATATTATTTTGAAGTCTAAGTACTTCACTTCATTAGTATTCTTGTATGCTTCAGCTAGTAGTGGTGGTAGCTTTTCAAAAATCTTTACCATTAGGCCTAGATAATAATCGCTGATACAATGTAGAGCTACTATTTCTGGGCCTTTAACATCTAGTATGTACTTTAATGCTGAAGCTCTTTCTCTTATATCAGCTAATATGTTAGTTTTACTAAGGTAAAATACTTCACCTAAGATTTCACTTGGCTTACGCTCCTTTTTACTATACTTCTTTAGTTTAGTAAAGAGCGATTTGACTAAGTTTGTAAGTGCTTCTTCGGGTATTTGTGTTGACTTTATGTAAATATTATTTATGCCTATGCTTCTTATGAAACTCATACAATTTTCTATGTTGCCTGTTAGTTCAGGAATGAAGGGTCTTACCGTATCATGCAGTGCTTGACATAATGGTTTGTATTCGAAGCCAAAGAGCTTTACTGTGATTTTTGACTCCATAGATTCGGTTTTTTCTATGTTTTTTATTATCTCTCTTTCTCTATCAGATAATTCTGAGAAGGCTAAAGACTCAAGTAATGTAATATAAGCTTTAGTATCAACATTCTTAGAGCCTATTATCTTATCTAAAAGTTTAATAGCATGTATACAAAAGTTCTCGGCTTTTGAAATAGAGTAACCCCCCATAATTCGTTTAACCTCTCTTCTTGGAGGCTTAGCATGCTCAAGCAGCATGATATATTTAAAGTAGTCTTTCAAGTTATCTAAGGATTTATTGGAGAACCCCATTAGCATTATAGGAGTATCTGCATCGAGATTAGAGAAAGCCTCTTTTTGAATATATGGAGTAATATGTAATTTTACATCAAATTTATGTTGACTAAGGTTATGAAAAAGTATAGCTGAAGCGAGTAGTTCATTATATGCGGGGAATGATATAATATATAGGCATTTCTGATCAACTATTTCCTCTGTTATCTCTCTTTTTCCCTTCTCCCTCTGCATTAATCGCATGTTTATCAAATACTATTGTCTACACATTTACACTTAAAGGTTACTAGAAATCATGTTAACTTCTTTTTATAGAGTGCTGGATACAAGTAGTTTGGCTCTCTCTGGATCATACTTCCAGTCTGGTGGTAGCTTACCTACTCTCTTGTAGTATTTTACTAAACGTCTTATCTTAGACTCTATTTCCATAAGACCTCTCTTAGAGTGAAAGTCTTTGGGATGTTCCTCTAAATGTCTCATCAGATTAACTGCTCTCTTCATTAAGTTAAACAGATCCTCTGGTATTTGAGGTAATAATCCATGCTCCTCTAGTACTTGTGTAATCTTTTTACCAAGAATGGGCTTTACCAATGGAATACCATACTGATCTCTAAGTATAATACCTATCATTGATGGACCGTATCCTTTCTTAGCTAACTCTATAATTAAGGCTTCTACTTCCTCAGGTGACCATCTTAGCCATCTAGGAGGCCCAGTTCGTGGCGGTCTAGTTGAATGTGATTTACCCTTATCTCTCTTCTTGTTCACTCTTAAGGTCCCTCACATGCTTCTAACTTACTATTAGTGTCTGGTTGCTACTATTTAGATTAGAGATTTTATAAGTGTTACTCGTGGTGTAAAATTTAACCCTTTAAATAGGCTGATTACATTTTGTTTTTGATATACCAGTCTATAAATTTTCTTGCAGCCCTACCTCTATGAGAAAGCTTGTTTTTCTCCCCCAGAGGCATCTCTGCAAATGTTTTATTACGGCCTTTAGGTATAAATATTGGATCGAATCCGAAGCCTCCACTACCTCTAATGCTATGTGCTATTTCACCTTCAACCATACCTTCAAATACTACCTCATGGTGTTCATCTTTATATACAAGTATGGATTTGAAATATGCATCTCTATTATTTACACCCTCAAGTAGTTTGAGTATGCCTTTACACCCAATTGTTTTAAATACATAACTTGAGTATGGGCCTGGGAAGCCATTTAACTCTTTAACAAATAATCCTGCGTCTTCAACTATTAATGGTTTATGTAATTTATTGTAAGCATCTCTAGCTGCTGTTAATGCTATTTCAGTTATATCATCAGCTTGTATCTCCATCTTCTTTATTCTAGCTGGAATAAGAGTTATACCGTAGACACTCACTATATCATTTAATTCTTTAACTTTATGAATATTGGTTGAGACGAAAAATATTATTTTATGTTTTTCTCCTTCTCTCTTCAACATACCTACCTCTCATTCTTATTTCCTTTACTTTATCTCTAACTCTTAATGTATGTTCCCTACCCATCACCTTAGCATATCCTTTTAAGACATAATTGAACGCCCTATATGCTATTTCAGGATGTGTACTTTCGAGACTACGCAACATTAAGTGTAAGTCTACCCCTTGATCCTCTAATTCATTACTCTTTTCAGATAATCCAAAATCTATAAAGAATAATGTGTTGTTATAAAGTATCATGTTGGATGTTGTTAAATCTCCATGGACTATACTATTAGAGTGAAGTTTACCTATAAGCTCTCCTACGTGAGTAAATACATTCCTTACTACATCCTCACTAACTCCTTTGTCTATAAGATCTCTTAGAACTATACCGTCAATATACTCTATTATTAAGTATGTTTCGTCAACATCTACGTCGAGAACTGTGGGAACGGGTACACCAGCTTTCTTACTATAATATAGCATTCTAGCTTCATTAATTGTCCTTCTCTGTCTAAGCTTTATGTCAAATTCTGGATGTCTATAGTCCTTGGGTATTCTTTTCTTTAATATAGCTTTAAAGCCGTGAAAGTCTATTAAGTATAAGTATGCCTCAGCTCCTCTCTTTATTAATTTTAGTCCTTCATCCATGGTATGTCAACCTCATCTAGTCTCCAGCGTTGTTTTACGTAGGATTCCTCTATGGCTATTGTCACTCCATGAGCATATGCTAAGAGCCCCGTCCATGCAATCATTACTCCATTGTCTAATGAATATTTTGGTGGCGTCAGATAAACTTTAGCGTTATGATAGGTTGCCATGATCTCAACTTTACTTCTTAGTATAGGACTTGCTGCTACACCGCCTACAAGAAGTATTTCCTTTTTTCCTGTATGTGCTAAACCTCTTTCTGCAACTTCGACAACCATGTTGTAAACGTTTTCTCTAAAACTAAGACAGACATCCTCTAAAGCATAACCCTGCTTTAACAACCTTAATGCCGCAGTTAAGAGACCAGAGAATGATACATCCTGTCCTTTGACAACATAAGGTAAATCTAAAATTCTCTTACCCTTCATAGCATAATGGTCTACTATATGGTAACCTTTTACGATATAGGGTGGGGCAATTCCTGCCTCACGAGCAAAAGTGTCTAGACAGTTTCCTAAAGCTATATCTAGGGTTTCACCAAATACTCTGTATCGTCCTTTAGCATACGCTGTTATGATTGTGTTGCCCCCTGAAACATATATTACAAGAGGGTCTTTAGCACCAGTTAGTAACTTCCCCACTTCTATATGGGCAACTGCATGATTTACTGGAACAAGAGGCTTATTAAAGTAGAAGGCTAACGCTCTAGCTATAGTTGCACCGGTCCTTAGGCAAGGTCCTAATCCAGGACCTAATGCTACGGCAATTGCATCTATATCTTTAATCGATAGACCTGCCTCCTTCAAGGCTTTGGTTATGACCGAGGGAGCTACTGTTGAGAAATACTGTGAGGCCTCTCTAGGATGTATGCCTCCTTTTACTGGTTTATATTCGCCTCTCACATCAGCTAGTATTTCGCCTCTACTATTCACTATTCCGCAGCCGAAAGTGTGGGCTGTTGATTCAATACCCAATACTATGATATCTTTATTCTTAACCATAATTACTAGCCTTATAGATGGTATTATAACTTTGGGTTTGGCCCTAAATTACAGAAGTGTAGAAGAATTATAAAATTCGCTCTCCTTAACTTATCTTCCTCTTCTCCCTACCTTTTGTGGCCTCACAAATTCCGTATAGCTACATTTCCCACAATGCCATCTCTCTACAGGTTTAAGATGGTGAGCCATAATACTACCGCATCTAGGACACTTTTTATTTTTCAATCTAATCGTACCTTTCTCATAATCATATTCGTATAGTTTGTGCACGTGGGCCATTTATCTTACCCTCCACCCTTCTTTTCCTCTTTTTCTCCTTTATCTCTTTGAATTATATGTTTGAGTTCAAAAACCAAAGCTCTTTCAACACTATCATATACATGTATTATGGCTCTGGTACGTCCAATACCAAATTCAGACTCAAGCTTACGTATATATACAGCATCAATGGGTTTGCCATATTCTTTCGCTACAACTTCACGTATATCTTTCCTTGCTGGTGTTCCTTTACCTATATGATAAATTAGCCCAGTTATCTCTATACGCTTAATTAAAGGATTATATTTCTCTTCTATAACATACATTTTGATGTCTTCCTTAATTCCTATTTCCCTTACATATTTAACTGGAGGCTTAGTTACTATAAGCTCTTCAGCCACGTTCCCTATCCTCACTTTAACACATTTGCATTGGATAGTGAGTGTAGAGAGACTTATAAATTATACCCTCTATACGCTAATTACTCCTCATCTACAAATATGAATTCATTTAATATACCTCTCATAATATTCTTTGTGTAGTCAGTGACTAATATCATAACCATGCCCTTTGATGGTAATCCATATATTACTAGTGAGCCATAATCAGCCTCAAGCACTGCAGGAATGGCAAGTAAATCTTCTTCACCATGTACCTCAATTAATGTTGGCTCATCCCCCCTTAGAGCCTCTTTAATACTATTCCAGGCATCTAGCATAATTCTCCCTGGTGGATTACAGGTTCTAATAACCTTTCTAAACCTAGACTTTACAATATTGGATAAGGGATGTTCCTTCCGAAGACATCTATAATCTATAATGGATAATTTGGGTTGGAGGCCTCCCGAAGTAATAGTTAAAGTTACTACGTCCCCTACAGTAATAATATATTTGTATTCTTTGACGTGAGATTTAATGAATAATAGGTTCTCTTCTGGTGTGCCAGTTAGGAGAGTGCCAATAAAATGTTGAGAGAGTTTTGGCCTTAACCTTTCAGGCATTAAGTAATATTTCAAGTTATTTATCTCACCTTAATGGCGTATCTCCAAGGCTTTGTGACTTTGAGTACTTTTGCTGATTTAGAGTCTAATGTTAAAACTACTACCATACCCTCCCAATCGTCCGAGAATAATGTTGAAGAGCAGAGAGGGCATTTCTCGACTTCATATTCTACTAGAGCCTTACATCTCTTACATGCTTT
Organism: uncultured Desulfurococcales archaeon; assembly: GCA_964611985.1. Classification (GTDB taxonomy): domain Archaea; phylum Thermoproteota; class Thermoprotei_A; order CAZTBM01; family SZUA-1508; genus SZUA-1508. The sequence continues at coordinate 24,696 of CAZTBM010000003.1, read as the reverse complement.
GAAGGGCATTCTCCTTCTTCTTCTAACCATTACCCGCTCACCCTTATACTGCTAAGTTACTTTTTCTTAGCCTTCTTTTTCTCTTCCTTCTCTCCGTATATTCTTTCTAAATCTTCTTGTATCCATTCAAGCTTCCCTAAGAAAGGCTGTCTCATGGTTAAAGCTATTCTAATTATCCTATTTGATGATGATGTGCTTATTGTCACTATTCTAGCTCGTACAATGTCTCCTTTTTCGATTATTCTTTTAGTTTCTTGACCCATGTATGCGCCCCTCCTAGAATCATATAACATTCTATCATCTAGTATCTGTGATCTATGAATTAAACCATCGAAAGGTCCTAAATTGACAAATATACCGAAGTCTGTTACCTCTACGATCTCTCCTTCCACTACTTCTTTGAGTATTGGTGTGAAAGCTAGTATATCGAATCTTGCTATATGATATGTAGCGCCATCACCCGGTATGATCTTTCCTTCCTCCTCTACTTCAACATTATATACTGCCAGTATGAATCCTAGCTCTCTATCAACTACACCTTCGTACTTACGTCTGAGAACCTTTTTAGCAGCCTCTTTTATTGGTAACCCAAAGTATTCGGGAGGTATTCTAACGACATCAACTACATGGTATACCCTATACATTTGGGATGCCCCTAGTATGCTTTGTTTACTGTTCTGTGTTCAGTAGCATTATTGTTTCTAATTAATATCTCTATCTCCTATATTTACACTGACTTAGTCATAATATCCTTCTATTTTAACTCTTTTCTCTTTTAAATTTATCCATCCCACAGGCATTCCTAATGCTCTAATACGTGATCTTAGCTCTCTATCATTTGTTATTATTATCATTTTATTCTCATGAACTACTCTAACTATTATATCATCCACAGTTTCTCCGGGTAGAGCTTTCACTTGTAATACTTTACATCGCTCTTTTACCATTTCTAAAGCTTTTATGGCGGCCCTCTTATCCAAGGATTTACCTTTAGTGCTAATGTTTTCTAACTCTGATAGAGTTCGATCTAGTATGTAGAAAGAGCATTTTCTTAGTAGAGCTTCCTCTACATAACTGAAAATATCTAAACCATACTTTATGGAGAGTATTAGAACATTAGTATCAAGTAGTACTTTTAACTCTCTCTTCAACCCTTGAATGTTCCCCAACCTACAAGTCTCCATCGTCCACGTATTTGTCTGCTAATAGCTACTCTTGCTTTTGGCAGTAACACTATTGGTCTTCTTAGCTTTATTTCGACCTCATCTTTCGTGACATGAGTTACTATTCCTAGACTGATCGAAGTGCCTACTGTTAGCATTAGAGCTTCACCTCTCCTGATGGGCTCTGCTTTAATAAGCTCTCTTGTACCTACAATTCTTTCCATTAGCTTATACTCTAGCCTTATTGTGTTTATTAGTGACGGTAACTGTCCAGGCTTACCTACAATGTTACCCACTAATTTATCAGCTTTTGTTAATGAGGGGTCGAGTGTTGTTCCTATTGCTACTAGTCCACCTGGCTTTGCCTCTTTAACCTCAAGGTCAGAGAATCTTAAGCTGACAACTTTAGTATATAATGGTTCATACTCTATTTTTCCGTCAGGCCTTTCTATTCTTATACCTGGCTTTATCTCTATTTCATCATCAATCCTTATGACCCCCTGCATGATACTACCTCCTATAACTCCTCCAACAAGTTTCTCTGGGGGAGTACCTGGTTTATTTACGTCAAAGCTTCTAGCAATGTACATTAGCGGCGGCTTTGAAAGATCCCTTTTAGGAGTAGGTATAAACTCTTCTATTGCCTGTAATACTATATCAATGTTTGCTTTATGTAAAGCACTTATAGGTATTATTGGCAGATCTTCGGCCCATGTCCCTTTTAGAAAGCTTCTTATAGCCTGGTAATTCTTGATAGCTTCATCCTTACTTACTACTTCAACTTTATTTTGAACTACTACAAGATTCCTTATACCAACAATATCAAGCGCTGCAAAGTGCTCTCTAGTTTGTGGTTGAGGACAAGGCTCATTTGCCGCTATTACGAGGATTGCACCATCCATTAGTGCTGCTCCTGAAAGCATCGTAGCCATGAGTATTTCATGTCCTGGTGCATCAACGAATGAGACCCTTCTCAATAATATTGTTTCACTTCCACACCTTGGACATATAGGCTCTGTAGTGTAAGCTTCAGGCCCTTCACAATGAGGACATTTAGCTATATTCCCATCTGCATAACCCAACTTTATTGTCATACCTCTTTTTAATTCCTCACTATGAGTGGCCGTCCATTTACCAGTTATAGCTTGAACTAGTGTTGTTTTACCGTGATCTACGTGGCCTACCACGCCAATATTTACTTCTGGCTGTTTTAGAGCCCAAGGCAAAAATTCTCACCCGATAAAAGTTTAGTACTATTTTGCTACTTCTTCTCTTCCTCTTCATAGAGAATCTTAACATTAATTTGAACTATATCCTCGGTAATAACATTCCCTCTAACGATTTTACGTCTACGCTCACCTTTCTCTCTAGGATGAAAGCCAGGTGGCCCACTTAATAGAACAGCCTTCTTTACTCCCCCTGGAATATCAGGTCTCATGGGAAACCCGCTACTGTCAGAGCCTCCTGTAATCTTTATTTTCTTGCCAGGAAATCCTACTATTGAGCCGTCTAATACGTCTCCTATTTTCCTGCCCAGAAATGCTAGTGCTTTATCGCCTGATACCGTAACTTGCTTAGCCTTACCTGTTTTAGGGTCTGATACTACAACTTTAAACTCTGGCATGTCACTTTCACCTTTATATTGTTCTGTTAGGGTTTACGTAGTACTAGTATATGAGATTTTCTTGCATATTCACTTATGTATACGTTGGCATATTAGAGTATAATAGTTTAGAACTAGATATGGTGAGGCTGGTGTCACAAGTGAAGACTGAAACAAAGAAGCTAAGACAACCAATAGTAGTTGTATTAGGGCATGTAGATCATGGGAAAACAACATTACTAGATAAAATTAGAGGTACAACTGTTGCCCTTAGAGAGCCTGGCCTAATTACACAGCATGTTGGAGCCAGTATAATCCCTGCTGAGGTTATGGAGAAGATTTTTGAACCACTAAAAAAGTTCTTCCCTATAAAGTTAAGGATCCCGGGTTTGCTCTTCATAGATACACCAGGTCACGAACTATTTTCTAATCTCCGACGTAGAGGTGGTAGCGTTGCAGATTTCGCGATACTTGTAGTTGATGTTTTAGCGGGATTTCAAGACCAAACCTATGAAAGTATTGAAATACTTAAGCAGAGAAGAGTGCCCTTCCTTATAGCAGCTAACAAGATAGATAGAATACCAGGCTGGAAATCTTATCCAGATTCTCCAATACTATTCTCATTACAGGAGCAAAGAGAAGACGTAAAGCTTAGGCTTGAAGAGTTGATCTATAAATTAGTTAATGAAATGTATAAGCTTGGTTTTAGAGCTGATAGGTTCGATAGGGTAAGAGACTTCACCAGAACTGTTGCTATAGTACCTGTTTCCGCTAAAACTGGTGAAGGTATACCAGAATTACTTGCTGTACTTGCTGGTTTAACACAACAGTATATGGCTAATAAGCTTGTTTATGCCGAGGGTCCAGCAAAGGGTGTAGTATTGGAAGTCAAAGAGGAGGTTGGATTAGGTACAACAATTGATGTGATAATTTATGATGGTATACTGAGGAAAGGAAACCTAATTGTTGTAGGCGGGAAGGAGAAGCCTATTGTAACGCATGTTAGAGCGCTACTAATGCCTAAGCCTCTACAAGAAATAAGGGCACCCGAAGAGAAGTTCATCCAGGTTAATGAAGTTGTTGCAGCTGCAGGCGTTAAAATAGCTGCACCTAACCTTGAGGATGCCTTAGCTGGCTCACCCATATTTGTCATACCCAATAAGGATCTCATCGAAGAGTATAAGAGAAAGGTGATTGAAGAAATAGAGTACATTAGAATAAAAAGTGAAAGTATAGGGGTAGTAGTTAAGGCTGATACTTTAGGAACATTAGAAGCTATTATTGAGGCATTAAAGAAAAGGAATATACCAATAAGGTTAGCTGATGTAGGCCATATTACAAAGAGGGACGTACTCGAGGCATCATTGGTCGCTAAGGAGAATAAGTATTATGGAGTAATATTAGCCTTCAATGTTAAATTCTTACCAGGCGTAGAAGAGGAGGCACGACGAGAGGGAGTAAAAGTATTCATGAATAATGTGATATATAGGTTACTAGAGGATTACGATGAATGGTTAACTAAACTTAAAGAGGCCGAGAGAAGAAAAGAACTAGCCACCTTGATAAGACCAGGTAAAATCAGGATAATACCAGGCTGTATATTTAGACGAAGTGAACCAGCTATTGTGGGAGTTGAAGTCTTAGGAGGGATAATCAAGCCAGGTTATCCATTAATGAGGGAGGATGGTAGGAGGATAGGAAGTATAATGCAAATTCAGGAACGCGGTCAAACATTGCCAGAAGCCAGAGTAGGTCAAGCTGTAGCAATATCTATTAAGGGTAGGGTACTCGTTGGTAGACATATAGATGAGGGTGACATACTATACACGGATATACCTGAGAATCATGTTGTAACCCTTCTAACAAAGTATAAGAGTGAACTAAGCCAAGATGAGACAATGGTACTAAGGGAGATTGTAAAGATAAAGCGTAAACAGAATCCACTCTTCGCAGCTCTAGTTAAGATATAAGGTAGAAGAGCAAAACTTTATTTTCGAGGAGAATACTTTTTTGTCCACTTAAACTTTCTTGGATCACGTTTATATTCAATCATGTTTTTAAAGCATTTTCTTGAACAGAACCACAATACTGTTCCATCATTCTTGACGTACATAAGGCCTGTTCCAGGCTCTATTTCATGCCCACAGAAACTACATATATTACGTTGCGGCATCTTCTACACCTACCATGTTCTTGCTGGATGCTACTTACATAGAACTAACTAATAAACTTTATTTGAGAATACACAGTGATATATCAATTTTAACAATAATACTTAAAAAGGACTTTTCTATAAAGTGGGGTGGGGAAAATCATGGGTAGCTCAATAACTGAAGAAATAGGGTTCCCAGCAGAGGTAATACAGATCCTTGGTCGTACTGGAGTATGTGGTGAGGTCATACAAGTACGTGTGAGAGTACTTGAAGGTAGAGACAAAGGTAGAATACTAACTAGGAATGTTAAAGGTCCTGTGAGGATAGGTGATATACTAATACTTAGAGAGACCGAAAGAGAAGCCAGAAAACTAACAAGTAGAAGGTAAAAAATTAGCCTCTTTATTGATCCTATATCTTATTATTCTGCTTTGCTTTAAACTATTAATTTGCTTAGTTTAGTTTACTTTGCTGCCTTGGCTTTAATTTCATTAACCTTACTTATTATCTCGTCAACTAATGCTTTAGCTTCACCGGGTTCAATTATACATGCACTTGCTGCGGCTACCTCGATTCCTGCAGCCTCTCCTAACCTCTTCTTACTTGGAACATAAACATAGGGTATCTTCTTCTCTTCACATAATAGTGGTAAGTGTGCCACTATTTCTGGTGGATCTACATCCTCAGCTATCAACACTAGTTTCGCTAATCCTCTTTCTACAGCTTTTGTGGTCTCATTTGTGCCTTTCTTTATTTTGCCTCCTGATTCTCTAGCTCTTTTTAAAGCTTCGTATGCTTTTTCTGCAAGGTCAGAAGGTACTTCAAACCTTACATAAAATGGTTTGGACATAATTCACTCATCCTCCTCTTTTTCTCGTCGTTCACCATTAATGGTTTAAAAGGGTTGCGAGTATATAAACTTGTTTATTCTAGTCATGAGTGTAGTATGCTATAATTTTATCTTCTAAAATATTGTCTATTCTTACGAAGCCGAATCTAACAAATTGAACAACTCTATCTTCAAACCTCTTATCTAATAGTGCCTTCTCGGCTACACCCTTGATCAATTGAAGTTTCGTTCCCTCCGGTTTCTTAACAATGACGTCTACATTCTGACTCACAGGTACCCACTGTATTATTGGTGCTTTAAGTTTCCTTGCATCATCTAAAGATGAGCCTAGTGCCTCACATTCCCATACTTTACCATTCCCCTTTACAACCCGTATGTTAACTAGTTCCATTAGCCTTATTAATGGTTTATTCTTGTATTTTACTATGTCCTCTCTTGAGACATAGACCTCGATTACATCATTTCTATCTAGTACTATTTCTCTTGAACCCAAGTCTTTATTTGTAGGATGGAAAGGTATAGTGATTTTAGATACTGTTAGGCCCTTAATTCTTAACTTTACTGGGTCCTTGACAAATAGTATCCTATGAGCTACAGGGTCTATGATTTTTCTATTGATAGACGAAAGGTTATCCATGTGTATTTTTGCGTCCGCAGACTTTATACCGACGTCTAATACTATTTTCCTTATAGTCTCTGGTAAGAATCCCCTCTTTCTTAAAGCTCTAAGAGTTCCGAATCTAGGATCATCATATCCTTCATATTCCTCAGGTTTCTCTTCTAGAAGCTTTCTTATCTTTGACTTACTTAGTATAAATCCTTCTATTTTCAATCGACCAAAATGTATTGTTTCAGGATACTCCCATCCCATATGGGCGTAAAGATACTTCTGTTTAATCGTATTCTGGTAGTGTTCCTTTGCTCTTAGGATGTGAGTGACTCCCAATAAATGGTCATCAACTGCAGCTGCAAAGTTATATGTTGGCCAAGCGACATATTTGCTACCTGTTAGAGGGTGGGGGTACCTGTTTGTATCTATTATTCTGAATGCAACCCAGTCTCTAATAGAGGGATCAGGATGTTTAAGATCAGTTTTTATTCTAAGTACTGCTTCACCCTCACTGTAGTCTCCTCGAATCATTTTATCCCATAATTCAAGATTTGTTTCAACGCTTTGCTCTCTATGAGGACACGCTTTACCATTATCTCTGTACTTTCGGAATTCTTCCTGTGTACATAGGCAAACATAAGCGCCTTTACGCTGTATTAATTCCTTTACTAAGTTGTAATAGATCTCCATACGTTGTGATTGAATGTATTCTTCATCCCATTTTATACCTAACCACTTAAGATCCTCTTTTATTAAGTCGTAAGCTTCTAGCATAGGCTTTTTAGTCTTTGGATCAGTGTCTTCGAAGCGTAGTATAAATTTACCCTTGTATAAACGAGCATATTCGTAGCTTAATACAGCGGGTCTTGCATTTCCTAAATGTAGTACGAAGTCTGGATTAGGTGCGAACCTAGTTACAATTATTTTATATTTGTTAACGTTTGGTAATGGTGGTAGGATTTTTTCCCCGGTTTTATGCTCTTCTACTAATAGTTCAGGCCATCTTTCTTCAATTATTCTCTTTTGCTCCTCTAGTGTAAGGCTATTAACATAATTTACTGTTTCCTTTACTTGTACGAGTACTTGTCTAATTCTACTTTTTAGTGATGGATCTTCACCTATGACTTTGCTGATCACCGCTTTAACTGAAGCTTTTCCTTCATGCTTAATTGCGTTTAAGAGGGCATGTTTAAGTATGATCTCTTTCACTTTTTCACTGATGTTTATATTTTCTTGTGGCTGCTTCACTTACAACCACCAGTAAATACTTTACAGGCTTCTCGCTTAGAGATGTAATGTAAATGACTATACCTTCTGATGGACTTCTATATGTTCTGACTTCAAGTTTTCCTGTAAGTATATATGCTATTTTATCATTATATCTTATTTTGTCGCCTTCTCTAACGAATAAATACACTTTCTTTCCAGATATTTCCAGTAATTCTACGTTAGTACCGCTTTCTATTTTGATATACTCCTTAGTCCATGGTAGAAATATTATTGTATCTCTCACTATTTCAGCTCTCTCAAGATCTAAAAATAGATTATAGGCTGGTTCATAAATTACCTTAAAATAAACATTAGCTTGATCGGCATTTACTTTACTTAGCTCTTTTTGATCTTTTATTTCATATATCTTGTCATCTATTTCCACTATAGCTGATTGTTGAATAATGTCTGAGAATTGCTTATTCCTTAATTCTTCAGATTTAAACCTAATGTATATTTGGGGATATAGATAATTCTCACTCATTAGTATCTCCTTTTAATGATGAACATTGCCATTTCCTTCAGCATGTCCTTTGCTTCACTATCTGATGTTGTTATAGATTCTAGTATACTTAATGCCTTCATGGTATATTCTTTCGCCTTCCCTATAGCATAGTCTATTGAACCCAAAGACTTAAGGATACCAGCAACCTGCTTTAATTCATCTAGTGACGCATCTCTTCTACCTAGAACCGACAGTATTTGCTTTCTTTGATCCGCCGTTGCATTATTAAGTGCATGAATTATTATTATCGTCTTTTTTCCCTCTCTTAAATCACTCCAGACAGGTTTCCCTAGTACCTTCTCATCCCCTATGATACCTAGAATATCATCCTGTATTTGGAATGCTATACCCGTTAATCTGCCAAACTCTCCTAACTTTTTCACTGTTTCCTTGGCACCCCCGCCTAAGATTGCTCCTATCATTAGTGATCCCTTGAACATTGCTGCTGTTTTCTTCTCTATCATTTCTAAGTATTCTTCCTCCGAAACATCCATTCTTTCCTCAAAGTTCATATCCAAAGTTTGGCCCTCTGCGAGTGTTACAGCAATCCATGTTAGTATTTTTGTAGCCTCCACTATTCTATCTGGGGGTATACCATATTGCTCCACGTCTAGTAAGGCCTCATAAGCTTTGGCAAAGAGTAAGTCACCAGCAAGTATGGCTAAGGGTTCACCCCAAAGTTTATGAACTGTTGGTACGCCTCTTCTATACTCATCCCTATCCATTATGTCATCATGGACTAGTGAGAATGTATGCATTAACTCAACTGATGCTGCGGCAGGAATGACTTGATCCTCTTGAGCTCCAGCAATCCTAGCTCCAAGAACTACTAGTGTTGGTCTGAGTCTTTTACCTCCCGCACCTATTAAATGGTAAGAGGCGTCATATAGTTTCTTTACATTTATTGGTCCTATTACCTTCTTAGACATATACTCGTCTACTTTACTCTTGATATGTTTCGTGTACTCTAAAAGCTTCATTTACTTACTACCCCTACACCTCCTAGATAGATAATCATTAATATTTATTCCTCTACATTTGAGCCATTCTCTTAATGCTCCCTTTATGATTATTCTTGCATGTCTTAGATCGTGTATTGTTCTTGATGACGTTAAGAACATTGCAATTTTGAGTTCATGAATCATCTGTTTTATTTTTCTCTTTAAATTTCCTTGAAGGGCCCATTTTAAAGCTGGTAGTGCGAATCCTGTAATATCAGCTCCTAAAGCTATAGCTTTAGCCATATCTAGACCTGATCTAATGCCTCCACTTGCAATTATAACTACATCTCTAGATACTGATCTAACTTCTACTATTGAAGCGGCTGTTGGAATACCCCAATTGGAAAATGTTTTTGCTGTCTCAGCTAGCTCACTTTTACCTCTGCTTAATGCTCTATATTTTTCTACAAGAATCCAGCTCGTCCCGCCTAAGCCTGCAACATCAATATATTTTACACCTACATCTATAAGCTTCATGGCAACTTCTCGAGAAATACCATTCCCAACCTCCTTAACTATAACTGGCTCCTTAATTGTTTCAACTAGCTCCTTAATCTTCTCTAATACCCCCCTAAACTTTGTATCTCCCTCTGGCTGTATGGCTTCCTGTGCAGCATTAAGGTGAACTGCTATGGCATCAGCCTTAACCATGTCTATGGCTTTCTGAGCCTCTTTAACCCCGTATCCCTTGGCTAATTGTGGAGCACCAATATTTGCTATTATGACTGCATTAGGTGCTTTCTCTCTAACTATAGAATATGTATACTCAAGTTTTTCATCCTCTATTGCTGCTCTTTGACTACCTACACCCATACCTAGCTTTAATTCTTCGACTACCTCAGCTAAAGTAGCATTAATTTTTACGGTTTCTGGATGCCCCCCAGTCATAGCTTCTATTATTAATGGTGCCGACAATGTTTTTCCCAAGAACATAGTTTTCGTGGAAACTTCATTAAGATTGATTTCAGGTGATGCTTGGTGAATCAATATCACGTCTTCGAGCATAGTTGTTGCTGATGATTCAACATTCTTATGTAAACATATGTCTATGTGCTCTAATTTCCTTTGTGATGTATCTCTTAATGTTATTTCACTTTCACCTCAACTAGTGTATACTTTTTAGGCTTATTTACAATTGCATTAAATATGTTTCCTTCAACAAGTCCATTAAAGATATATGCTATTATGTTTTTATTTACGTATCGTGCTAAATCAAGTATCTTACGGTATATTCCACCAGTGACATCAACTGAGGATAAGACTTCACTTCTTATATTGGCAGAAATAGTGTAGGTATTAGTTTCCTTATCTTTTAGTACCGTAATTTTCTCAATCCTCTTAGCTGATGGATTAATTTTTGGGTTTTCTGTATAAACACCATCAACATCTGTTGCGTATAGAACTTTAATAGTATCATAATAATCGGCTAAGTAAGCGACTATACTATCACCTGATATAATGTTATAGCTTTTACTAAGATCTACTGCTATATCTCCGTAAAGTATTGGTATAATGTTCTCCTTAAGACTATATGTTATAGGATCTAAAAATGCTTTAACGATTTTTCCATCATTTAATATGAATATTGATGATGATTGAAAATGTGTAACTTTTAGACCTAAATGAGAGAAGAGAAGCGTAACTGTTGAAGCTAAGACATTCATGTTCTCTCTAATAGCGGTAAAGGCATCTGCATCATAGCGGCCTTTTTCCTCTTTAAACTTGTGAGCTAAAGGATGGCCGAAGGAGCCTCCACCATGAACCAGTATTAGTCTTATATCACCAAGATAGCGTAGAGCCTCTCTAATTTCATGACCTATCATCCTTACAGTGTTCCATTTTATACTGTTCTCTATTTCCTTATTAGTGATTATACTTCCACCAATCTTTAAGATTATAAGCTTCATAGTGCACTCCTTCTAAGCTTCTATACTTCTTAGTGTTATGAGTGTCACTCCATTATAGTCTGGTATTATCTTAGAAAAAGGTCTTACTCTATGCACACATTTATTTTCAATATCTAATAGACAGAGATTTAGCAGTGTCTCAGTTCTATGTAATATTGTCACCCTCTCGATATCACCTTCTCTGAGTGCATTAGCTGCCTCTATTGTTAATCTTCCATGAAGGTGTATAATCCAATTGTATAGAGGGTTTTCAATGTATTCTACATTACAGTTTTGCACATAGTTTACGTTAGTACATGAGATCACTCTCTTTATAAACTCAGGGTCTCTTGAATTTAGTAGTATGTAACCTTCACCCTCTCTGTATATAAGTGGCTTTCTTAGGAAACTGTAAACTCTTAACGCATTTCTTAAACCATTCATCTCATTAGGTGTGTTAATTTTATTGAACGCTCTTAGTAATGTTAATATGTCTCGTCTAGATAACGGTATATCAGCTAATGTAAAAATCACCTTGATTAATGCTGGTACGATACTATCATAGATGTATAGAGGAGAATATGTAAAGTTCATATTAATTCTTGTTTTTATGCTAAGTGTGATATCGAGGTATTTCAATACGTCCTTAAGAGTGCTCTTATAAATTTCTGTAATTACATCATCTCTCTTGTCATATGTGTAAACGTTAATGTCCACTTTTATTTTATCACTTTTTTCTATATGTTCGATAGTTACGTTTACCTTCTTCTTGAAAGGTAAGATTATGTAGGGATTGTTTCCATGCTGTAATGGTATACCATATAAAGGTACGCCAGGTGCTATATTGAATTTCTTTATCAAAAGAAATCAGCCTTTACTGAATAGAATAGATCCATAGCCTACTACAGCACTCTTGTCGCCTGTAATATCACCTGATGTTGCGTATTTTAACAGTTTAGCTGAAACTTCATATTCTCTTGATCTTAGTTTTGCATATTCAATTAGTGTCATTACTGGTCCTGGACCGCACATTGAAATATTATATGAGGTTACTCTTTCATACACTTTATCTGTGTTTAATTCTAGTATTGCTTCGATGACTAGTTTGTCTTTCTTTATAGCTATGGAGTGTGGTTCGTAGTGTGTAAAATCAGTGGTTGCAATAACCATTATATCGAGACCTAGCTCTTTCTCAACATCATATATTGCTTTAGCTAGTGTTTTAGCCTCATCTGGAGACTGCATCATCATAGTTATTGGGACTATTGATATTTCGTTCTTGAATATGTATTGTAGGAAGGGTAATTGTACTTCAATAGAGTGTTCATACTTATGCGCTAAAGGATCCAGGTCTGCAATACCGCTTTTTGCTGCTATTTCCTTGGCAACATCATCCCTAACTTTCGCAATACCTAGTGGAGTCTCCCAGTCTTCACCATAATCTATAGATATCCCGCTACCTAAACCCGTATGGTTAGGTCCAAGTATAATGAATAATTCTGGCATGCCGTCAATAGCTAGCTGAAAATAGCCATGAGCTGCTACAGGGCCAGAATACATATATCCTGCATGAGGTGATATGAGACCTATAGTTTTTCTTGGACCTTTTATTACAGGTTTGGGTAATGTACCTGGACCAAGAGAATGTGTAAAAGTCCATTCTATTTGAGCTTTTAATGCCTCAGCGTTACCCTCGTAAAATGCGCCTGCTACAGCGGGTAATCTTATTTTTCTAGTTAGAATACTCCTCACCTTGATATCTTTGTTTCAAATTCTTCAACAGGTACTGGTAGCTCTTTATCTGGTGGTAGTTCACCACGTTCTCTTAGTACTTGTCTTGTTAACAACCAGTATAATAGTGCTAGTGACTTCCTTCCTTTATTGTTTGCTGGTATTATAAGGTCGATGTATTCTATTTTATTATCTGTATCACAAAATGCTACTATTGGTATACCTACTTCGGCAGCCTCCCTTACTGCTTGCGAGTCTGCTCTTGGATCAGTAACTATTATTATGTCGGGTTCAAGGTAGTACTCTAAATGGGGGTTGGTTAGGGTACCAGGTATTATCCTGCCAACGACATACTTTACTCTTGTTAATTCTGCAAACTTCTGTACTGGCTTGTGACCATATTGCCTAACAGAGACAGCTAGTATCTTCTCAGGCTCGTATCTGGCTATGAATTTACCAGCTAATCTTAACCTTTCATCAGTTTTCCTGATGTCGAGTATGTGAAGTCCGTCAGGTCTAATTCTGTAAACAAATCGCATCATATGCTTTGTTCCTATATGTGTTCCTATATGGACTCCTGCAGCTAGGTATGTTTCCAGAGGTATTAGGAGTTCTATTTGTGATACTTGTTTTACTGATTCTTTTCTTTCTTCCCCGCTCATGTACTCTTCACCATTTAATAATTTAGCTTGGACGAGTAAACTTTATTACATCATATATAAGGTCTACGTGAGACAGAAGCATTCTTCTACAACAATACCTCTTAATTCCGAGTTCATCAAGTACCTTATTGGGGGGTTCACCTTGGGCTACACGCTTTTTGAATTCTTCCCACTTATCTCCTATGAGGGCTCCACATGTGAAACATCTTACAGGGATAATCATGATATTAAAACCCTCCTAATATTTCATCTATATGAAGTTTGTCTTCTTCTTCTAGCACTGTATCGTGCAAACTTTTCTGGCTCTGTTTGTCTAGGATCTCCTGCAAGCATTGTTCTATCGTATTCTACATATAATCTCTTTAACTCCTCGTCACCAGTCCATTCGATTAGTCCTCTAGCTATCGCCATTCTTACTGCATCGGCTTGACCCATAACTCCTCCTCCTTTCACGTTAACTATTATGTCTATCGTGTTCCTTATCTTTTCCCCTGCTAGTAGTAGTGGTTCCATCATCTTTATTCTAGCCATTTCTATAGGATATATTTCTAAAGGTATACCATTAATCCATACCCTACCTTTACCTGGCTTTATTACTGCACGTGCTATTGCAGTTTTTCTCCTGCCAGATGCAATTACAATTTTCATGTAGAGCTCACCTTAGGATTCCATCCTAACCGTATAGCTAGATCATAAACTGTCATGTATTTACGGGCGAGACGAGAGTAATGAGCTTCGGGTAGAGTCTCGAATTCTTTATTAGCTAATTCGGGAGGGACACCTATGAATACTCTTAATCTCTTAAAAGCTTCCCTCCCCTTAGGCTTATCCATTGGGAGCATTCCTCTAATTGCTCTTTTAACTATTGATACGGGATTTCTTGGCCTCTTAATTTTATGTTTGTATGGATTCCTTAAAGTGCCAACTTCGAATAGCAACTTGTAAGAGTCTACTACCATTTTTGATTTACCGCTGATTACCGCTTTCTCTGCATTCACTATTATTATGGTTTCACCTTGTAATAGTCTTTTAGCGACAATGCTGGCTAATCTACCTAAAATTAATCCTGTAGCATCTATTATTTTTGCCTGTTCTATATTTATGCCTCTAAGTGTGATCTCTCCTCACCCCACTCATTGAATGATCTTAATATTGGATCCTTTTGGATTATTTAGTGCCAATTCAATTATATGTAAACATTTGCCTCCGACTTTTGTTATCTTCTCTATAGCTGATGACGAGAAGGATATGGCTGCAACTGTGACTGAATGATTGAGTGAGCCCATACCTAGTACTTTTCCGGGGACTACTACTACGTCACCTTCCTGGGTGTATCTGTTGATCTTGCTTATGTTCACTGCCACTCTTTGCCTTCTAGGTTTTTCTAGTCTCTCCGCTATATCCTTCCATAAGGCTGAATTATTCTCTCTAGCTATTTTCCTTAACAGTCTTATTGTCTTTCGAAGGACTATATTAGTTGGTCCTGTTCTTTTCACCATCACTTTGCCCCCTCAATGCTTTTGTGTAGTTCTAATAGTTTTTTCTTTAATATTTTAAAGGCTTCCGTTATTATTCTCTTTGGAGGTAAAGCGCCTGTAGATTCAAGATAGAATACAAAAGAGTTACTATCCCATGTTACGGTTATAGCCTTGGTTGGGCAAGCCTCTTCACAAGACCTACATAAAGTACATTCTATAATATTCTTTATCTCAATTTGGTCATTTTTTATGTCAAATATTCTTTTAGGACATGCTTTTACGCATTCTCCACAATAAGTACATAAATCAGTGTTAACCCTTATCTTTGGTAAATATTTAAAGGCGCTGACTGATACAGGCGACCATTTTATGTGCTCTCTACCTCTCCCCAGCCTAGCATAAGCCTCTAATGCTATCTTCTGCCCCTTTGATAGTACTGCAATTGGTATCTTATCTGAAACCGGAACTATCTCTGGGTCTTCAGATTTTAAATCACGCGAATAAACTATCTCAATATCATCCTTAGCTTCAACATCTAATATGAGTCTTACAGCTGCCTCCTTACACTGCATAATATCTTTGCAACCAGCCTCCTCCATAGTTCTGTATCTATCAAGATCTGTTTTCAGAGGAATTAGTCCTAACCTATGTGCTATGATTTCATCATATAATGCTGATGTGTTGTCTATAAATATGACTTCATCTATTGCCATGGTTGGTACTTCAGCTATTATCGTCCTCCTTAAAGCATTCATTAGAGGTAATGGTACATTTCTTATGAGGGCCTTTAGACTTCTATCAGTATGCCCTAGTATACTTACTTCCATCAATTTACACCACTTTTAGACTCTCCTACCTCTTCTACCACCAGGTCTTCTAGTTGTATCGTGAGGTATCGGTGTTACATCCTCAATTCTACCTATTATGAAGCCTGCTCTTGCAAGTGCTCTTATTGCTGCTTGGGCGCCCGGCCCTGGAGTCTTGGGGCCATGTCCTCCAGGTGCACGTACCTTAATGTGAATTGCGTTTATACCTTTATCCATCGCCTCTTGAGCCACTCTTGAGGCTGCTAACATGGCTGCATAAGGTGATGGTTTTTCTCTATCAGCTTTAACAACCATTCCTCCTGAAGCTCTTGATACAGTTTCAGCACCTGTAAGGTCTGTAATATGGATTATCGTATTGTTTAGTGAGCTATAGATATGTGCTACACCCCATTTTAATTCGCGTGCAGCAAATCCCATACACTATCACCCTTACCCTTTAGTTTGTGCCTCTTGCTGTAGAGCTTTTAGCTTATATGGGCTTGTGGGTGCGTAGTCTACTAATTCCTCTTCATACCTTTTAACTATATAGCCTGGTGCGTTTACTCTTCTGCCTCCAATAGCTATATGTCCATGGACTATTAATTGTCTAGCTTCATGTATTGTCCGGGCAAGACCCTTCATGTAGACTATTGTTTGTAATCTCCTCTTTAATATATCCTCCACGGTTAAGCCTAAGACGTGATCTAATGTTGCGTCTTCAGGAAGTAAACCTAATATGTAAAGCTTGTTGAGAAGTGTTTTTTCTCTCTCTTTTCTCTCTTGTTCAGGTAATGCTAGAAGACTACACGCCTGCCTCCTAAACTTTCTGATTATCGTTTTCGCTATCCATAGTTCCCTCTTATTTCTTAATCCATATCTTCCCATAAGATCCATTTCTTCTATTAGAACTTCCTTAATCCATGGATGGCTTGGACCAACCCATTTTTTCTTAGGCTTTTTGGGATCACCCATACTGCTTCACCTTTACCTCTTTCTTCTTTTAACTCCAACGGTTATACCAGTTCTACCTGTAGTACGGGTTCTTTGACCTCTAACCTTTAATCCTAAAGCATGTCTTATACCGCGCCAGCACTTTATTCTCTTAAGACGCTCTATATCCTCCCTTACAACCATTATTAAGTCTGCTCCCACATAGTGTTTATCTTCACCTGTTACATAATCCTTCCTTCTATTTAATAGCCAAGATGGCAAACCTAACGCTTTAGGGTTATTTAATGCATCTTCGATACGTTTCACTTCGGCTTCTGTAAGGAAGCCTATTCTTTTCTCGGGATCTATACCTAGAGTCCTACAGAGAGCGTAGGCTAGCGTTACACCTACACCTTTAATTTTAGATAGACCGTGGACTACCTTAAGATTTCCATCAATATCTATTCCAGCTATTCTAACAATGTATCTAAATGCTGGGGTCGACATGGTCTTTGTCACATCGCATTGTTACTGTGACTTTCTAACTTCAAATAGTACGATATCTATTTAAACTTTAATGAAACAAACACATATGAGATGTTCTTTGACTGTGGATAGGTTAAGAGTTTAGATTAAAGGCATACTACGTAAAATGTGATTAACTTTATAAAAGACAAAAATATCAAAATATGATTGTATGATACTCACAAGTCACTCAAAGTTCCAGATTAGAGCTGGCTGATCAGTTTGCATTCTAAGCTATGTTTTTCAAGCTCTTTAAGAGTGTCGGGATATTTCTCTATGAGTTTATTAACCATACGTAGATATCTGGCTACCCTTATTGCATCTGGATTTATTTCGATGGAGTCCTTGGCGTCTACTACTACATAGTGTTTTTTGTTAAGTTTCATACCTTGTTCTAAGCTTATTTGCATCAACACCCTCCTCTTTCACAACAATAATTACTTCCTCAGGTATAGAGCCACTTCTAGCCTCAAGCATAATTGTCTTAGCCAATATTACACCTAGGAAAAGATTGTATCCTCGGGAGGAAAATAAACGTTTTTAGAGAAGTAGTGGCGCCGGGGGCGGGATTTGAACCCGCGCGGGGGACCATCCCCCACCGGCTTACCGGGTAGTGTAGAATGTTCTCCAGGCCGGCACCTTAGGCCGCTCGGTCACCCCGGCACATAAATGCCCAGTATACTATTTTAATTCTAGTCACTCTAAAATGTTTTCTACACGGGACAGTCTTGGCAATATAGAATTATTTAGTAGTATATTTTTTATCTGTACAAAAGATGTTTCTTAACTACGTATCTACATGTACATGTATGCAGTATTATATTAGTTCTATCTCTATGTATACGTCTTCTGGTACTCTAACTCTCATTATTTGTCTCATTACTCTTTCATCGGCAACTATGTCTATTATTCTTTTATGTATTCTCATCTCCCATTTATCCCATGTACTACTTCCTTCACCACAGGGTGTTCTCCTTACGGGTACCACTAGTCTCTTTGTTGGTAATGGTATTGGGCCTGACATTTTTACTCCAGTTTTTTCTGCAATCTTCTTTATCTGGTCTACCACATAGTTTAGATTGTTAATATTTGTACTCCAGAGTCGTATTCGCGCCTTTGATACCATCCTTCTCCCCTATTTCCTTTCTTGATAGTGGTTGGAGGTTAAAAATTATTTATATTTTTATTTGTCAGGTTAAAAATTACTTGCTCTTATTATTTGGTTCTAATCTCTACTTTTGTTGGTTTTACATCGGTAATTATTCCAATACCTATTGTTCTACCCATATCTCTGATGGCAAATCTTCCTAATTGTGGTATTTCACTATACTTTTCTACTACCATAGGCTTGATTGGCTTAAATCTTACTATTGCGATGTCACCTTGCTTTATGAAAGGTGGGTTCTTCTCTTTAATAACACCAGTTCTTGGGTCAATCTTGCCTATGATCTCAATTATTCTACATGCTACGCTTGCTGTGTGTGCATGAACTACTGGTGTATATCCTGGTGCTATTGCTGTTGGATGCCATAGTATGAATACTCTTGCAGTAAATTCGTCAACTACTGTTGGTGGATTCGTTAAGTGTCCTGCTACATCTCCTCTTCTGATATCTCTCTTTGATACGCCTCTAACGTTAAATCCGATATTGTCTCCTGGTTCAGCTTTCTCAATCCTAACGTGGTGTGTTTCAATGCTTCTCACTTCACCAACCTTACCTGGCGGCATGAATACTACTTTGTCACCAACCTTTAGTACTCCTGTCTCTACTCTACCGACTGGTACTGTACCTACACCTGTAATTACGTAGACGTCCTGTATTGGTATTCTTAGTGGTTTGTCTATTGGCTTAGGTGGCAGTTCAAACTCGTCTAGTGCTTCTACTAGTGTTGGACCCTTATACCATGGCATGTTCTTGCTTCTCTCTATGATGTTGTCTCCGTACCATGCTGATACTGGTACGAATCTTATTTTGTCAACTTTATATCCTAAGGTCTTTAGGTACTTTGATACAATGTCTCTTACCTGTTCGTATCTTTTCTGACTCCAGTTTACTGTTGGGTCATCCATTTTGTTCACTGCTACAGCTAATTGTGTTATACCCATTGCCTTAATTAGACATAGGTGCTCTCTTGTTTGTCCCTCAGCGCTCATTCCTGCCTCGAATTCTCCCTTCTTAGCTGATACTACTAGTAGAGCTGCATCAGCCTGTGATGCACCTGTAATCATGTTCTTTACGAAGTCTCTATGACCTGGAGCGTCAATTACTGTGAAGAAGTATTTCTTTGTCTCGAACTTCATGAATGTTAGGTCTATTGTTAAACCTCTTTCTCTCTCCTCTTTTAGTTTATCTAGTATCCAAGCAAACTTGAATGACTCCTGTCCACGCTTCTTAGCTTCCTCTTCGATCTCTTTCATCTTCTTTGGGTCAATGAATCCTAGTCTGTATAACATATGTCCTACTAGTGTGCTCTTACCATGGTCTACATGGCCTATTACTACGAGGTTTAAGTGTGGTTTTTCGAGTTTTGACATGACTTTTTCATCCTCATTATCACTTTTAGGCTGTAGAGGATTTGTACAGAGGGCGTTATAAGGATTTTCCTTATTAAATTTTAAACTTAAGAATAGAGGATGAGAGGAAGTTTAGAAATCTGCTAAAATCACTAGCTAATCTAAAACTGAGTATTAGAGGTTACCTTGAGCTTAATGCTATTCTCTCTATCTCCTCTTTACGTGATACAGCATAGCTCTTGGGATCTCCTGCTGCAGCTAATATTATCTCGTCCGCTAGGCATTCTTCAATGGGTTTTGGATTATTAAATGCTGCCATTCGTGCACCTTCTGTTATAAATCTTAGCGCCAAATCTACTCTTCGCTGGGGAGAAACATCTACAGCAACATGGTATACTATTCCACCGTATGCTATTCTTGTTGTTTCTTCTCTTGGTGCAGCATTCTCAATAGCTCTAACTAATACCTGTATTGGGTTTTCTCTTGTCTTTAGGTAAATTATGTCGAACGCCTTCTTAACTATATTATATGCTAGGTGTTTCTTGCCTCCTTGCCTACCTGGCCTCATTATCTTGTTTATTAATCTCTCTACTATTGGTACCCCTGCTTTACCAAACCTTTTATGCTCATGTCTACCTCCGGTATGAGGTAACCATACTGGTTTAAGTGATATGTACTTCTTAAGGCTAGGGTCTCTTACATCTATCCCTTCGAAACTCCACTTCCCAAACAACTTTATGTCTGGTGTGCTTACAGTTACCTCCTTATTAGCCATATCGTTTACCCTCTTAGACCGTCTGGTGTGTGTTCTCAGAGGTTACTTATAGGTTTAACGTTAAATGTATTAAGGTAACGTATTAATACACATAACCTCCTTAGTTAGGACTGTGTAGAGGAGGTACAATTACAATATGCAACAGAAGAATGATATGGTTAAGGTAGAACGGATAGAGGCTTTCATTACTCCAACATCGCCCCATACGACAGTAATAGTATGCCATTTAGAAGATGGTAGACAATTCTATCTATATCATGTTCCTTTAGAAATAGTTGTGGCGATAAATAGGATACAGGATGAGTCATATTATATGGAAAGGGAAAGTATCTTCGATATATTAAGTTTCTTTAAAGAACTCTTAAAAGACGATATTGGCAGTAAAATAGGAGATGTTTACATAGATTATCTTAATCCCCAAACATACTTATACTCTGCAAGTATAGAGATAAAGGTTAATGGGGCAACAATTAGAAAGAGAATGATACCCAGCCATGCAATATTCCTAGCCCTACTTATGGGTAAGAATGTTTATGTAAGCGAGAAACTAGTTCAACAACAAGAAGAGTTGAGTAAGTAGCTAGCTTTTATCTTGTTGGCTTCTGCTTCTTACCTAGTAGTAACGCTTTGAGCGATACACCGTTCACTGCTACAACCTTATATCTAACTCCTGGTAGGTCTCCTAGAGATCTACCCTTAGAACCGCCAATACCTTCAATTATTACTTCATCATGTTCATCTATGAAGTTTAAGGCTCCGTCGCCCGGACAGAATGCTGTTACTATTTTGCCATTCTTTATTAGTTGTACTCTTACACACTTTCTTACTGCTGAGTTTGGTTGTCTAGATTCAATACCAACTTTCTCTAATACTATACCCCTGGCCATAGGTGCGCCTTCTAGTGGATCATACTTTCTCTTTATGTCGAGCATCCTAATCTTAAATTCCCTTTGACTCCATCTAAATTTTAGTCTCCTCTTCCTAAGCTTTCTTGCCGCGAATAGCCCTGCTGGGGCCTTTTTGCCAGGCATATTCTATGCCCTCCTATACTTTCTTCTCGGCTGTAGGATAGTTAGTTTCTAGAGTTTTTAAGTTTTAATTATACTAGTCTTATATCACAAATACTGAGTCTATATCAAAATACCTCTTTAATATTAATCTTGCTCTCGCTACATTCCTACCTGCTTTACCTATCGCTATACCTTTGTCCCGAGGGTCAACGTTTACGTAGACTACTTTCCTACCATCATGTCTTGAAACAATCTTTACCGAACGTACTCGTGCTGGCGCCAGAGCATTCTTGGCTAACTCTTCAAGTTTATTAGAGAACTCTACAACCTCAATGTTCTTGCCTATTATCTTTCTTATTCTCTTAATGTTTATTCCGTTCTTGCCTATAGCTAAGCCCATGTCTCCTGGTCTAACAAGGAATATTATTCTATTCTCGTCGTTATCAACTATACAATCTTTAACTACAGCTCCTGTTACATCTTGAAATAATGCAATATACCTCATTTCGTCAGGTGTGAGTTTTATTTCAGGCAAACTTTACCTTCCACCTCCCTCTTTAGCTTCAGATTCCTCTGCCAGCTCGAGGATTCTAGAGTCACCTTCATCAAGTATTGTAATAGCTGAGACCATGAAGGGTTTACCACAGAGTGTACCGAGATCTACACTAGTTCCTTTATAAATGTATACTGGTATATTTGAAAGTTTGGCATAATAGAGTATATCGTTCTTTATATTTGGCGGTGCATTAGCTGCAAGTATTACCATTTTTGCTTTACCAAGCTTCACATACTTTATTGTTTGTTTTGATCCTAAAACAACTTTCCCTGTTTTTAATACCATTCTTAATTCGCTTTCAAATGACACCATGTACTTGCCACCGTTTTACTTTTCCCTAGCTCCTGGCGGTCGCATGAAGAGATGAACAATGCCTGTTCCTACTGGTATTATCTGCCCTACTATAACGTTTTCGGCTACACCTGATAATTCATCTGTTTCTCCTCTAACAGCTGCATCTAATAGATGTCTCACTGTTACTTCAAATGCTGCTCTAGCTAGTACGCTTGGCTTCTCACCGCTTACTCCATGTCTACCTATTTGTCTTACTCTACCGGTTTGGGTCATAATGTCTGCTACGAGCATTACATGTCTTATGTCCACGTCTAAACCTTGGTCTTCTAGTACGTTCATTATTTCGTTTATTATTACTGCCCTAGCCGCCTCTATTCCTAGAACAGCCTCCACTTCATGGATGTCGTTTGTTACCGTTCTCTTGTAGTCTACTCCTTCAATAGTAAGTACTCCTGCAAGATTTGATCCATCAGTTACTAGAACATACTCGTCTCCCCTCTTTTGAATTATTGCTCTTCGTATGCCCTTCAGTCCTTTGATTTTTGCATTCAGTATTTTATCCCTTAATTTTTGCATTTTCGTTATCTCACTTGTTTCTTCCAGTTCAACTATTATCCTATACTTGTTCTCGGGGTCCTGTAACACTTTACCTACTTTTGTCTTCTCAATAGCCTTCATAACTTGGTCTATCGTCACTCCCTTATCTTCCATCATGTCAGGGTCTAATTCCACTACGATAGCGTTTAAGAAGAGATCTACATCAACACTTCGCGCCACATTCTCTACTGTTGTTAGCTCTATTCTCCTCGCAACCTCTAATGCCTTTTCCCTGCTATGCCTATGCTTCTCATCTAAGTATATTACCATCATTGGCGTTGAAGGAGTCTTTTTCGCATCAACTATCTCTATTAGTCTTGGTAGTCCTAATGTTACGTTAAACTCTCTTACACCTGCATAGTGGAATGTTCTCAACGTCATCTGAGTGCTTGGTTCACCTATTGATTGGGCTGCAACTGTTCCTACTGCTTCACCTGGTTCAACTTGTGCCTTGAAGTACTCCTTTACAACTTCTGATAATATTTTGTCAAGTTCTTCACTTGTTATTTCAAGGTTCTTGATCTTCTCTTCTAGCTCACTTAGTAGTGATGAAGGTAATATACCTTTTAGCTTCCATATTTTCTCTTTTTTCTCATCTAATGATAGGGGCTTGCTCATTAGACTATCACCTTTGGTCCTAAGACTTTCTCAAGTATCTTTTCTATGTTAACTGCTTTTCCATGGTCGCTCTTTGCTGGGTCTATACCGTCATCTCCGTATCTGAATTGTACTATGTTTCCTAATGGTGTTCGAACCGTTCCGTCGTATTCTACTCTCAGGTCTTGAAGTGCGTTTATAAGTCTACGTTGCATGTAACCGCTTTGTGATGTTCTTACTGCCGTGTCTACTAGTCCCTCTCTTCCACCCGCTGCGTGGAAGAACATTTCTATTGGGCTTAGTCCTCCTCTAAAGCTGCTTTCGACGAACCCTCTTGCAGCTGGGCCAAGATCCTCTGGTTTAAAGTGTGGTAGTGTTCTATCTTTGTAGCCTCTGACGATTCTCTGTCCTCTGACTGATTGCTGTCCTAGTGCTGCCGCCATTTGTGTTAAGTTTAATATGTTTCCTCTTGCTCCTGCCCGTGCCATAATGTATGCATTGTTGAATTTGTCTAGGTATTCTGCCGCTATTTCGCCTGCCGAGTCTCTTGCTTCTGCTAATACCTCCATTATTCTCATTTCTAATGTCTCTTCTGGTGTTCTACCTGGTATTGGTTCTAGTTCTCCACGCCTGTATGCCTCTATTAGCTTTCTTACTCTTTCCTCAGCCTCTTTCATTATTTCCTTTATTCTCTGTTTAGCCTCTTCAGGTATCTCAACGTCGTCAAGTGTCATTGTGAAGCCATATTTCTCTATATACCTTAGGAATACTTTGAATACATCATCTAAGAAGTATCTTGCATATTCAAATCCGTAATCTTTAATTAGTCTATGTAGTACGCTCTCGGGCACTTGTGCACCAATAGACTTTTTGTCAAATACTCCTGTGAGGAGTTTCCCATTCCTTATTATAACATAAGCGTCATATAGGCATTCTTCATATAGACATTTCTTACATTTGAGACATATATTTGCCTTCAGTGAGTAATTGAATCCTTTTGGCATGAATAGGCTTATTATTTGTTTGCCTGTCCATAGCTTCTTTGGTGATAGTATTATTGGTTCTGGTAGTTCGCCACGATAGTTCGCTGCTGCAAGGAGTTCTGCCACCTCTTCTTTTCTTAGCAATGTTGCTTTTGATGTCAGTAGGTATGCTCCACTAATGTAGTCTTGGAGTCCACC
>CAZTBM010000002.1:79247-99161 GCA_964611985.1 uncultured Desulfurococcales archaeon | reverse complement strand
TGCCGTTAAAACTCCTGTTAGTGCTTCCATTTCAGCACCCGTCTTAGCTGTAGTTCTAACAGTAACTCTAACACCAAGATAGTCATCACCATAAAACCACTCAACATTAACATGGGTTATAGGTATAGGATGACATAAGGGTATGAGATCTGGAGTCCTCTTAACAGCAAGTATTGCGGCTATTTGTGAAGCTGATAGTACATCACCTTTCTCAACCTTACCACTCCTAATAAGCTCTAAGGTTCTATTTTGTAACTTAATTTTACCCTCAGCTACTGCTTCCCGATAAACTTCAGGCTTAAGGGTTATATCAACCATTCTTATACTCATAGAGATAAAGCCCCCACTATGATTTATGCATATACAAGTTATGAAGTTATTTTTTCTATTTAAAGCTTTAAACATGTATCTCTTTACCAGGGAGATTGGATAACACGTTTTTCGAGAACTTTATACATGATAAGTATAATTGATAAACTAAAACCTATAATAAATAGTAGAATGGAAGGTATTGATAAGATCAAGTATGGCCTTTCCTCTATAAACGCCTCCAAGGTAATAACTAGAGTGCCATTAGTAAGCTCTATAGATATAAATGAAGTTACATCATCTATCCTAGTTGCTTTGAGGCTAAAGGCTTAATTATGAAGCTTTGGTGCTTAGTTTTACCCCTCATGGCGATCTATACTAATGTTATATTTATGGGGCTCTTACAGTATGATACGAAGTGTAGGGTTACATTCCTTATAGCCTCACAAGGTGAATAGTTAAAAATTGACGATACTGATTGATGAAGACCATTCATAAGGTTAATTTTTGCTATCTTTTTCTCTAATATTACATATGATTGGAGAGCAATAATGGATAAGATGAAAGCTATTACAACTAACGCTACTCCTGCAATGAGGTAGAGTTGAAACTCACGTTCTTCTAGACGTAAAAGGTACATATCCTCACATCTAGTTAAAGTTCTCTATCGAAAATTAATATAGGTTAGTAGGTTAGAGAAATATTAAGTTTTCATCTTCATTTACATTCAAATGGGATCAAGAGGGAATTGGCTATTAGCCGTAGTAGCCGAAGTATATTTATGTGAGACCATTTCTAGCGGTAATAATTCTTGAAGAGTTTCTTTAACATTAAATGATACACATAAGATTTATATACGTTAATTAATCCAGTCTTGATAGAGGTGCTACTTATGGGTTATGGGCGCTATGTGGTTACACGTGGATTTAATGCTCTCCTGGTACTCTTAGTAGCCTTGTTAATCTCAGTATCCATCTTCGCCGCTTTGGAAAAACAAGAGCTAGAGACTAAAGCTTATGAAGAACTTCAAAACTACGCTCGAGGTCTCAAAGGTTTACCTCCTGAGGAGATGAAGAAAAGAATTGAAGAGTATAGAGAATACTTATTCAACATTAAATATAAACTAAATGAGCCCATATACATCAAAGCCCTAAGGTGGATGGTACGAGCTCTAACATTAGATTTTGGAGAAGCTAGACAACGCTACCCAGCCTATGGTGCAACAGCAGATGTTAGGTCAATTCTCCTAGTAGCTCTAGGTAGGACAGCACTATTATTCACAACAGCATACATCATAGCAGTAATTATAGGCATCATGCTTGGCCTCTTCGCAGCCTATAGGAGAGGAGGAATATTCGATAGATCCTTATCTGTACTTGCTCTAACCACCTATAGTATGCCAATGTACTGGCTTGGTATGTTACTAATACTATTCTTCGCTTATACACTAAAAATATCCCCATCAGCATCATGGGAGTATATTCCAGAGGAAGTAAAGGCAAATATGGGCTCACTAATCCTATGGTACTTACATCACATGACATTACCTTTGATCACTATAATCTTTGTAGCATTTGGTGGCTTAGCATGGTATACAAGGAACATAGCCTTGGGTGCATTCCAAGAGGATTTTATAATGATAGCTCAGGCTAAAGGTTTACCAGATAAAGATATACTATTCAAACACGTACTAAAGGTTATAAGCCCACCAATAACAACCATGTCAACATTCACAATAATCTCCTCATTCTTTGGAGCCATAATTAGCGAAATAGTATTCCAATGGCCAGGTATGGGCAGACTATACTATACGGCACTAGCCAACTCAGATACACCAGTGGTAACAGGAATAACCTATCTATCTATCATGTTAATTGTGGTGACAAAGTACATTCTAGACCTAATCTATGGTCTTCTAGATCCTAGAATTAAAACAGCTTAAAGAGGGAGAGGTGATAGAGTATGGAGTATAAGAGGGGTAGGCCTTCAGCTTCTCGTACCTCAGAATTTGTGAAAACGAAAATTACAGCATTAAAGGAGTTTTGGGCAGAGTATAAGAGATACAAGATTGGGTTGGCAGGACTGGTCATACTCTTCATATTAATTGGTATGGCTATAGCAGCGAATATAGTAGTACCACAGGATATAAGAGAGCATTGGGCAACCAATCCCCGGTGGGCATTTAATCCAAAGGAGGCTCCACCAGCATGGGTCAACATGTTCTCTAAGACCAAATACCTTGAGCCAACAAATCTAACACTAATATCTATGGATGAATTTTGGAAGCTATGCCTCAACAAGTCAATAGCTAGGTATAAGGAGGAGTTGAAGAAGTATTCCCCAGAAAAACAAAAGCTAATAATTGAGCATTTAAAGAAGGTATGTAAGCAGAGAAAGGGATACTACTATGTATTTGAATTCTATAATCACTGGGATGAAGTAGGCAAGGATGCCATGGTGATTATAGAAAACATACAATTTAACGCCATTATAACCATGGACATCTACAGACCTGATGGAATTAATATAACAGATATAGAGTTAGCTAGACTAACACCCATAAACTCAACATACATAAAATTACAATTCCATAAAGGATTAGCTGAAAGAATAGTTGAAGCATTAGTAAAACCCATTGATGGCGAAGATGCCGCACGGAGTCTAAGTCAAAAATTCCGTATAAAAGCGGTATCGACAATACCATTCATATTCGCAATTGCTGAACCAGGAATATCCAATTTAGCAACGGGAACACTTAAAGGGCAATATAGGTTAGTTATAGGAATAGAAGCTCAAGATACGAAAGTGAAGCTAGAAGAACTACCAGTACCTAGAGTAGCGTTTAAAATGCTTGGTGCATGCTATGGCCTTCTAGGAACTGACGGTAATGGAAGGGATAATTTCATAACAATACTTCTAGGCTCTCAACTAGCGCTTCTTCTAGGCTTCTCATACTCAGTAGCGGCAGTAATAGTAGGTGTAATCTATGGAGCCCTGAGTGGCTACTTAAGAGGTAGCGGTAGAATATGGGCCGATGAGATATTACAGAGAATAAATGAGGTAATATACTCATTACCAGTCCTACCATTCCTAATAATATTCTCATACTA
Source organism: uncultured Desulfurococcales archaeon (assembly GCA_964611985.1). Lineage (GTDB taxonomy): Archaea > Thermoproteota > Thermoprotei_A > CAZTBM01 > SZUA-1508 > SZUA-1508. The sequence goes on along the minus strand of CAZTBM010000002.1, from coordinate 95,742 downwards.
CCTAAGAATGGTCTACAAGATACAGCCAAACATATGGCATATTGCGGGATTACTATTAATCTTCGGATGGACAGGTGTAGCTATAGTAACAAGGAGTATGGCACTATCAATAATGGGTCAACCCTACATAGAGTCAGCAATAGCTGTAGGAGCTAGTGGAAGAAGAATACTATTCAGATACGTACTACCTCAATTAGTGCCATACGCTTTTGCAGCTATAGCTCTTAGCATTCCAGGAGCAATACTCATGGAGGCGGGACTGAGCTTCCTAGGACTAACAGACCCCAACATGCCATCATGGGGTAGAATGCTAAATGAAGCGCAAGGAGCAATCTATGCATGGTGGTGGGTCATACCACCAGGACTAATGATCACAGTAACAGCGGTAGCCTTCGCATTCATAGGAACAGCCCTAGATACCATAGTTAATCCCAAACTTAGAAGAGCATAAGCAAAATAGACAATATCAAGGTATAAAAGCAACATACCTAGAGAGCACAATACTTCCGTATAGAATTACCTACTCTACCCTTTCTCAACACTTAATCATTCATTCTACATAATTGTATACCGGGTGGGGATTTAGAGTTTTTTTGTAAAGATCATGCCTTAGTTATTGTGGAAAGCAAAAAAAGGCTTAAATATCATTTAATAAAGAATATTCACGGGTGTATCTAATGAGTGTACTCTCTAAAAGATATATCCCTGCTATCTTAATAGCATTACTAGTCATATTATCATCATTCACTGTGGTAGCATACGCCCAGCGAAGGCCGGGACCTCCCTCGGATCGTATAATTTATGATGTAGTTACGAAAGTTGAAGATGGTATTCTAAGAGTTATCAAAGGAGAAGCCGATATATTCTACTGGCCCATAACTAAAAGCCAGTTAGATAGGTTAGGCTTGAAACCTGAGGATCTCCAGAAGGTCTACCTAATACCTCAGACAACAACATTGGACGCCCTCCTATTCAACCCGTACTGTGATGACACTGAACTAGGAAAGTATGGTGTTGCAACATCAGTAAAGGACAATAAGACACACTTTAACCCATTCGCTCTAAGAAAGATCAGATTCGCTATGAACTTCCTCATTAGCAGGAAGTACATTATTGAAGAGATAATGCGTGGTAGTGCTAACCCACAATACACTGTAATAGGGCCATCACATCCAGCCTTCCCACAAATAGAGACCTCAATTAAGGCGTTAGGCTTATCACCTGAAGGCGACTTCGACAAGGCAAAGGCGATGATAGAGGAAGCCTTCTCAAAGGCTAAGGAGGGTCTAAAGAAGCATGGCTACGACTTATACAAGGAGGCCGCAACAGACTCACCAGCAGGATACTGGTGGGTATTCAAGAGGCCAGACGGTAGCAAAGAAGTAGTCACAATAACCTTCCTAATAAGAGTTGAGGATGAGAGAAGACAGATTGGAGACTACGTTTCAAGCTTACTAGAGAAAATGGGTATCAAGGTAAACAGAGTCTACATTGAGAGAGGCCAGGTATTCAAACTAGTCTATGGTGCTGATCCTAGAGCACTAGACTGGCATATTTACACTGAAGGCTGGGTCTCAACAGCTGAATCACCATGGATTGAATGGGATATAGCATGGTACTACGCTGGTTGGTACTATGGTCTACTACCAACATGGATGCACATACACTGGGGTTACACACCAGAGCATGAAAAGAAGCTATGGGGAGAGACAATACAAGAGAAGATTGAGGATGAATCACTCAAGCTAACTAAGGGTGTATATAAAGGAAACAAGTACTGGGATACAGCAAGAGATCTAATAAAGCTAGGTATAGAGGAGAGTATTAGAGTCTTCCTAACAGAGAACGTACAATTCTTCATAGTAAATAAGCGTGTAACAAACCTTATCCCGGGTAGAAGCACAGGACTATACTCACCCTTCGTACTAAGAACAGCAACAACCGTAGATGGTATCATAAGGATTGTACAGTTCTCAGCACAAGCAGCACTATTCATGAGTGCATGGAACCCGGTTGGAGGAATGACAGATATCTATAGCACTAACATATGGAGATTCGTACATGAGTATGGTGGATACTGGCATCCATCAACAGGCGAGTTCATACCAATGGCTACAACATGGGAGATAAAGTACAACACAACAGTAGACCTATCAAAAGTTTACGTATACAAGGCTGGATGGATGACCTTAGAAGAGTACTTAAAGAAGTATCCGAATGACTGGAGAGCTAAGTATGTTAAGGAGGTTGCACCAGTAGAGATAATCTTCAACTACAAGTCAAACGCTTATCATGACGGCGAGGACATGACACTATGGGATGTTCTCTTTGACATCTCGTGGTACTGGGAATGGGCCTCCAACGACACTGACATAAGAGGCAAAGACCCATGGTACCATCCAGGTATAGAGTCCTCAATGGCACCAATATTCACTACACTAATAGGTGTAAGAATAGTCAACGAGACAGCCATAGCATTCTATGGCACCTACATACACCCGGTCAGCGAGGGTGAAATCGCAGGCTACTACATGTTCTACCCAACATGGAGCCCCGCTATATGGATGGCCATGGAGTATTGTGTCATCAACAAGGGACCAGTAAGTGGAAAGAGCTATGGATGGCATGAAGGTGAAGCTGAAAGATACATTGATGCACTTAGCAAAGACCACCTAGTAGACATCAAGGCTGCCCTAGAAATTCTAGGGAAAGGTGAATACGTACCACCATATGTTGAATCAACGAATAAACTACTAGAGGCATTTAAGTTCACAGTTAAGGATCTAAGTGATGCCGCAAAGAAGGCAATGGCATTCATAGACAAGTATGGACATGGAGTTATCAGTAACGGACCATTCTACATATCAAAGTATCTACCAGCAGAGCTACACCTAGAGCTAGAGGCATTCAGGAATCCAAAGTATCCATTCACTGAAGGCTACTGGACAAAGAAGTTACCCTATGTAGTACTAGAGCTCAAGGCAGTAAAGGTAAGTGCAGGTATAATCGCTCCCGGTGAGAAACTCACAGTAACAGTTGAAGTTGTAGACCACATGATATCACCTGAGGAGAAGATAATACCCGCGGAGAAGGCATGGGTTGAGGTAGTACTAATATCACCTGCTGGTGAAGAAGTCTATAGGAAAGAGGGTAAGATGGTAGAGAAGGGTAAGTGGATTATAGAGATACCAGAGGATGTAACTGCAGGTTTAGCTGAAGGATCATACACACTACAAGTCAGAATCGGTAGATTCGCCGGGATATCAGAGATTGTTAGAGAGATACCAATAACAGTACTAGGATTAAAGAAGGAAGTTAAGGAGTTAAGAGAAAAAGTTAAAGAGCTAGGATTAAAGGTAGAAGAAGTTGGTAAGTCAATCGAGTCAGTAAGAAAAGAACTCGGCAAGAGCATGAAGGATATTAGAAGCGAGCTAGAAACCAGGCTAGGTGGTATAGCCAAGGATCTAGCTGATGCATTATCAAGACTAGAAAAGGCCATTACCACAGCTATCGAAGACACCGGCAAGGCTATCGAGAAGACTGGAAGCGTAATCAAAGAATCCAGTGCTACCATAAGCAGTAGTGTTGATGAGCTAAAGTCAGCGGTAAGTGATCTCAAATCGTCGGTAAGTGACCTCAAGAGTAGTGTAGAAGGCCTAAAGAAGGACATTGGTGGATTAAAGACAACTCTAGGAGAGCAGTCAAGAAAGCTTGATGAAATATCATCAACATTAGCAACGGTCCAGGCAATAGTAATCATAGCACTAATACTATCAATAGTATCCATAGGCGTATCGCTAAAGAGAAGATAAAGAATTATTTCACTCTTTTTATAAAAACTAAATTCTTTTTTACCTGGTTTTTAAACTTAATCTTGAAAATTATCCTTACAAGAGTAGACGAGACTGAAACACTACCATATATTTTATGAGAAGGAATAAAGTAAAATCTTTAAAGCGTAGTTTACTGTATAAGGATACAAAGGCGAGAAGAAGTGAGTATGAGCGTGCTGACGTTTACTCGTATTTAGAGGTGTACATGATGAGTGAGACTTTATTAGATGTCAGAAACTTACATACATACTTCTACACCATAAAGGGTGTAGTGAGAGCAGTTGACAATGTCAGTTTCTCATTAAGAAAAGGAGAGGTCCTAGGAATAGCTGGAGAAAGTGGTTGTGGGAAGAGTACAACAGCATACTCTATAATAAGACTTGTCCCCCCGCCGGGAAGGATTGTCAAGGGAGAAATATACTTTGAAGGTAAAGATGTCCTCAAGATGTCTAAGGAGGAGTTTAGAACCAAAATAAGATGGAAGAAGATATCAATGGTATTCCAGGGAGCAATGAATGCACTGAATCCCGTACATAAGGTAGGTGACCAAATAGCTGAAGTACTAGTACTACATGAGAATATGACGAAAAAGGAGGCTTATGAAAAAGTACAAGAACTCTTACAAATGGTAGGTATAGATCCACGTAGAGCTAATAGCTATCCTCACGAGTTATCTGGTGGTATGAAACAAAGAGTCCTAATAGCTATGGCCTTAGCCCTCAATCCGCCTCTTGTAATAGCTGATGAGCCAACTACAGCTCTAGACGTAGTCGTCCAAGCTCAGATAATGAATCTACTCAAGAGACTACAGAAGGAACATGGAATGTCAATTATTCTAATTACCCACGACCTAAGCCTTATAGCTGAAATAGCTAATAAAGTAGCAATTATGTATGCTGGCAAAATAGTTGAATTAGGATCTGCCGAACAAATATATTACAACCCACATCACCCATATACTCGAGGATTATTAGCAAGCATACCTAGAATTAAAGGTGAGATATCAAAGTTGGAGTGGATACCTGGAGTACCCCCTGACTTAAGAAATCCGCCACTGGGATGCCGCTTCCACCCAAGATGTAAATATAAGTTTGCACCCTGCGATAAAGAGGAACCACCATTAGTTGAGGTTGAACCCGGTCACTATGTTGCATGCTGGCTCTACGCTAAAAGATGAAGGAGGGAGTTACATATGAGTATGGAAGAATATGAGATTAAGCCTAGGTCAAACACAGTACTCTATGTTAAAGATCTAAAGACATGGTTCCCTGTTAGAAGAAGCTTAACTGAGATAATTACACGAAAAACACGACGATGGGTTCGTGCAGTTGACGGGATATCATTTACTGTTGAGGAGGGTGATGTCTTCGGATTAGCTGGGGAAAGTGGATGTGGAAAAACAACAACAGGTAGAACAATCCTAAGATTAGTCGATCCAACATCAGGAATTATAGCCTATAGGCCTAGAAAGAAACTAATAGAAGAATGGACCTCTATAGGCTATACTCCCAAAACTCTAGATAAATATGGTAGTATTGATGTTGCAGTTATTCCACGGAAATACCTTAAGCCTCTACGTAAGGAAATGCAAATGATATTCCAAGATCCCTATGGTAGTCTTAATCCAAGATTTACTGTGTATAATTTACTTGAGGAGCCCCTAGTAATCCATGGTATTGGAGAGTCAAGGGATGAAAGATACGATCTTGTAGCAAAAGCTTTAGAAGCTGTTAAGCTAACACCTCCTGAAGAGTTTATGTTCCGCTATCCACACATGCTCTCTGGAGGCCAGAGACAGCGTGTTGGTATAGCTAGAGCTTTAATACTTAACCCCAGATTTATAGTTGCAGATGAACCTGTATCAATGCTTGATGTATCTATTAGAGCTGAAATACTAGAATTGATGATGGAGCTTAAGAGAAGATTCAACCTAACATACATATTCATATCACACGACCTAGCAGTCTCACGCTACATAACTAATAAGATAGCAATAATGTATCTCGGTAAGATAGTTGAAATAGGTGAAACAAGAAAGGTTATTGAAAATCCGCTACACCCCTATACTAAGGCACTAATTGAGGCAATTCCAGAGCCTGAACCAAAGAATAGACTTAGAATTAGAGAAGTACCAATAAAGGGAGAGGTACCGAGCGCGATAAATGTGCCACCAGGATGTCGCTTCCACCCGAGATGCGTAGCATTAGATAAGCATCCAGAGCTAAAACAATACTGTACAGCTAAAGAGCCGCCATTAGTTGAGGTTGAACCCGGTCACTATGTTGCATGCTGGCTCTACGCTAAAAGATAAGAAATTAGAGGTTTAAGATAAAATGATCTATTTTCACTTTTACTAATTACTCTGGTATACCCATCTTCTTCTTAAAGTAGTTTAGTGCCTTTACTATGTACTCTTCCTTAATATAGCCGTGTGGTGTTGGTGTTTTAAGTATTCTCCTCGGTATTCTTAGTTTGCTTACTTTGAAGCCTTCTCTCACCTTTAGCCTATACTTCTCCTTGTAAATTTCAAAACCTATATTCTTCAGATCATCAGCGGTATACGTGTATCCTAAGGGCTGTAGAGCCTTGGCTACTACCTCAGGTTTATATATTCCTCTTGCGAAGAAGCAGACTACTAGTGATGATAGTATTTGTCTCCAGCTCTCCTCATCAACCAATTTATCTATTAATTCCTCTGGTGTTGGGTACGTTTTACCTAATAATTTCTGGTCGAGACTGTAACCTGCATTATCCAAGTGGCTATGTCTGGCGCCTATGAGGTAACCTATATGCGCTGCTGGTCCTGTATGATAACCTGGCATTGGATTTCCGCCGTGTGAGAGAGCAAAGTCTATACCACCATACTTCTCTGCCAGATAATCTAAGCCTATTGCTGCAGCTTTATAGAAGTCGTTAGGCTGTTGTACGATGTATTCTACTGCTTTAATGTACTCTTGATAGTCACCCCACTTCAATTTAGCTATAGTCTCTTTCTCTGATATTATCTTTCCCTCTAGAGCCTCAGTCATCCATGCTAATATAACGCCTGTACTCATAGCGTCAAGTCCGTAAACTTCAACTGTATCAATGAGTTTCAGTAGGCCGTCAGGATCTCTTATACCTAGCATTGAACCTAGAGCATATATTAGTTCATAGTCATATGATACAAATACCGTCTTATAGAAGTATGGCTCAGTCTCATAGGGTTCTCTTAAAGCCGCTAAATGAATACAAGCCACAGGACAGTGGGCACATGCTATTCTTCTACCTAGCCTAGCCTCTGCTAAGTGTTCACCACTTATGGCATCTGCACCTTCAAATTCCGCACTCTTAAGATTACGTGTTGGTAATCCTTTAATCTTATTTAGTGATAAGACGTTGACCGCTGTTCCTAGGTCATGATATTTCTTCATGGCCGGTGATTCAACAGCAGTCTTAAATATTTCATCGTATACACTTCTATATGCTTGCTTATCTTTTACTGGTATTGTTCTTTTACCGGCGACCATTACCGCTTTAAGCTTCTTTGAGCCAAACACTGCACCTAATCCTAGTCTACCAAAGTGTCTGTATGTTTCTGTCATCACTGATGCATAGCGTACTAGTTTCTCGCCAGCTGCACCAATTCTCATAATAGTTCTTACGCCTGCTCCTCCCTCTGCTTCTCTTATGATTCTACCTACGGTAATAGCGCTTCTCATGCCCCATAGTGCTCTTGCATCTCTGAACTTTACTCCACCATTATCTATCACTAAGTATACGGGAATGTCACTAGCACCTTTAATTACTATAGCACCATAGCCTGCGTTTCTTATTGCTACGGCTGATCTTCCACCAGCATGTGATTCTCCAAAGTTTCCTGTTAATGGACTCTTGAATACTGCTATAGTCTTAGAGGCCATTGGATACATTGCAGTTAATGGACCTATGGCAAACACTATAACGTTATCTGGACCTAATGGGTCTGCGCCTTTCGGCATCTCTTCTTCTAATAGTTTTACTGCTACACCAACTCCTCCAAGATACTTCTCGAAGAGGTCACTTCTATCTTCGATCCAGAAGCGCTTCGATGTTAAATCTACATATAGTACTTTATATAATGATTTATCAATACATGTCATTACTCTTTCACCTCCGTTAATGCTAACACCTCATGCACACAATAATTAATACAATAACCGCAGTGAACACATATGACAGGTTTATTCAATTCCTCATCCCACATCACAGCCCCTATGGGGCATGCTTTTCTGCACATACCACACCCGATACACTTGCTATAGTCTATTATTACTCCACCTCCATTCCTAGGCTTTAATGCACCTGTCGGACAAGCAGCAGCACATGAAGGCTCTTTACATGCCCTACATACTACTACAATAAATCCTCTCTCGACACCACCTGCGCTTCTCACATGGATCGCTGATCTAGCTATTCCACTTTCTCCATATCTCCTTGCACAAGCAAACATACACAGCTGACAGCCCACACATCTTTCTGTGTCTACAACTGATAGACGTTTAGCCATATTTCATACCCCTTGCTTATTGCTGTTTGCCCCATACCATTATGAAATTATTCAAATCTAACAATAGACAGGTCATACTATAAAAATTACTATAGCCGATTATTAGAGAGAATAACATAGTCTTTCATTAATTTATTATTGATACTTATTACACCTTTGGTAAAGGGATGGATAGTGTCTTCAATCTGATTTATTCGATTCAATAATAAACTTATTTAGCTCTCTATATATGATTTTTAACTCTCTCAACCTATGCCCCTCATAATCTCGGGAATAAACTAGCTTGCCATTAACTATAGTGAATTCAACATTTGATCCTGTAGCCGCATAGACTATAGCTGATATGAGATTGTCCTCTCTTATCGGATTAATATTTACTGCGTATAAGTCTAGTGCTATAATGTCCGCTGAGAATCCTTTCTCAATTCTTCCAGCTTTTATTCCAAATATTTTTGCCCCATTAATAGTGGCTATGTCTAAAACGTGTTGTGCCTTTACATCAGTATTCCAAAAGCTATGCCTTTGTAATAGCACAGCATTCTTCATCTCTCTAAACATATCCAATACATTATTGCTTGCAGCACCATCTGTTCCTAAACCCACAATAATGCCCTTATTCAGCATATAGAGTAAAGGTAATGAACCTGCTGTTGCTAACTTCATGTTTGATGTAGGGCAGTGTACAACTTTACAATTAAACTTCTTTATTAAGTCTATTTCCCAGCTGGTAACCCATCCTAAATGAACCATAATAATATTTTTAGAAAGTACACCTAAGTGGGCTAGGTACTCTACAGGAAACATTCCATGCTCCTTTTTACACTGATATACTTCTCTTCTTGTCTCAGAAACATGGATATGTACATTAACGTTAAATTCCCTAGCTAACTTACAGCCCTCTATGATGCCCTCTCTTGTACATGCATAAACAGAATGTATATTTACCAGTGGCTTAATTAGCGGGTCATTCTTATACTTTATTATGAATTCCTTTGACTCTTTTAATCTTCTATCTAATGGTATGGGACTAACCCTATCCATTATTGTATAGCCTAATGCTACTCTAATACCCATTTTCTTAACTACTTGAGCTACTATTTCCGGGTAGAAGTACATGTCGATAAAGCCTGTTACTCCATGGGACAGCATTTCATATATGGCGAGTTTAGTAGCTAACTCAATAATTCTAGGTGTTAATCTCCTTTCTAGAGTCCACATCTTTCTAAGCCATTCATCTAGCTCTGCATCATCATAGTATCCCCTCATAAGAGTCATTGCGGCATGAGTATGTGCATTTATTAGCCCAGGCATGATTATCTTGTCTGAACAATCAATAACTTCATCATCCCCTGAAAGATTTTCACCGATCTCAACTATGGTTCCATTCTCGATTAGTATATCTTTATTCTTTAATATCCTTCTTGATGTATCTTGAGTTACTATGAACTTACAGTTCTTAAGAATCATTTATCGATCAGCCTCACATCTTTGAGTATTAGCCTATAAGAGTATGGACCTTCCTTCTTTACATCATATTTTAAAATTTCTATTCTCTTTTTAAATAACGGTGCATCTACGACTAAGGTTTCAGCCTCTCCTCCTTCAAAAGCTGGATTAAAACCAAACTTCTTAGATAATCTTATGATCTCTAGCGCATCATCTCGATCTAATACTTTACCCAGTAGCCGTAAGGGTATACCCATAGCATAAATAGCTGTAAGAATTATTTTGAACCCTGATTCGATCAGCTCTATCAAATATTTGTCTTGTTTCTTCCTCCATAGAGGGGAATATACTTTGAGCCCTAATTCTTCACATACAAGATTAAAATTCATTCTCTGATAGTCTGAAAGTAAAGCTCCTGTAACTATACCTCTGACGTTATAGTTCTTTCTAACCTCCAATAATATGTTCTTTAATTCCTCAATTTCTTTATCCTTAATACCACTAACATAATGTAACTCATGTGGCATATCGAGAGCTAGTGCCTGTAAGTTCGTGATCTCAACAGAGGGGTAATGAAACATCCATGAGTTCTCACGTTTAGGCTTTATTGAAACTAATACCCTTACGTCAAAAGAGTGTAATATAGCCCAATGTAGGGCATAAGTACTGTCCTTACCCCCAGTAAACATTACAGCTACTGGAATATTCATTTTAACCCTCTTAGCACGTGTTATTGACCTTTGGCATCGCGCTAGAACGGAGGGATAAAGTTATTCTTCATGTTAAATTGTAGCTTTAAAACATACAAAACCTTTACCTTGAATGTTTGAAGTTGGAGGTTCATATTTAGGTTTTTCTGAGGGGTCAAAGCTCAATGTGCCGTAAGCTTCAATTATTCTAAATCCATATTTACTGAGAAGCTCCTTAACTTCTCCAAGACTATAAAAACGTGCATGACTATAAAATTTATGCCCTTTTCGTGCCTTTTCTTCGTATGCCTTACCCCATAAAGAATCTTTAGGTATGAAGCAAAGTAGGAGATGGCCGTTTTCTCTCAAACATCTGATAATTTCCTTGAAGACATCTCCTGGTTTCTCAAGAAAGCAAAGTGTTGTAGTTAGCAGAATCAGGTCAACTGAGTTATCTCTAAGAGGTAGATTCTCTCCTAAAGCTTGAATGACATCTATACCCTTTGATTTCGCAAGGTATAATGCCTTAATGGCAGGGTCTATACCAAAGTTGATACCAACATGGAATGCCATCATTCCTGTACCTACACCTATTTCAACTTTTACTGCAGCGGCTCCTAAATCACCCATGGTTTTCTTTATTGTTTCTACTTCTGAGAAAAGTATAGGCCTATTCTTTATATACCATTTATCGTAGTCTTCTGGTTTCTCATTAAATATGGTATAAGACACTAATTCCACCAAGAATAATATACTAATGAGTAAGTTTTATAGTATTATCTTACTAACTTTGATTTAAAGCTTGAGTTAAAGGACGTAGGTGTTATCAGATGCTTTCAGTGGTAGTTATTGGAGCAGGGTATATGGGGCGTGCACATAGTAGAGTTGTGAATGAATTATCATTAACTTACCCTATACAACTTAGTGCGATTGTTGATATAGATTATGAGAAAGCTGAAAGAGTAGCTAAGCAGTATAACGCTAAGGCGTATTCAAGTGTTGATGATCTAGACGAATACGACGTGGCCATTGTTGCAACTACAACATCAAGCCATCATACTGTGGTTGAGAAGGTAGCTGATAAGGTAAAATATGTTTTTGTTGAAAAACCATTAGCAGATACTATTGAACATGGTAGAAGGATTATTGAAGTTTGTAGAAAGCATAACGTGCAAGGTATGGTAGGATATATTGAGAGATTTAACCCTGTTGTAAGGACACTATTGGAAGTAGTAAGGAGGGGTACATTAGGAGACGTTATATCAGTTATTGCTAGACGTGTAGGTCCCTACGTTCCTAGAATAAGGGATATAGGTGTGGTATTAGACTTGGCAACACATGACATAGATATAGCACATTTAATCTATAATTCATGGCCTAAGAGTGTGTATGCACAAGTAGAGAAAGTAGTAAATGAAGTCTATGAAGACTCAGCAATAATAATGCTAAAATTCTCAGACAGTAAAGTTGCAATAATTGAGACAAATAGAATAACGCCATTTAAAGAACGAAAACTAATAGTCACAGGTACAAAGGCCGTGGCATACTTAGACTATATTAATCAAAGATTAACAATATACACTCATGGATGGACTATGGAATCAAATATACAAAAAGAAGAACCATTAAAGGCCGAGTTAAGGGCATTCTTCGAGTCAATTCTACGAAAGGACAACATGCCTATACCTTTAGAGGATGGATTAAAACTATTAGAAATAGGCTATATGGCTCTTAACAGTTCAAAATTATCAAAACCCATACAGTCGTAAAATAGTTATATGAAGTATAGTATCCATTTTCTTCTCTTAGTCTCTTACCTTAAACTAGGTGGTGTTGTAGGTAGTATTTATCAACTATAAGTACAAACTTAAACTTGAGAATATAAGATTGTAGAAATCTACACTGTGTTTTCCTTGAGGATCATTATGACATTGGGTATGGACATAATAAAGGCATTGACCGAGAAAGTTTATAGGCAAGTACCAATAATTGACTATTATGCTGCCGTAAATATTATACTCATACCCTCAAATGGTGTCAGTACTATACTTATAGAGAGAACTGAACGTAAGGAAGACTTCTGGAAAGGTGATATAGCGTTTCCAGGAGGTCGAAAAATTGATAATGAAACTGATCCAGCTGAAACAGCCTTAAGAGAGACATGGGAAGAAATAGGTGTGCCTAAAGAAAAGCTCGAAGTACTAGGATATCTTAAGCCTATACTTTCACATCTAAAGTTCAATGTAACAGTAGTACCTGTTGTTTCATTGCTTAAAGAGAAAGTTAAGTTTAGGCTAAACCCAAGAGAGGTCTCTAATATCTTTATTATTCCTCTGGATTCGCTTCAGCATAACTTTGCATTCATAGATAGAGTATTAATCTATACTGAAGCATACACCATACCTTACACTAAAAAACCGATATGGGGTATAACCAAACGGATTCTGGACATACTACTAGTTCTTTATAAGAATACTAAAGAAGAGAAGGAAATAACAAATTAGTTATATGTTATTAGAACAATCTAAATAGATATTATCATAAATTATGTAAAGAATCCTTTACATAATTAAAGTAATGCAACCTACGTCAATCTATCATAGTCAAGTTATAATATATAACATGGGTTATGTATAGAAAAATAAATATGTCTCAGCTATTTCCTAATAACACAAATATAATAGTAATGTTATTTAGGGGGAACCCTTTAGTGGAAAGGAGTATAGTGGATGTTAAGAACCTTATAAAAAACTATGGACCAATAAAAGCTCTAAGAGGCATATCCTTTCACATTTTTGAGGGTGAGGTTTTTGGGTTGATCGGGCCTAATGGTGCTGGTAAGACTACAACACTAAGAATACTAGCAACACTACTAAAACCAGATTCCGGGAAGGCGTTAGTCTGCGGATACAACGTAGTAAAGGAAGCTGATAAGGTCAGAGAGTTAATTAGTTATCTTCCTGAGGAAGCTGGAGCTTACCGTAATCTCTCAGGATATGAATATCTACTATTTATGGCACGCTTTTATGCTAAGAGCGAGGATGAGATAAAGAATATGATCGAAGAAGCTATTGAAATTTCCGGCTTAGGCGATAGGATACAAGATAAAGTGAAAAGTTACAGTAAGGGTATGAAAAGAAGATTACTAGTTGCCAGATCTCTCATGGTTAAGCCTAAGCTAGCAATATTAGATGAGCCAACATCCGGACTTGATGTAACCCACGCACTTCATGTAAGGAGAATTATCAAAAAATACGCTAAGGATTACGGTATTACTGTTTTAGTCTCAAGTCACAATATGCTTGAAGTGGAATTTCTCTGTGATAGAGTTGCTCTGATAAATAAAGGCCTCATTGTAGCTGAAGGTACACCACAGGAGCTAAAGAGAGAGTATAATGCTTCTAATCTTGAAGAAGTTTTTGAAAAGGTTGTTGGAGGTGTAAGCTTTGAAGTCTAAATTCCTTAACATAGTTATTAAAGAATTGAAGGATCTCTTAAGAGACCCAAGAATACTTGTAATGTCGGTGATAATTCCAGTTATAATGTTTATTGGTTTAGGGGCAATGTTTCGGGTTACCGTGAAAAAGGGTATTGAAGAAGTAAGGAGAATTGAAGTTAGCGTTGTTTTAGTCGATTTAGATAAGGGTGACTATGCAGAGGCATTTAAGAAATTCATCAAAATGGTTAATGCATCATATGTAGAGGCATCAAGCTTAAATGAGGCAATGAAGATTGCGTTAGTGAAGGGGGTCCTCTCAGTTATAGTTATACCTGAGGGTTTCTCAAAAAACATTAGTAACATGAAGCCTGGAGTATTAAAAATTTATCACCTAATTAGTGAAGTCTCGTTCACAGCTACTGGTCTTAGGGGTAAGGTTGAGGCTCTTGTAAATGGGTTTAGTAGAACCCTTTCTCAGAGTATAGCTTTAGCTCATGGTATTACTAATCTAAACTTCATAGTGAAACCCGTGGTGTCGGATGCCTCAATAATGTTTAGAGGTAGAAGCATACCTTTACAACTATGGGGTAGTTTAACAGGAAGCTTCATGGCTACAGCTTGGATACCTTTAATTGTTGTTATATTCGCAGCCTCAATGGCAGCTACAAGTATTGGTGTTGAGAAAGAAGAGAAAACACTAGAGGTACTGTTAACGCTACCTATAAGCAGGTTTAAATTAGCATTATCAAAGTTCATAGGCACAATGATCATAGCAATAATACAGTCAATAGCGTACGTTGCAGGTTATACATACTACATGTACAGTATATTCAAGAGCTTTGAAAGTGAGGCTTCGGGGGCCCTCTTCTCACCATTCCAAGCATTACGATGGCTCGCTTTAAGTATAAGTGACCTAGCCTTAATAGGCTTAGCAATATTCTTAACAATCCTCTTAGGAGCCAGTTTAGGCCTTCTCCTTGGGAGCTTCGGTACCGATGTGAGATCGTCTACTAGCATGGTCCAGTTTGTAGCTATGCCAGCATTCATTATAGGAATGATACTAGCGTACATGGATCTCTCCATTATGCCTGAAACAACAAGATACGCCTTAGCATTATTACCTTTTAGCTCGCCAATAATGAGTATTAAATCAATATTTATAAACGAACCCATACTGGGTTGGGTAAGCTGTCTTGCATCTACATGCTACACCATAGCGGCAATCTATGGTATGTCACGAATGTTTTCATCGGAGAGACTACTTATAGGTAGAATAAAAACTCGAAGAAAAACTCTACTAGCATTTAGGAGGTAGGTGAAGTTATGGTACATAAGGGGTTTAAACCTAGCACTAAAATGAAGTTAATATACAGAATATACTTACTAGCAGGCATATCTCCATTAATAATTTTAGCTATTATTCTCTTAGCCCTCAAACATTACATGATATCACTAGTGATATTAGTACCAACATTATGTCTAACACTCTTTGTAATGTACTGGATAAGTAAATTCTATGACTCAATAAAGTTCTCTGTTGAGGATCAATATGCTTATGCTAAGTTTGGTGTATGGTGGAAACGTGAAAAAAGAGTACCATATCATCTGGTATCATAGGTCAGACTAAGACAAGGACCATTACAGAGGAGGCTTGGTCTGGCTAATGTTGACGTATTTACTCCTGCAACAGGTGTAATGAGACCAGAATTAACGTACTTTCAGCTAGATTTCAAACTAGCTAAAGAAGTGAATGAAGAGTTTAGGGTAAGAAGCGGTAAACTAACTGAAGAGAGAAGAAAAGCGATAGAAGAAGAGATATTAGAAGAACTCAGAGCTATTAGGAAATTATTAGAAAAAGCTATATCGAAGACAGAATAGAGCATACAAGGTAATACTACAACTAAAGTGAACACAATAAACCTCTACATTCCAGTCTCCATATTTAAATAATGGTGACAATGTAATGAGCGATTTAGTCAAGGCAATAATATCCAAACGAGATCCTCAAGGATATTACGTAATACCCTTAAGGAAGACACAAGCTACAGATAACGTATTATCAAAGGTGAGGGATGCCGAAATAGAATACTATGGAGATACAGTTATCGTCAGAACCAAGTCTAGAGATGAAGCTAAAAGAATAGTCAAGTTAGCTATTAAGTACAGTATTTTAGCAGTTACATAAAGTCTAAAAGCGATTTAATCTTAGTTTCTCGTGGGGGACCATTACTTAGTAACCATTCCTTCACTTTCTCTCTAGATCTTAAACGGTTAAGCAACTTTACTGCCTCATCATAAGCCTCTAGTAACTCTTTCTTTACATCACTAGGATATCCTAGCTTAGGTATTATAGCATACCTCGCATAGTTTAGTGCTTTCAACGCATGATCTAAGTCTATGTTTCCTAAAACATAGTGACTAAAGATGTCCTCTATTTTATAGAAAGCCTCATAATAATCTCGTGAAAACTCTCTACCACCCTTTATTGGTGGGGGTCTAGGGTTAAACCTTAAAGATCTTAAATTAAATCTTTTATTCATAGTAAGTTTGTCCTCGAAAC
>CAZTBM010000002.1:0-79147 GCA_964611985.1 uncultured Desulfurococcales archaeon | reverse complement strand
AACCTTAAAGATCTTAAATTAAATCTTTTATTCATAGTAAGTTTGTCCTCGAAACTAGTACTGGTTTAGCATCAACCTGTTTAGCTTTTTCAGTAAGTTTCTTCATGTTTTCTTCAGTAACGTCTTTAATGTTATAATAAACGTCTATTGCTAGTTTCTCACCTTTCTTTTTAGCTATGAAGCTCACTGTCCCAGATGGTGTTTCTACGTTAAGATCTATACTATATCCTGCAGCCGCATATAATGCGGCAACTCTGCCTATTACTCCCTCTTGACTAATTAGCCTTTTTATTGATTGAGCTGTCCAAGTCCAAGTCATAAAGTAACCCTCAGTTTTTAGTATTTATGTGGAAGGTTATAACTACCATGACCATTATTTATTATTGTTCATTTTTAACAGTTACTCTCGGATTCTTTTTATACGCCAATAGTAATAACGTTAACGTATAGACTAAACAGGTGATTGAATTTGTGTAGGCTTTACCTATGCTTCCAATCACCACGTTGGGTAAAACTAAGAGTATTGATAGTAGAAGTCCCGTAATAGCTATTGGTATGACTCTTGCAGGATAGTTCATCTTTTTATCAAGATACTCATATAATGCCCAAATAATGCTCCCAAAATACTAATAATTATGATTGTAATTATAGGTGATACTATTATACCTAATCTTATGTACTCTCTCATTATACCTATATCATGTAGTGGGATGAATTTTTGGGCTTCTTTTATAGAGTACTCTATAATAGTGTCTAAATCTTGCGTGATGATAGAAATAATTAATATTATTGACGTAACTAAGCCAGCTATAAATCCTGCTATAAGTCCATTAAGTACATATTTACTTTCAACCATGTTTAACCCTCACTTTCAAATATATTGGAAAGAGTATAAACGTTAGAAGAGTGAGTGTGATGTAGAATATGGTTAAATCCATTGGTGTCAGAATATGATGCATTCTCCTTATGTTAATCATTGTTGCACTAAAGTTCATAGCGGCATGTATTATTATCATTAGTATTAACACTTTTAATCCTATACCTTTCATTATGCCATAAGCGTAAATACCTGTCGTCAAAGTGTGAAAGAATGTTGCAAGAAAACGCTCATATAACGATATGAGAGGGAATGATAAGTCCCTAACGTGAGCAAGTACAGTAAATGATGTGATGGCTATGAGTAACGCTTCAGTTAAGCCAAAACCGTAACCAACCCATATTGCAGTTGGTGATTTAATTTTTCTAGTTATGAGAAATTTTATTGTCTCCTGGATTAAACCCGTGAAGAAACCTATACATAATGAAATGGCTATTATAAGTAATAGGTTTTGAATATTACGTGCTATTAGAAACAAGTGTTGTAAAGGACTTTGAACTATAGGTACGATAATGAATGCTCCACATCCTAAAATGAATGCCTCAGCGTTAAACTTTACCTGCTTAAGTACGAATGGTAGTACTAATAAGGCACCGAAAATCAAGGAAAAAGATGCTATCAAAACAATTACAGCTCCTTTTCCACTATCACAGCTGTACCGTAAGCCAGTATCTCAGCTACACCAGACATAATCATACTAGAAGCAAATCTAACACCAATAACAGCATTGGCACCAAGTTTCTTAGCTTCCTCAACCATACGTTTTAATGCGTCTCTCCTAGCTTGAGCTAGTAGCTCACTGTATTCCTTAACCTCTCCACCAACAATATTCCTTAATGCTGCCATGAAATCTTTACCTATATGTCTAGCTCGAACAACACTACCTGTAACTATACCTACGGTTTTAACTATTCTATAGCCAGGTATGTTCTCTGTTGTTGTAACCAGAATATCATTAACTTTTCCGGGAACAGACATACCTGGATCCCCATACAGTACCTCCCAGTGAGAGGTAGATAAATATTTCTGACGAGACTATAGCCTACTACTTAAGAGAGTTAAGGTTATGTATTTTAGTGAATTATAATCCTAGTGGATGATGACCGTTACCGACCACTACAGAATACCGTGAAGAGGCGGTGGCTGACTGACACAATAAAAGATGTATCATGTAACACTAAATTTTCACTTTCACAAGGTCAGATAAATTCATATACTAAAATAATTATGAAGTATAATGTCTTAGTAAACTTAAACTAGTTTCGATGACTAATTCTATAGCACTCTAAGTTTCTATCTTAATTTTTATAGAGAAAAAATAATGTAAAAATATTAAAGGGGATGAGTGATTACGTTTGCTACTATCTCAAATGTAATAAACCAGTATTTTGTTTTGTTTAGTTGGTGGCAAGAATAGCTCTTTTAACATCCAATACTTCATTCTTCTTTTCTCATACTTCTTTAATCTAGTCTTACGAGACACAGCCCTATATACATGTGTATTCGTTTACTATTAAATGTACACTATTAAATACAGCCAGTACTATACATGGTATTATTACAGCAACAGACTACAATCGAGTGTACATAACCTCAATTATAACCATTACAACAACCAAGGCAGTAACCGTGACGGAAACCTTCACAGACACAGTAACCGAAACAACACAAGTATACGACTACACAGAAATAACAGTAACAACCACAATAACACAAAACATGCTACTCATGTAAATACATAAACGGAGCTTATACTAATGCAGAACCTGTTCCTAGTGTAGTATGTGACTGCTATAGAGTAGGATATAGCGGACAATGTACAGGATATTGTGGATGTATAACATGGTACCATTGCTGTGGTGTAATTGTTAATGATGTATGGTTAAATAACTATCAAACTCTACTGCTCTATGAGAAGGGTGGTTGCTCTCTCGTATTTGGTGGTTTCTGCTATGGTTTTAGTACGTGTACTATAACGTACTCGTGTGCATGTTCGCCTGTTCCACCGCCATAAAAGTTTACCGTGTTCTTGCTATTAGTACTGCTATCGTTATTGCTACTCCTAACACTAATATGAGGATTATTAGCATGTATTTCTCTAGTATTTCTTGAAATATTGTTTTCGCTTTTTCTCCTGTCTCAGACACTACACTTACTATGTTAAGTGGTGATGTTCTAGAAGTGCTACCATAGTATAGTTTTTGCGCGACCTCTAATGGTTTATTTATATTCTCTCCTGACATTAGTATCTCCTTTATCCCTTCATACATTTCCCTTGTAAACTCACATTTTAGTTTTGGCTTTCCTGAAACTAACCTAACTTTTACATTAATATCCCTATTGTCGTAAGATAATCCCTTGCAAAGTATCTTCATTATATACCCGTTTTCCATGAGAACATATACTACGCTACTGTTTATTGCACCTTCAATATCTACTATTTTACTACAACCCTCTACGTTTAGTTTTATCGCGTTGAACATGTATGACTTGAGGAAGGCTCTTTCAACTTTTTCACGTTTAAGATTCTTCAGTATCACTGGTATCATCCTTCCCAAGTCTACAATGACAAGGTGTGATGTTCCGTTTGCCTCTGTAAAGTAGAATGAATAGTATCTCTCATTTGAGACGGATACATCCATTATTGGTGCTGGTAACCACTCAGCAATCCTGACATAATAATCCGCTATTCCACCGTACTCCCTATACTCCCTCTCCAGTAAATCGCCAAGACCAGTAGACTTAGGCGTACATAGAGTAAGCCATGAGAATAATTTACCATACCCAACACCCATACCACTATTTTCTTTTTCTACACTTAGCTTCCCAGAGGAAATTTCCTCTATTAAGTAGGTTGTTCTGTTAAGGTCAGTACAGAGTATCCAGTATGCTTCGCCAATAACCAACATTTTTGTTTCCATATATTTATGTATACCTTTCTCATCAACTGTAAATGCGATATCGTAATGTAACTCTATGGGATATACCATATTATTGTAAAACCATTTCCATAGGATAAAAAGTCTATATGCTGATATTTGCGGAATCATATAACTATAGATTGTTGGTGGACTTTTGAAGGAGTCATAGACTAATTTATTTAGATTTCTGTTTAAAGTAGCGATTTTAATTTGAATGAAATTTGCTTCAAACCCATATTTTCTAGTAAGGTTTATCCCTCTAGGTGGTACTTCCATCCTTAGGTATTGTTTCCATGCCTCTTCTATTTCTTTCATTAATTTGACTGGTACTATCACTAATATGGTATAGTTTAAGTATGAAAGACCATGTTGTACAGGAAGCTTAATAATACATTCCAGTGGTTTCTTTGCTTCATTGATAAGTCTCATTGCTTCTTTTTCTAGCTTTACTGCTTCCTCATGTTTATTCTGTTTATGAAGTTTGGTTGCTTCAGCTAATATAGTGAACACTTTTTCCATCATATCCTTACTTACTACGAATACTGGTTCTACTTTATTAAATATTTTATCGTAAGAAACTACTGTTGTGTTTATGAGCTTATTAGTGTTGGTGTTGTACCATATTGTTGTTAGTTTCTTTTGTTTTATGCTGTTTAGTATTATGTAGTGTAGTTTACTGGTTTTATCGTAGTATACGTTTGCTTCAGTGTATGTTCCATTTAATATTGTTACTTTGGTTGCGTCTTTTAATGTTCCGTCTGGGGGAACATATTCTACAATAGTTCTATCATCCTTAACGTACATTACGAAGAATCCTTCATACGCGGGTAACAGCCTCACACTAATGACACCTTCTGGTAGTCTCCCCAGTATCCTTACGAAGTCTACACTTGTAGTGTCAGCTCTGATAAGCGGTACCAGTAAGCTAGTAAGCATTAGAGTAAGCATAGTGAGCAATACTAGTCTCTTCATATTCTGGCCTCAAGACAAACTGACTAGTATATACTAGGATGGAAATGTATAGATAAAACTAACTATAATGGATACTAAAGTTTACCTTATAAACGAATCCTCTAAGTATGTACATAAATGTTACTAATCTAAGATTAATTAATGTGTTTATTTTGAGTATTTTGTTCATAAAGCACTCGTTTAGTGAAATAATATAGTTTAGACAGGAGGGATTCAATTACGTTATAACTCTTTTTATATTTAAGGTTAAGTCTTCTGGTAACATCTCTATTACAGGCTCTAGATGTAGTGCTTCCATGAAGCCCCTATCATTGGTATAGTTTGGATACGGGTTCTTTCTACCAATGATTCTTATATGTAAATTAAAGAACTCACTTGATCCACTATTGAATCCTAAGTCGTAGAATGTCATATTAGCGCTCATTACGCCTATCTTTGCTAGGGAGTTAAGCACTTTCGATATATCGCAGGCCAGCTCTCTTAACTCTTTGGATGTAAATTCTATAATACTTGTTTTTCTCTTTACTACACCTGTAATTTCATAATTTGCTAGTGGGGCGAATGAAGATATCCATGAGGCAACATTACTATCGAATACATGTCTCTCTGAAAGTTTTTTCTCTGACTCTACTAAGTCAAGCCAGTAGTTAGAGTTGAATTTTCTATAGTATCTCCTCGACTTTAATATTTCCATTCTCAAAAGCCAGGTTGGCTTAGTGTCTTGTATGACTTGTAAGTGTGGATGTATTATTGATGCACCAGCTGGGAATAGGAAATTCATGGATACTGTGACGTATTTTGCTCTTTTGTCCTTCTTGTAAATCTTAGTAGATGCCTCTATCATTGCTTCAAAGGCATCATAAAGTATTTTAGGGCTAAGATCGCCTAGTTCCGTATAGTGCTTGTTCACATCTAATACTACAATAGAATGATACTTGGCAAATGGGTGGAGATTGGGAAACATACTTGCACTATCAAACCAGACTCTTCCCTCAGGTATTATTCTACTAGGGAACATTGGCGTTTTCTCATTAATTCTCTCTTTACAGAAAGGACATTTACATGCACTAGACTCAATGATCTCATTAAGGGCTGGTATAGCCTTTTCTGCTTGTTTAGGCCTCTTTGATCTTAAAATGTTTATTCTACACCATCTACCAAGAAGTGGATCACGTCTATACTCTATATGTTGAGACTCTTCAGCAAAACCTTTAATGGGATTTCTAAGCTTACTCTCTTCTACTATCTTAACAAATTTAATACCATTTACACCTTGCACTATAACTCTCCGCATCCTTTTTACACCTAAAACTATAACTGGTAAAGAGGATAATCATCTAGGATAAATAGATTTCTATAAGTTTCGTTTGCTCCTTCCTATATACTGTTGTATATTTTACTAAATCTTCATACTCATGGGATCATTAACATCAGAATACTAAGAGTTTTAATTGAATCCCCTATAGATACGTTTTTATACTACAAGTGGGACTACTGTGGTCTCGGTGAACATCATGCACCAATGGACTTAAAGTCTATAAGAGTTCTCTTAAATCCAGATTTAACTCCAAATAAATGGTATAATATTCTTCATGAAATAGGCAATGAACTACCACCACCAATTCTACTGAATGGGAGACCTGTAGAACCACAAATGTTAGAAAGGTTATTTGCAAAGGAGCTTATTAGACAGGAA
This sequence comes from uncultured Desulfurococcales archaeon, assembly GCA_964611985.1. Classification (GTDB taxonomy): domain Archaea; phylum Thermoproteota; class Thermoprotei_A; order CAZTBM01; family SZUA-1508; genus SZUA-1508. Next base: position 72,681 of record CAZTBM010000002.1, on the reverse strand, counting down.
GTTAGCAGTGAAGAGTACATAAAAATCCCTGAAGAGGTTAGAGAAGTCTATGTTGAGCTTGGAAGACCAACACCACTGGTCAGGGCAATCAGATTAGAGAGAGCATTAAAAACGCCAGCGAGAATTTACTACAAATATGAAGGTATAACTCCCACAGGAAGTCATAAGGTGAATACTGCTGTAGCACAGGTATACTACAATATGATTGAAGGTGTTGAAAGGGTAGTTACAGAAACAGGAGCAGGACAGTGGGGTAGTGCTTTATCACTAGCTGGAGCATTATTCAATGTTAAAGTAAGAGTTTTCATGGTTAAGAGTAGTTACATGCAGAAGCCGTATCGTAGAGTGTTAATGGAACTCTATGGGGCAGAAGTATACCCAAGTCCAAGTAACATAACAAACTTTGGAAGAAAAATATTAAGTGAGGATCCAAACAATCCTGGCAGTCTAGGTATAGCAATAAGTGAAGCAATAGAGGACGTATTAAACAGTGACAACAGTAAGTACTGTTTAGGTAGTGTATTAAACCACGTGTTGCTACATCAGACAGTTATAGGCCTTGAAGCTAAAACGCAAATGGAAGTCATAGGTGAATACCCAGATTATGTTATAGGGTGTGTTGGTGGAGGAAGCAATTTTGCAGGACTTTCATACCCGTTTGTAAAAGATAGATTAAAGGGTAAAAGTAAAACAAAGTTCATAGCTACAGAGCCAAAAGCATGTCCAACATTAACTAAGGGAGTATATGCATACGACTATGGTGATACAGCTAAATTAACACCACTGCTAAAGATGTATACTGTTGGCCATAAATATCGTGTACCACCAATACATGCTGGCGGCTTAAGATATCATGGTGATGCTCCAACATTATGTCTACTAGTACGTAAAGGAATAATAGAGCCCATGGCATATAGTCAAACAGAAGCATTCAAGGCAGCACACTTATTCGCTTCAACAGAGGGTATTGTTCCAGCACCAGAATCAGCGCATGCAGTAAAAGCAGCAATAGATGTAGCAATAGAGGCTAAGAAAAAGAATGAAAAGAAGGTCATACTATTTAACCTAAGTGGTCATGGACTACTAGATCTACAAGGATACTTAGAATACTTAGAGAATAAGCTAGCAGACTATGAACCAAAGGAAATAGACCTATCATACCTGCCAAGAGTGCCTGTTAAGGCAAAGTTATAGAGCCATCATCCATTATCCTAATAAATCCTTTACTTGAGAGACTTTGAAGTATAAGAGCAGCCCAATACTGATGAACATTCAGTAACGAAGCAAATTCTCTTAAATTTTTAACCTTACCCCTATTCTTTATAATGTCCAGGGCATCACTACACAGATAATCTATTATCCTATCTGTATGTGTGTTTATAAAATCTGTTACCTCAATAGCTGTATTGATGTCTACATTGAGTACTTTAGCTACATCTCTAACACTAATAGTTAATGGCAAAGTTTCTTTCTCACGTTTAACACTAATATACTTCAAAGCGAGATACTCTAATTCTTTTAGTTTCTCTTCAGCAGCATACTCCTCGAGATGTAGGAATAAACGAAAATCAATATTTATAGTGAGCTTACTAGAGACTAAAGAGTACTTCTTTACTTGTTTACCTCTCAAGTCTTGTACATTTACCTTCACTAGTCCTGCTTTAACAAGGTCTGATAGATGTGAAAGTACTGTTGATAGCTTTGTCTTAACCTTACTAGCGATATCCTTAGCTGATGCTTCACCTTGATCTAATAGCACCTTTAATATTGAAAGCTTAGGTCCACTATTAAGAATATCGAGTACCCTACGGGCTGCTAACGGTCTATCCTCAGGTATAACTAATTTGTCATCGCTCATTTACGAATCCCAACATCTATTATTCCTCCATGAACATCATAGCTTATGTAGATTTTACTACTAGCTTGCTCGTAGCCGTCTTCAATGTAAGACCGGCCTACATGTTCACCATTAATCTTGACTGACACTATACCACTAGTAAATTCTCCATTAACTTTTACCTTAACGTTACTTGGTAATTGTATATCCAGGTCTATTGCTCCACCAGACATATCTATTTTAACATCTGATTCACCTACATATCTAGAGAATTCTAAATTACCATCAAGGGCTCCACCAGTAATGCTAATGCTAACGTTTACCTTACCTAAACTTGCAGGCTTTAGATCTACTGCTCCACCTGAAACATTAACCACAAGATATTTCAGATTAGTTAAGGGAGTATCTATCTTTGCTACTCCACCACTTATACTTAGAGATATCGATGAAATATAATTACTTGGTATCTCTATAACAACGGAGTATCTATTAACATTAATAGATAGCGTATTAGTACGTTCACAATAATACACATTATATTTTCTTTCACTATCTACTCCTTTAAACCATGGCATACCTTCATATGCATATACTCGTATTTTCACTATGTTACCATGTCCCTCAGTTATTTTTATTGCGCCACCAGTAACTTCGATCACTGCATGGAACTCTTTATTTACATTAAGTGTGTATTCTTTAACAAGTTTCTTAGTTATCTTCATAAATGGTATATGTGCTATTCCCTGCATGAGCCTATCAAAGTCTGTAAGAGCTTCTTGCTTATAGGTCCTCATAATACTTGAAGCAAGTATCGGTACTAATATGCCAATAGCTATGCCTAACACCACGAGTACCCCTAAAAAGTCGCTTAGAGTTATTTTACCGCTTTTACTCATGAATCTACCACCATACGAAGATTTTTAAGGAGAATAAAGTGGCAAATATGAATATAAGTATAAGTATTGGAGCTATCATCGATAACAGAGCTTTACTCACACTAAAGTTATGTGCTTCTGCTAAAGCTTGAACAGATAATATTACTCCCCATATGAAAGATATGCATAACATCAGCAAGAATAAGCCTAGAGAAGTGAGATAATCAAGAAACATTAATACTGGTGCTATTAAACCTATAAGGAAGGATGGTAGCCAAAGATACGAAAATGCCACAAGAGTGTGTTCGAAAAGCCCATTACCCTTTAATAATCTACAGAAAATATGTATAATAAGACCGCCAATAAGCCAATAACCAATACTTAAGATTACGAAAGAAGCTATACCAAATAATATTGCCACATTCCCAAATATCCAACTGAGGATACCTAAAGGTACGAAGGATATTAGTTTACTAATAAAGACCATTGTGGCTGTTGCCCCTACAAGAATAGAGCATAAAAGTACTATAAAGAAGCCAAAAGTTAATCCTCTTCTTTCAGCAATTAATATTTGTATAACCTGTCTCGGAGCTATAAGTGATTCCCCTAAATCCCTAATTATACTTGGAAGTTCCATCTAACTTCGCCTCTACATTAAAGAGAAATCTAACTATATATAAACTTTAAGTGCTCTCCCTGATTATATGTATCATATTCCTTAAGCTAAAATGTTTAAATAGAGAGTTTAAGTCTTCACAATAGTGATGATAAATGCTATTAACCAATGACCTTGGCATTTTTGCTTTAATTAGTTCTCTTCTCATTTTCCAAAGCCAGAATCTTTTATAAAAAATCATTTTCATCTTTAGATAAAGTAGGATTATTGCAAGATATAATAGTAGAATAGAAATATGGATTATGATCGAGAGTACTACATAAAGGGATTTTATTATCTTATATAGCTGGATGTTCATTCACCATGATGCAATGTTATTCTATGTCTACATTTAATTTAACGATAATTCTATTACCTCTTTTCTCCAATGATACTATACCCGTGTTTGAAAGCATTCTTACCCTCTCTGCTATAATCCTTCTTGAAGCTTTACCTCGTATAGCCTTAACTTCTCTAGTTAGTTCACTAATATTAGCTTCGCCTTTAACACTTAAAACTTCAATAATAGCTTTAGAGATATCATCCAGTTTACCATATCTCTTCATAATATTGAGTATTTTTCCAGCTGCTTCAAGAGCTATAATGGGTGGTGAAGAGAATAATGCTATAATTTCACCTGTAAACTTTAATACTTCACTAATACTAGGATTCATTTTCGCAAGAACTAATTCTAATCTTTCAAGTCTAGAGAGTATATCTTTAAGTAAGTATTCTAGTCTCTCTAATCTTTCCTCAAGATCGCTTCCTTTACTCAATTACTACACCTTACTAGTATGGAAGAAAAGAAGACTAGACATTCAACATTACTCTTCTTCCTCTTTTTTCCTTAAAGCCTCCTTTAATGCCTCCTTTATCGAAGATTTTGTTTCCTCCCCTCTTGAAGCCGCTATTATGGCTCGGCCTCTCCTTAATCCTTCAAATAGGCTACTCATTAATCTTAATAAGCTCATTCTATCATCATAGTATTTCTTAATAAGCTCATTAACTACATCATCAGGTAAGCCTGAGTCTTTCAAATTCTTGTAGAACTCAGCGATATCTTTACCTAGTTTATCTCCTGCGATGCTTGATTGAACAAGAGACATAAGTTCTTTTAATGGTCCAGTTATATCTCTAAGGAATTCTATTATTGCAGTTAATACTTCCCTTAATTCTCTTGCATCCTCTGATACATACTTCTCCTTTCCTTCTCTTCTCTCACATTTCTCATTCATAAATTATCACCGTGTATAAAAGTAGTCTTTACGCATAGATAACTCTTTATTTTAAAAAGTGAACAGACTCTAAACACTAAGTACTTAGTAATATCAGAATTAGTAAAAAGAGCTCCTTGAAGTCTTTATAACCTTTTTCCAGTTTAAGGCTACATGGATTAATGATAATACTATAATGGCAGCTAGCAGGCTAATTTAATGATGTATACACATGTATATTCTTCCATATACGACATGATAATTCCAAGAATGTCCTTTTTACCACCTAGCAGCTATCTTCAATAGCAGTATAATGATTATATAGCTAACTATTAGCTTTCTCTCGTTTCATATATCCAAATACAGGTATATCTCTATTGGCGATGTATATGAATTCACTAGTTTCCATTCATTCTTCTTAAGATTAATATACACTTCTAGTAGTTCCTTTGGGAATATCGGCTTTAAAAACTCCATATCGGATTCTAGCTCATATATTGCCTCGATAAGACTTCCAGGTAGCTCCCTAATACCTAGTGCTTTTCTCTTCTCAATTGGCATTGTGTAGACGTTTTCGTCGATGGGGTCTCCTGGGTCAATCTTCTTCTTTACACCATCTAGTCCTGCTGCAAGTATTGCAGCAAAGGCTAAGTAGGGGTTGCATGCTGGATCGGGAGGTCTAAATTCTACTCTCTTTCCATGGTCGCTCTTATGATATACTGGCACCCGTATACAGGCACTCCTGTTTGCACGACTCCATATAATGTATACTGGTGCCTCGTATCCTGGAATTAGCCTCTTATAGCTGTTAACTGTTGGTGCAACTATTGCCGCTAGCGCCTTTGCATGCTCAAGTAGTCCTCCTATAAAGTATCTACCAAGCTGGCTTAACTCAGCGTATTCATCGTTTGGGTCATAGAATAGGTTTATTCCTTTATCTTTGTCATAAAGGCTTACGTGAGTATGCATACCGTTACCGTTATCTCCGTAGAGAGGTTTAGGCATGAATGTTGCCGTCATTCCATGTTTTGCTGCAATATTACGTAGAACGTACTTAAATGTCATAACGTTATCTGCTGTTTTTACGACATCACTGAATCTGAAATCTATTTCTCCTTGACCGGCAGTAGCTACTTCATGATGGTGTGCTTCAACTGTAAAGCCGAAGTAGTCTTCTAAGACTTCAGCAATCTCTTGTCTTATAAGCCATAGTTTATCCATCGGTGGTACTGGATAATATCCTTCCTTGAATCTTATACATGGTCCTTCAATATTCCATGGGGCCTCTCTAGAGTATATGCGGTAGCTTTGTTTATACTGAGAGGACATTATGTCTACTTCAACCTTATCAAATATGAAGAATTCAACTTCAGGACCAAAGTACGCTATATAACCTTGGTTTAGAGTGTATTCATGAGCTCTCTCAGCAGTATATCTAGGATCTCTTATGAATCTACCCTTCCCATATGTATCATAGATTTTGGTTATGAATCTTGCTGTTGGAGCTTTGGGATTAGTCCATGGTATTATGGCGAAGGTCTCAGGTACAGGAACTAGTACTAGGTCGCTCTCTTCAATGCTCTTAAATCCTTTAATACTACTTCCATCAAGCTTACCGAATCCCTTCTTAAACTTTTCTTCATCAAGTTCTCTAGCAGGTACTGTTATATGTTGTAATCTTCCTGGTAGGTCTGTGAATTGTAGGTCGATCCATCTTGCATTCTTTTCCTTGATAACTTTTAGTATTTCTCGGATTATCATCCTAAACCACCATACACAGCTCCCTCTTTGTATTCGAACAATCTATTAAAATTTTCATTATCGAAACAGAACATTTATTTAAAGTTGATAAAAGTGATAACAATGTTAGATTTAAGATAATGTAGTAAAGAGAGGTGGTGAAAAATGAAAAGCTTTCACCACAACTCAACAGACTTCATTACCCTATGTTTACGGTGACTTTCAAGTTTCTGAGATACTTCTCTAGTAGGGGGTATAATTGTAGTACCTGTCTAAAGGCTGTACTACTAAGCTTATGTACATCGTCAAAGATTAGATATGCATCTATAGCTTCATTCGTGTCAACTCTTACAACTACTAATGCTACATCAACATAGCGTCCTATATGAGTTAACTTTTTCTTAACATCATTTAAAAGATTATCTTCAACATCGTCATATATGAAGATACATGAGTATGGTGTACAATCCTTTATAACAGGTTTGCCATGGCTCTCGTATATGGTTCTTTCCGCTTGAGCTAATAGACTTTGTTTTCCAGGTTCAAACACATGTATATGAATAAGTAGCTTATACACTGTCTCATACCATCCCCATTATTGGATATCTTAATTTACTACCGCCCCTTACTCTATTGAACAGATTATAAAACTCTTCTGGGTGGAGTATTTTGAGCATCGAATATGTGTATCGTGGTCGTAGAGTAAATGTGAAAGTAGTTGAACTACAATTACCAAATGGCAATATTGTTGAGAGAGAAGTAGTTGAATTCAGAGAAAGTGTCGTAATATTGCCAATACTGAATGATGGTAGAATAATATTGATCAAACAGTATAGAGTACCTATTGAAAAGTGGATCTATGAATTACCAGCGGGTGTAATAGAGAAAGGAGAGACACCTGAGGAATGCGCTAGAAGGGAGCTTATCGAAGAAGCAGGGTATAAAGCAAAGGAGTTAACCAAGCTTTTTGAAATGTACCTAGCCCCAGGGTATAGTACAGAGAAGATGCATGCCTTCTTAGCTAAAGGCTTAGAGTATGTTGGTTCAACACCAGAATCCTATGAAGTCATTAGAGTGGAGCCTGTGGAGCTTAAACGGGTTATAGAAATGATTAGAAAGGGAGAAATACCTGATGCCAAATCAATAGCCACTATACTATACTACAAGATGTTTATGACTTAACTTCATTTTATCTTTAAGTTTGGTCTAAAACCGTATTTAGCCCAAATAGCACATGTGCCCTCTTGAGATACCATACATGCCCCTAAGGGATTCTGAGGAGTACACGCTTTAAGGAAATAGGGGCAGTCTGTAGGTTTAGCCTTGCCTAGTATTATCTCCGGACATTTACATCCAGGAACGATATCTCTTGATGATGTGATAGATACTTTAAAGTGTTCTTTAGCATTGATAGGCAAGTATTCCTCCTTAAATTCAAGAGCTGTTTCAGGAATTACACCTAGTCCTCTCCAAGCTCCGTCGGTAACGTTGAATACTTTCTTAATGTACTCTTGTGCAATTTTATTTCCATGCCATGTGACAGTTCTAGTATATATGTTTATTGTCTCAGCATGTCCTTTAGATAGCTGTGTTAATATTACAAGAACCGCCAACATAATATCCAAAGGCTCGAATCCCGCTATAACAACAGGTAAGCCATATTCTTGGGAAATATAGCCCCATGCTCCAGCACCAACTATTACCGAAACATGGCCGGGGGCTATTATTCCATTTAATGGAATATCTGGTCTATCAAGAACGTACCTCATGATAGGGACTGTTAACCTGTAAGAAGAGTATATTTTAAGATTCTTGGGTATACCGTGTACTATTCTCGAAGCTATAGTTGGCTGAGTTGTCTCAAATCCTACTCCAAAGAATATTGTGTCTTTATTAATTTTTTCTGCATCCCTTATTGCATCTATAAAACTATAGACTACTTTAACGTCTAGGCCTTCAGCTCGTGCTTTAGCTAAACTAACATGTGAGCCAGGAACGCGATACATATCACCATAAGTGTATATTCTAACATCATACTCTAAACCTATCTTTATTATTTCGTCAATATCTCTTGCAGGTACAATACATACTGGACATCCAGGACCAGCTATAAGATCAATATTCTCTGGAAGAAGGCTTCTAAGACCAAAATATGTTATTGTATGTTCATGTGTACCACAAACATGCATTATCTTGATTATTTCATAGTCTTTTCTTAGCTTCCGAGAGATCTCTTTAATCTTGGCAGATATTCTCATTATTTTCTCGGCTTTCCTATAATCACTGAGCACCTTGACTATATCCTGAATACTATTAGTCATTATAATGCCAGCTCACGGATTATTAATTATGAAGGTATGGTTTAGGTTACAAATCTGTCTAGGTATCTTAATCTCTTAGCAGGATGTGGATGTGTGCTGAAGAGCTCAGCTAGTATACTTGGCTTCTCACGCTTTATTGCTTCAACAAGTTCATCTATGTTCCTTACATGTCTAGCTCTAACACTTATATCGGGATCCGATATGAAGAATGCTTTAAAGTGGCTGTAATTTTCTTTCCTTCTGATGAAACCACTATAATACATTATTCTAGCGAGTGCTCTTTGTAGCTTACGGGCACCATTAGGTACTGTGAGTGCTGCATGTGAGTCTGCATAGTACTCTCTAAGTCTGCTCATATAGAATACGAATAAGTTTAATATGTAACTAAGAATCATTAAAGCTATACCCAATAGGAATAAGTATATTACTCCGCCTCTCTCCTCTCTACCTCTACCACCAAACCATCCAGACAGGTATAGTGAGTAGCCTACATAGTATACTAGTGCTGGTATGATCGAGATCATCATCATTACTAGTATGTCCCTATGTTTCAAATGGCCAAGCTCATGTCCTAGTACTGCCTCGATCTCATCTTCAGGTAGTGATTCTAGTAAACCTCTTGTTACAGCCACTCTATTACCTGTTAATGGACTACCATAGGCGAATGCATTAGGAATTTTTATTTCGGCTATCATCATCTTTGGTGGCTTGCTAAGACCGCTAGCAGTACTGAGTTTTTTAATAGTCTCTTCCAACCATGGATTCTCACCTGGCCTTAATGGCCTTACGTGATATACCATATCAATGATGTAGGGTCCTATAAGCCACTGTAGCAAGTGTATAAATAGGACAAAGATTAAAAGACCGTAAATGCCATAGAAAGGCAATCCTAGGGCAGTAAATACGCCTGCAAGTATGAGTGTTGTTATTGATATTACAGCTGCGAGAGTACCTATCATTCCAAGCCTAAGCTTCCATAAGGCAATTCTAGCCTCAGTTCTTATAGGTCTTATTGACGTCTCCATGATAGCTAACCCCACTAAAGAATCAATTAACCCCCTTAATTTAAATCTACCTCTTTCTGTATTCTAAAGGTCAAGCTAATAGAGTCCCTATATCAGATTGCTTACCTTAGGATAATTCTTATGTATACACTAGTGCTACTAAATATATTTGGGGTTTGGGCTAGCCTTGTGGAGTGCTCCTGGGAGAGCTAAAGAGCTTAATAAACATTTTATAGAGTATTGTAGGGCCAATGCTACTGATATTATAAGTGAGGTTTACCTTATTGAAATGAAGGAATCTCCCGTCTATGGATTGCGCTCAGTGAGATTCATGATTAAATTAAGAAATGGACTTTACCTACATCACTCTATAATGTCTATTAGAGGGAGCTTAAACTCATTCACATCACTAGCAGGATACTTTACTAATCGAAGTTTAGAATCAGAGATTAAAAAATTGAAAGAAATGTCCATAATATTTGTAGACTCATTTATAACAACAAAGTGGAAACTAAAGGTCGAACCACGTATAGCGAAAAAGCATACACTATTTAACCTCTATAAGAGATATGAACACTCATTAAAGATGCTCTATGAATCCAATGTTAAACCCTCTTTTAAAAGAGGACAAGGTATAGTACATGTAAAGTCAAGGTTTATCTCTGATGAGAAGGAGATGAAGGTTAATGCAGCTGTAAGTGCATGGTTTAAGGGTGTATTATTCAATAAACCATCAATAAAGCTCTTAGAGGAAATAGTGAGAATTGCTGAATCACATTTTTCACAGAAGATAAACCAGGAAGGACCATTAAGTGAGGAGGAATACTTAAAAGTATATACCTTTGACTAACATTAAGGGAGATGTACAATTGGAGTTCAAGGAGATTTAATACTATCTAAGCTTAGAAGTTTAGGAAAATTAGACATTAACGAGTTCATAGCTACAAGAATTAAAAGTGAATATAAGTCAGCTTTTGCAATGTTAATTGGTGTCCTCTTATCTCAAAATACAAACGATAAGAATGCTATTAGAGCTTATGATAACCTAAGAAGAGCAGTGAAAGACATATCTATTGATAACATTCTAAAGGCTCCATTAAATACGATAATGGAGGCAATAAAAATAGCTGGTATGTATAGAAGACGGGCCGAAACAATAAAGGAAATAGCTCAATACATTAAGAAGAACTTAAACGGTAACTTGGAACAAGTTCTTAACCTACCGCTAGAGGAGGCCCGGAGGGAATTGTTAAAGATACCAGGTGTTGGCACTAAGACAGCTGATGTAATATTGTTAATGTATGCTAATAAACCAACATTTCCTATAGATACACATATTAAACGTATTAGTAAGAGGCTAGGACTTGTCCGCAAGAAAGCAGATTACGAAGAGATAAGAAGGAAACTGATGGAGATATTTAACCCTGAAGACTATCTTGAAGCCCATCTTAGGTTAATTATGCTCGGTAGAATGTACTGTAAGGCTAGAAAGCCGGAATGTAGGTCATGCCCTCTAGGCGATATATGTAAATATAGAAGGCAAGTTCAACAGTACTCAAAGTACTCCTAAAAGGAGAAGTAATGTAACTTGCACTAAGCTTATCACTGTAGATAATACTGTAGATTTAGCAACAGCCTCTACATTAAATCCGTACACAAATGCTACAACAGTGTTTCCCGTCGCAGGCGGCATTATTGCCTCCAGCATTACTTGTTTGAACCATATACTCCTTGATATGATTAATGAAGCTAATATAATGTGTATGAGTACCGACAGTATATGTCTCCAGCCTAAAATGAAGAAAATGTAGTCCTCTATCTTTCTACTCACATCCTTAGGATGTGGTAGGCCTGTACCTACAACTATCGCACTTAAGTAGACACCAAACACACTTATGAAGCCAATAACCTCCATTATGTTCTGAGGAAAATACTTGGTAGCTCCTATCATATTACAGGCTATACCTATAAAACCTGCAGGTATAACGGGCATTGTAATAAGCTTCTTTACAGCATTGTATAATACATTACCTTTTCTATCAACTATTGCTGCTAAGACCCCTATAGTCGGATAATGTATCGTTGTAAGGGTGAAAGAGTAAACTGCGCATGGTGTTATATTACCATAAAGAGCTAATGCTATAGGGAAAGGCATGAATGCTGTATTCTGAAATACCGAGGAGATGACAACTGAAGCTGTTGTTGGAGGGTCTAGTTTCCTAAAACGAGCATAGATTAATGATACAAGCAACCCTACAGCTATGTAAAATATGACCAATGCAACAATCGCGTAAAACTCGTAACCTAGCTTGGCCTTGGCAAATGCATTGAACATTATGATTGGGAGAAAGTAATAGAAAACTACTTTAGACAGTATGGGACCTACGATTCTCTTTAATCCTAAAATCGCAAGTATATATCCAAGCATTATTAGTGCTATCATATACATCATACTTGGCGGGATCATCGTCCTGCACCATTCTAGCTGTGGTAATTGTCGTAACTGTAATACTCGAAGTACTCATGATAATAGTCTATGCTATGTGATGTAAAGTAGTATTGCTTTGTTTATGCTAAATTGAGGAATAAATTAATTTTTCCTATTTAGGGATATAATCTTTCTCTAAATCTCGGGAACGGAATAGCATCTCTAATGTGGTCTAAACCTGCAATCCACATTACAGTTCTTTCAATGCCTAAGCCGAAACCTGAGTGAGGGACGGTGCCATATTTCCTTAAGTCAAGATACCATTTATACTCCTCAGGGTTCAATCCTACCTCTAATATCCTCTTTAATAACACAGCGTAGGAATCTTCTCTTACACTACCACCTACTATTTCACCGTAACCCTCGGGGGCTAGTAGATCAAATCCTAGTACGACTTGAGGATTGTTCGGGTCTAACTTCATGTAGAATGCTTTAATCTCTTTAGGGAAGTGCGTTATGAAGAATGGTGATTCAAATTCCTCTGTTAACACTCTCTCTTCGTCAGCTCCTAGGTCGTCACCCCATTTTATGTTTACACCTTTATTCTGAAGTATCTCTATAGCCTCATCATATGTTATCCTAGGATATGGTGGTTTAGCATTTTCTAGTATTCGAGTATCTCTTTTAAGAAACTTTAATTCATCCATTCTATTACATAACACCTTATCTACCATGTAGTATACCAATTCTTCGACAACTCTCATCATATCCTCCATACCGTACCATGCTGCCTCAGCCTCTAAATGCCAATACTCTGCTAAATGCCTCCTTGTTCGTGATTTTTCAGCCCTAAATGATGGTGTAAGACTCCAAACCTTATCCAGAGTATAAATTAATACTTCGAGGTATAATTGTGCGCTTTGACTAAGGTACGCTTTTTGTCCAAAGTAATTCACTTCAAATTGTGTTGCTCCACTCTCACAAGCTGAGCCTGTTAGTATTGGTGGTGTAACCTCCCACCAACCATTCTTATTAAAGTATTCTCTACCAGCCTCCAGTATAGTATGTTTAATCTTCATTATCGCTTGTAGCTTTCTAGATCTAATCCATAGATGTCTATGGTCGAGTAAAAAGTCAACACCTTCATTACCTCTAATAGGGAACCAATCTGATAATCCAACGATATTAAGTTGCGTAACCTGTAGTTCATAGCCTCCTGGAGCTCTTGGGTCAGCTTTAATTATACCTCTAATAATACAGCTACTTTCTCTTGTTACCTTCTTGGCTTTGCTCCATGTATCATGATCGACCTTTGACTCGTCAATTACACATTGTATTATATCACTAGAATCCCTTAATACAATGAATATTTTGCCTCCCACAGTCATTTTCCTATATACCCATCCTTTAAGTTCAACCTCTAAGCCAATATGCTCTTTACTTTTTACCTCTTTAATTAATGGCATTCCAGCACCATCTCCATCAAGAGATATAAAGTTAAACTATTAATAAAGTTTCAGCTAAGAACTAATAGTAAAAATGGAGACTACAATTATACAAGGTATGATGAATTATGGTGACATTCAGGGTAAAGATAGTTCCTAAGGGAATAGTTAAGGAAGTGAGTGTACCTGATAAACGGAATATTAAAGTTCATGAGCTTATAAGAATACTAGGATACACCGTTGAAGATGTTGTTGTAACGAAAGATAATAAAGTATTATCTGAGTACGATACTATTAATGAAGGTGACAAGATAACAGTATTTACAGTTTTTTCAGGTGGATAGTATAAATGATGATTTGCAAGTTTTGTCAGAAAAAAGCCATTATTAGACTTCCTTATGCAAGACTATCCTTATGTCAGGTACACTTTAATGAATTCATGGTAAAAAAGGTACTAAAGAGTATCAAAAGATATAAAATGATAAGCAAGGGAGATAGAATTTTAGTTGCCGTATCCGGTGGTAAAGATAGTACGACATTGCTTCATATTTTATCATTACTATCTTCTACACTAAATATAGAACTTTACGGAATATACATAGATTTAGGTTTAGGTGAATATTCTGAGAAGAGTAAGCAAAAAGTAAAAGAGTTATTTAAACTATTAAATATAGAACATGTTATTGTGGATTTAAAAGAAAGTTTAGGCTTTAAAGTGCCAGAATTAAGTAAGCTTAGTAAAAGACCTACATGCTCAGTATGCGGCTTGATCAAAAGATATGTTTTAAACGTTATCGCATTAAACCTCAAGGCAAACAGTATAGCCACAGGACATACAATGGATGATATGATAGCATACATACTAAAGGAATTTATTCTAGGTAACTATGGTCAACTTGTAAAGCTCAAACCTAAACTTGAAGCAATAGCAGGCTTAATGCCTGCAAGAATTAAACCTCTAGTTGAAGTATCTGAAAGAGAAAGTTTGGTCTATGCTTTAGTAAATAATCTTCCCATATATCATGGTGAATGCCCTTATAGACCTCAAGAGAGTATAGAAGTGGAAATTAAGAGCTTTTTCAACATGCTTGAAACAAGACATCCAGGTATAAAAATACAGTTTTTAAGGAAATTCTTCAAGGGTGAAGCCGTTAATTTAAAAGACGTTACTTTAGGAGAAATCAAAAAGTGTAGTATCTGTGGTATGCCGTCTTCAACAGATGTATGTGCCTTATGTAAACTAATATATAGAATTGAAGGTAGTTATAATAGAATACTAGAATTCTTAGATAAAATTAATAGTATTGAACTATTGAGGTAGTGGATGTATTTTATATTTCTTCCTATACCAGTATGCGAGTACTAATGATATTGAGGAGAAGCCGAGAACACTACTAGCATAGAATATTACGAGTGGGTAATTGGGATACAGGAAGTAGAGAAAGCTGGCAAGTGCACCACCAAGAACCGTTGCTATAGCTCTTACAATCATTCTTAAGGCCTGTATTCTTGCTCTAAGTTCTAAAGGTGTAGTCTCCATCAGATACGAGTTATAGAGGGATGCCCATGTAGTACCAAAAACTGCTGATAGGACGAACGCAGTGAGTATAGACCATAACTCGCCATATGTGTAAATTAAGTAAAGTATACTGTAAATAAACATGATAGCAACCATCGCTTTTACCTTTGGTACTCGATCAAGTATACGGTATTTAACTATAACTAAAGTCCATATAGCCAACACCATTAATGCGCATGAGAGGATAGATCCAATAACACTCTTAGTATACCCCATAAATTTTACAGCTACTATTACCCTATATGTGGCATACATGTAGGATGACATATTAAATATAATTGCAGACACAAATATTACCATTAACTGTTTAGGTAACTCTCTCAAGGTGTAAGCTATTTCTCTCCAACTTTCTTTAAATACCCTACGCCATGGAATATCACTCCATTTCTTAGCTTCAACTTTATGTGTTTCTTTAAGGTATCTTATTCTTACTGCTGCAATAGTAAAAGCTACAATAGCGGCCATTAAGAATCCATATCTATACCCCATTATGTGGTACAAGTCTGCAAGTCTACCACCAATATAAGGTGAGGGTATAGCTGCCAATCTAGGCATAACGTTAGCTAAAAGGAAACCACTAGCTAGTCTATGTTGAGGTAAACTATCAGCATACAGTGCCCACAAAGCAGGTCTATATACGCCGGCAACTCCCTCTAATATTAAGAATAGTAATAGAAAATGCCATGAAGGACTTAGAGCATAACCTAAGCAGACAATAGCTATAAGGAATGATATTCGTGTAACAAGCCACCTCCTGCCATAATTATCAGCTATATAACTACCCATAATGTAGAAAACTGATGCAGTAAGTGGAGTTAATGAGAAAACTATACCTATAAGTGTAGGAGAGCCTCCTAGCTCAGTGAAATATAGTTGAATGTATGGATCTACTATAGAATAGGTAAAAGAGAATATAATCCATGAGGCTAATAAGACGTAGACGTTTTTTAGATATTTCCTCATTGCTTGTGGTTTATAAGTGAACTAGTTATAAAGAGTTTTCTTTCATAACTCTAAGAGGGTCACGGAAAATATTACATAAACTTATATTCAGGAAGGTAAAATAGCTATACGCCATTCTCTAATGGAGCTGGTGTAAATTTAGATTTGTACTTAAGGTATTCTATAACACGCTCATGAAGTTTCTGTAGTAATCGTCTTCTATCTTCCATTAACACTATGTCACTATATCCTTGAACAACCATGATATGGGCAAAAGGACTAGGCACGTTATTAGGTCCTATAATTATTACGTTTATTTCATTCTTCTCTATTTTAGAGAGAACCTCCTTGGCATGCTCTAAATCCATAAAGTCCTCTAGGATTTCTCTATATGCCTCCTTGAGTATGGGAAATCCATCTAAATCCATAACCACTCTAAGTAAGTTTTCAGCACTTAATTGGAGTTTATGAACGCTTTTCTCTCTATCCATGTATCTCCGTAAAAGCATGAATGACCTTACTGCACAATGTCTAAATCTACGCTTTAATAGCTCTGTATACCTGAGCGCCTCTTTTAGTATTTCTTCAATATTATTGGATCTCACCTTCTCCAGAAGGCTTTTAATTTCATCTGAACACAATGGGATCTTAGGTATTGACAACATAAAACCATTGTCAGTAACAGTAATGCGTACATTAACCCCTTTCAGTCTTGATAATATGTAAGCGTAAGCTCTGCTTAATGCATCATTTGTTCTCCTACCAAATAGTGTATGGAATATTAGATTAAGTCTATCATGTTCTTCAAATAGCTCAATAATAATCGTTTTATCCGATGGCACTATCCCATCCATGAACATGAGTTGTTCATAAAAGTATTGGTAAATATTCTCAGCAGCATGAGGTTCAAGCTTGTACTCTTGAATAAGCCATTTTATAACACTTTCCTTACTCTCATTTAGTACTTTTTTAGCAGTATCCCTTCTAAACTTGCCTACGAGTAAAGCTGAGTCGTAGGCTAATGGTAGCATTTCACTAAACCATGAGGGTACAGTGGGTCTTACACCTTTAACTGGTTTTACAATGGCGTAAGAGCCATAGCCGTAAAGGAATTCATAGGTTCTTCCACCTAAGACAAAAATGTCACCCGGTGTTAAGATTTGGTAAAATTGTTCATCTAGTTCACCAATATACCTTCCATCCTCAGTGAAAACCTTTATTTTAGCCTCATCAGGTATTGTCCCAGAATTCATATAGTATATCATCCTAACTTTGCCTCTACGTTTTCTGCCAAAAACACCCTCCTCCTCATCAAGCCATATCTTGGCATAGACCTTTAGAGGCTCAAGTTCACCATACCTTCCAGCAAGGTATCTTAAAACACTAATGAAATCATCATATTCTAATTCATGGTAACAATAGCTTCTCCTAACAAGCTTATAAGCCTCATCTATCCTCCATTTCCTTTCAAGAGCCATAGCAACAATGTGCTGTGCTAAAACGTCAAGCGCATTCTTTGGTATTTTTACACGATCTATCTTCCTTTCCATAGCTGCCTTAGCTAAAACCGTACATTCAACAAGGTCGTCTCTATCAACCACAACAAGTCTTCCAAGACTAACTCTATGGAGTCTATGTCCGCTTCTACCAACTCTTTGAAGTAAACGGCTAACACTTTTAGGACTACTAAGTAAAGCAACCAAGTCAATATATCCTATATCAATTCCAAGCTCAAGGCTGGTTGAACTATTTTTACATATGAATCCATTTATAACATAATTCTCTTCTGTCACATTAACTAAGCTACATATTCTATCTAATCTTATGACTTTTTTACAGGTTATGGTGTCAAAGAATATATCACCTAGAGCTAATGCTTTAAGGAACAGTATTTCATTTAATATGTCTCTTCTATTCTTTATTTTTGCTTGTTTTTCATAAAACTCTAATAATTTTATAAGATTCCTACGACTAATATTTTTTAGACCTTGCTCAACTTTATATGGATTATAGGATGCGGCATTATATACCTGTCCTATGGTTAGATCAAGATGTTCTCTTATTTCCTTTAGTAACATGGAAATACCTGGTATTACATCTCTATTTGAGTAACCTTGTCCTTTTAACTCTTTTATCATCTTTAAGTTCTCTCTCCATGGATCTATTATTTCTCTGAATTTCCTCAAATATTCTCCGCCAAGAATAGTAACAGTATAACATGTACCTTGCTTCCTTAATATTCTCCCCCGGAAACTTATTCTCTCATCGTATTCTCTTTTCCTTAATGAAGAAACTATACCAAGCTGTAAAAGAAGTTTTTGTAATACTCGAGCATACTTTTCATTAAAAGTGACGAAACCAGCACTATATACCCTGCCATTCTTAACCTCTATGTACCCATCTCCATCAAAATATCCTGATAGAAATTGTGAAATAGACTCCTTACTAAGTTTATAGATGAAATCAGGCAGTTCTCCTTCTTTTGACTTTCTTCTAGAGATCTTTATGATGTTCTTGAACGTTTTGAGCAAAAGTTTTGATAGGATGCTATAGCCGTAAATGCCCGAGGATATTCTCATAAGCTTAGGCTCTATTCCCCAGATTTTAAGTGCTAGATCTTTATATTTGTTTAGTAATTTAAGGTCTGAAGAAAATACCCTAATTCCATTGTTGTACCATGAGCCCTCAGCAATCCAAAAACCAAGAAACCTCGCTAGATATTTATCAAATACGAACGGCTTGATCTTGTGTTTTCGCTTATTTGTTCTTATGAACTTTATGTCATGTACACTTAGTTTAATATTACTTAAAGCTTTTAATACTTTCTTTAAACAATCATACCTAAATGGGTACCGCCCTACAAGATAACTCACAAGTGTACTTGGATTTACCTTTATTCTATTAGCTAACTCTTTTATACTTCCATATTTCTCGTATATGCTCTTTTTAAGTCTTTTTAGGGCTTCCTCCTGTAACTCTATGTATGAATCTTCAGGCAAAAAGTTAAGCATATCAATATTCTGAGATTGATTGATATCCGCTTTCCTTATGACAGCTATCATATCTCCCTCCTTTAGCCCTTCCGCGGTCTCCCAGAGCAATTTAGAATTCCTTAACACCAAGAACTTATGGTCGGGCGTACACTTTATATTGAATCCTAGCTTGGTTTCTATGAGGTAACCTTTACCGTAATAATTATTTATGAATATAGATTGAAAACTTCCAGGTTTAAGTTTAAAATCATTAAAGTCTAAATATAGTATATTGTCATTTAATGTCATATCACTTATCTTCTTCCATCCATTTAATGTTAATACTTCACTCTCAGGTGAAACACAAACAACACATTTCAATCGACCTTTTTTCAACTTCTCTTCAACATTTAACCTTATATCTCTACTCAAACTGCTATGGTGTGCTTCTATTTGGTCAGCATCGATTACCCCATTTGATTCAAAAATCTTTCTCAGTTTATAGACCACTCTTTCTGTAGCACTTCTCGTATTGGTAAATACTAGTGTTGTCCTATACTTTCTAATAAGGTCTGTAAGTGTAGAGTATATTGCTTCATTTATTTCTTCAGCACTAGCATGTACTAAGTCGACTACTGGACAGACAACCCTAATGTCGAAAGGTTTAGCAAAACGTGCATCAACTATTTTACAATTTCTTGGTTCACCATTATCGTTAAATCCTACTAAATACTTAGCCACTTCCTCTAAGGGAGCTATTGTAGCACTTAGGCCTATTCTTACCAAGGGTTTGCCTGTAAGGTTCTCTAATCTCTCGATACTGAGACTTAGGTCTACTCCTCTCTTACTACCGCATAGTTCATGAATTTCATCAACAACTATCCATTGTGCAGTTTTTAACCTCTCCCTAAACTTAGGAGCAACCAGAGATATTGCTAAACTTTCAGGAGTAGTTATAAGTATATGGGGTGGATTCTTTGTCATTTTCTGTTTTTCATAGGGCGTTGTATCGCTAGTTCTAACTGCCACCTTTAATGCGGGAATATCATAACCTAATTCTTGTGCTACTCTAGCTATACCCTCTATTGGTTGGACCAAATTTCTACGCATATCATTGTTTAGTGCGCGAAGAGGACTAACATAAACTATGTATATCTGATCCTCTAGTTCACCTTTCTCATAGAGATAGTAGAGTTCATCAAGTAATGCAAGAAAGACAGCAAGTGTCTTACCTGTCCCTGTAGGTGAGGATATTAAAACGTTTTGTTTCTCCTTTACCACTGGTATAGCCATTCTCTGTGGAGGAGTAAACGTACTATACTCTCTCTTAAACCATTCAGCAACATATGGTCTTAACATTGCTAGTATTTTACTGTCATCGTATACTTTACTGGCATACGTTATTGGCATACTAGTTACCCTGAGGGCTACATAGACATCTTTAATTTAGCTGTTAAGTTACTCTACCTATCTCACTGTTAAATGTACTACTAGTTATCTAAGTTGTGGTAAATTGGTATCTGAATTTTGCCTCTCAAGTAATGCTCATGACAATACCAGCTTTAAAGTCTCCATAAAGAGCAAAAGTTAATTCTCTATTAGTAAAATGAAGATATAGTTTAGTAAAAGAATGGTTTGATGAATAGTATAGTTTAAGTAGATATAAGCTTACTTTACTAAGGGTAGGTGTTTTTCGTGGAGAAAATCGTTGCATACATACTACTATTAGCTGATATAGGAAAAGAGCACGAAGTAGCTAAGAGAATAAAACAATTAAATGGCGTAAGTGAAGTAAAGGTAGTCTATGGAGAGTATGATATCGTTGTAAGAGTTGAAGTATCCTCGCTAAGAGAATTAGATAAAGTAGTAACCTCAATTAGAAGCATACCCCATGTAATAAGGTCAATAACCTTAGTCTCATCAGATAACCAAGTTTAAGGGTGAAATCATGCCATCAAAGAGTAATGAAGTATATGAGAAAATAAGAAATCTTATTTACGAATATTTGGAGAAGCTACATGAAACTATAGAAAACTTTGGACGTGGGGTTAATTTACTAAGTACTATGAGAACCGGAGAGGCAATGACCATTTTCACAGAGTGTATGAAGAAGGAGAAGGATGCTGATATAATAAGAAGAGAAATAATAGACTTACTAGAATCAGCATCAACAACAATACCTCCTGAGGAAAGAGAGGACTTATTCCACCTCATAAAGAGACTTGATGCAATACCAGACTGGATAAAGGAAGCCGTAAGAATACTCACAATAATACCTTACCTTGAGGTACCTGCAGAGCTCAGAGAAGGATTTGAAACATTAATAAGACTTGATATTGAGACAGCAGATATGCTATGTCTAGCGGCAAGGGCACTCTTTGAAGAGGACTATAAAAGAGCAAGTGACTTAGCAGAGAAGGTAGAGGAATTGGAGGAAAAGGCAGATGAAGCGGATATAAATAATAGAAGAATGTTAATGAAGTACTCTAACAAGATAACTCCAATAGGCTTAGTAGTACTACTTGACGACTTTAATCATGCTCTAGAAGAGGTTGCTGATGCTTGTGAAGATGCAGCTGACTATATAAGAGCTATAGCAATAAGGAAAATGTAATTTATCATTAAAATACTATTTACATTAACTAGCTTTAATTAGAATATTGGTGGCATAAAGTATAATATAATCCTTAAGAAAATTGCTGACATTAATGCAACAACAGGTACTGCTGCAGTCCATACAGTAATTATTTTCATTAATAGTTTTATGTTAACATTTTTTACACCTTTAGCGAATCCTATACCAGCTACTGCGCCAACTATAGCGACAGTTGTTGAGACAGGCAGACCTAGCCTCGTCACTATGAGTACAGCTATTGATGCAGAGAACTGTGCAATAAATGCTGTTTGAACTGTTAATGTCGTTATTTTTTCACCTATAGTCTCTACAACTTTATAACCCCACATAAGAATACCTATGGCTATACCCGCAGCACATAGAGCGAGAACCTCCATGGGTATACTTACAACTGCAGGCACTCTATGTTCAAACGCTATGATAAGTACACCAGTTAATGGCCCTGCGGAATTAGCTACATCATTAGCCCCATGGCTAAAAGCCATAGTGGCGGCTGCCATTATAAGTAATGCTCTGTAAGTATAACGGTTGGCTCCTTCAAGAGTTTTCGGCATTTTATGTTTAAATATAATATAGAATGGTACTGATAATGCCAGTGCTAATCCTATTGAGTATTTTAAGGCAAATACTAAATCACTCATCTTCATGGTTTTTACTGAGAGAAGAAATACTGTAGTGAATACGAATATAGCGAATAGGATAACTGACATAATGGGAAGCTTATTAATAGAGATTTTAGCCAGATACTTGCTCATGAAATAGTATATTCCTATAGCAACTAGTCCGCTAAAGAAGGGAAGCGTATACCAAGAAAATAAGATGATGGATATTTTACCCCAATCGATAACTCCTGGACCAAGTGTACCTAAACCTAAACCCATGACTCCACCTACTATGGCTTGTGATATTGACATTGGTATTTTAAACCATGTTGCCGCAATAACCCATAGTCCTGTAGCTAAAAGGGCACAAAACATGCCATACATTACGATATAAGGGTTTGTGTAAGCGTGAATATCAACGATGCCTTTAAGTAAGGTTTTAGATACAAAACGACCAAATAGTATGGCTCCTACAAAGTCAAAGGTAGCTGTTAATATTAATGCCTTCTTTAATGTAAGTGCTTTGGATCCTACTGCTGTGCCTATGGCGTTTGCTGCATTATTCGCGCCATTAACCCAAGCCACAAGAAATGCTGCGATAGTGGCCAAGATAATCCACATTAGCATGAACATAAAGTATTTTTCACCCTATATACTTCTTTGTAGTCTACAGGAGAGTATATATACTATTGTGGTTACATGACTAAGGACTCTTATAAATTTATCTTTTAGAAAAATTGTACTAAGGAATTAAGGGATTAAATTATGAGAATAATAAACATTGCCTTAACGTCCTAGAAAAATGTATGACCGTGTTATTTAAAAAGAAATTAGGGATTAATGAGTTCCCTTATAGTAACAAATCAGTATAACCAGAAATTAGCTTGGATGAACCTAGAGTATTATGAGTAATATTCTCAGGAATAATGCTGCTAATAAAGCAACTATAGGTGCAGCTATAGCCCATATTATGAGTATTTTAATAAGTAACTTTATGTTAACATTTCTTATCCCTCTAGCAAAACCCACTCCTGCTACGGCTCCGATAATTGCTCCTGTAGTAGATGTTGGTATACCAAGTCTAGTTATAACCAATACTATTAACGAAGCGGAAAACTGGGCTATGAACGCTGATTGAGTAGTTAAAGTTGTTATCTTTTCTCCAATTGTTTCTACAACGCTATAACCCCACATAAGAATACCAATTGATATGCCTGCAGCACATAAAGCAAGAATACTATATGGAATACCTATCCTATAAGGAATTGTATGTTTAAATGCTATGACCATTATTCCGGTTAAGGGCCCTGCGGAGTTAGCGACATCATGAGCGCCATGACTGAAAGCCATGGTTGCAACAGCCATAATCAATAATACCTTATATGTAAAGTTACGGGCTTCTTCTGAAGCTTTGGGTATTTTTATTTTGAATAGTAGATAAAAGAGTACTCCTGTGGCACATGCAAAGGATAATGAATAGCCTAAAGCATATACTACTTCATTTAATCCTCCATTCTTTAATATTAAAAGGAATAGTACAATAAACAAGAATGCTGTATAAAGGGATGTAGCTATTAGAGGTAAAGAATTTACTGAAGCTCGATTCAAGAAAAATGATATAGCATAATAGAGTAGTATAGTCACTATAATACTAATGAGTGGTACAACAAACCATGAGGAGACAATTATAATGATTCTTTCCCAATTAATAACATTAATACCTTGAGTGGCCAGTCCAAATCCAAGTACGCCACCTACTATGGCTTGTGATATTGACATTGGTATTTTAAACCATGTTGCCGCAATAACCCATAGTCCTGTAGCTAAAAGGGCACAAAACATGCCATACATTACGATATAAGGGTTTGTGTAAGCGTGAATATCAACGATGCCTTTAAGTAAGGTTTTAGATACAAAACGACCAAATAGTATGGCTCCTACAAAGTCAAAGGTAGCTGTTAATATTAATGCCTTCTTTAATGTAAGTGCTTTGGATCCTACTGCTGTGCCTATGGCGTTTGCTGCATTATTCGCGCCATTAACCCAAGCCACAAGGAACGCCACAATAGAGGCTAAAACTATCCACAATAATACTATAACCATTTATCTCATCCAATATTTGGTCTATTTCTCTATATAATCTATATTCAAGTATATACACTATAGTGGTAACATGACTAGAATCTTTTATAAATTTATCTCTAAAGGAACTTAATACCCATTAGCTTTTTAGCTTAGAATAGATACTAAGATATTTAAAGTAGAAAGTAGTGTAGACTTGAGGTAATGGTGAAAGAGAGAATTGGAATATATACTCCAATTAATTCTACTTATACTCATAGCGAAACTTTTAGGCGAAGTAGTAAAACGAGCCGGATTACATCCAATAGTTACAGATATTTTAACAGGAATAGTACTTGGACCCTTCCTTCTAGGTATTGTAAAGCCTTCAATAGAGTTAAAAGCACTAGCTGATTTCGGCCTAATATTGTTAATGTTGTATACTGGGTTAACAAGCGATTTTAAAGCTATTTCTGGTAAAAGCAAAGTTGCTATTCTAATTGGTATGTCAGGTGCATTTACAACAATAGCATTAACCTTTACTGCATGTTTAATTTTAGGTTTACCTTTAATAATAGCATTCATAGTATCAATAGCACTATCTAATACAGCTACAGAGACCTTAGCAGCGATCTTAAGTAAGGAAAAAGTCGATAAGGAGGCTAACACCATACTTATAGGTGCATCATTCGTTGATGATATTCTTGCAGTATACTTGATAAACTTAATTGCTTGTGGTATCGAATTTAAATTTGAAGACATCCTCTATTTGACTATTAAGATGTTACTATTCATATTCATTGTTATTAAGATGTCGGGTTTCATAGTAAGGAAATACTGGAAGTACCTCTATGCTTTATTTTCTGATACGCCCAGAACATTAATATTCTCGTTAATAATAGCCTTCACATTAGCCTTTATCTCTAGAGAGATAGGACTAAGTGAAGTTGTTGGAGCATATCTTGGAGGATTAATGGTTAGTAGAATAAGGGAAGTTCACGATCCCCTTTTGATTAACGTCATTAGGCTTTCAAGTTTGGTTAGTGAAGTAAGATTCATGCTTGAAACAGTTTTTACCACATTATTCTTTATTTACGTAGGGCTCCTCTTCAACCCAGATATTAAAGAAATAAGTGTGACATTAACGATAGTATTGGTAATTGTGGCGTTTTTAGGGAAGTTTATAGGATGTTTTGTACCCCTGATTCTCATGGGTTATGGGAGGAGACTAGCATTAATAGTTGGTATAGGTATGGAGAGTAGAGGGGCTTTAGAGACAGCGATTTTACGTTTTGCACTGGAAAATAAAATGATATCAACAGAGATTTATGCAACAATAATAGTAGTATTACTCACAACATCTATTATAACACCGATTCTATTTCGTTACGTTAATAAGAAGTTTACAGTTTAGCTCTATAATGTGAGTATGATATAAAAGAGGATAATGTAAGAGAAAAATCACTCACTTAGATTGATGTATCTTTCTAAATCGTCTATGGCGAAACTTAAGCCTAGCTTTATTAGTGTTGACTTTCGTGGAATGCCTCTATCATCCCATCCTCTAGCTTCATAATACCACGATAGTAGCTGTTCATAACTGTCTTTGCTCAGTTTGGAACCTTTTAGTGGACCTTTAGTCAGAGGCTCTTCGAACCATCTTGCTGGTGGCATGTCCATAAGTCTACTCCATTTGCCTTCATATTCTCTGATCCAGAATGCCCTAATGAGAGCGTATATTCGATCACTTATTGTGAAGTACTCGTCAAGTGTTATTGTGTGGCCTGTTGCTAGCTTAAAGTATTTTAGGTACCAGTCTAGCTCGAATCCGAGCTCTATCCATGGGAGTCTGCAGGCTACTAGAGTTTCAAACATGCCTCCTCTAATCCTCTGGAATTCAATTACCTTCATTACTTTATCTTTGGTTATTTTGTCTCTACCGTAACTTACTTCCCATGATATAACCCATGCGTCCTTGTGATGCGCACCTATAGGTGAAGTTGAGAACGCCAATGCCATACCTGGTGCCGCATGACAATCATATGCTGATATCTCTAAACCCTTAATGTGCATTGCCCACTTCCAGCTATCACCACCCAGTCTTCTTGAAACCTCTCTAACACCTTCGGCAAGCATATCACCTATTCCTCTACGATAAACAATGTCATGTATTAACTCTATCGCCTTCTTGTAGTCACCCCACTCTATAGTATAATCTTTGATTAGCTTCTTCTCACAAGCCTCCATTGTGAACGCTATTGTGTTGCCAAGGGATATTGTGTCAACACCATACGTATCGGCTAACCTGTTAAGTACGGCAACTTTCCTTAAATCCCCTAACCCTATGTTCGAACCTAACATTGCTACATTTTCATAGTCTAACTCTGACAGCTCTTCTTCAGCATCTTTAACTACATTACCACAAGGCATACCACAATACGGACAGCTTCTCTGGGCAACCTTAATCCTCTCCATAGCGAAGCCGCCAATATTCTCGGCATAGTCGAAAACTCCTTCCCTAAAGTTATAAGTGGGTAGAACACTTGCTCCCTGAGCCCATTCAACAGTCATCATTGTTCCTTGTCTAACCCAGAAGTCATAGCCTTTCCTAGATTTTAGCGAGGAGTATCCCTCGGTTCCAAGTTTTTTAAGTTCCTCAGGGTTATCTACGGGTATTTCCTTTGTACCCTTGAATACTACTGCCTTAAGCTTCTTAGAACCCATAACAGCTCCTAAACCTGGTCTACCTCCACTTCTACCTTCCTGCGAGATGATAGTAGCGTACTTAACGAGGTTCTCACCAGCAGGTCCTATAACGAGAACTCCTACATCTTTACCGTGGGTTTCCCTTAGCTTTCTTTCTGCCGTGAAAGTGTCTTTACCCCATAGATTATCTGCATCATTAAACTCTACTTTATCATCCTCTATGTAGAGGTATATGGGCTTCTCGGAGGCGCCTCTAATAATTACTGCATCATATCCGGCCTTACGCATCTGTACTGATGCCCATGTGCCAACGTTGCCATCGCCGTATCCGCCTGTTAATGGACTCTTAGATGCTACTACAAGTTTACCACTACATGGTAGCATAAGCCCCGTTAACGGTCCAGCCGCAAATACCAGTATGTTATCCGGTGATAGAGCGTTTGTTTCTGCTTTCAACTCATCCCAGAGTATCTTTATTGCAAAGCCTCGACCACCAATATAATTTAACGCTAAGTCAGCAGGATATTCCCATATTTTATACTCTCTTCGTGTGAGGTCGATTCTTAGAATTTTACCAGTCCACCCTTTTGACATTACTTTTTCACCTTCAATTCCTTAAGTAGATTTATGACTTCCTCTGAAGTTAAAAGTTTAGCTCCATAAACTTGCCCCATATACTTAAGGGCATATTCGTGATCACTGAGACTGAATGCGGCAACAGCGTCCTTGACAACAATAATATTGTATCTTAAGTAGAATGCGTCGGCAGCTGTGTGCAGAACACAGATATGGGTATGTATGCCTGTTAGAACAACGGTATCAACGCCTAAATCTCTTAATGTTACATCAAGGCCTGTATCCCTAAAGCCACTATAGTATCTTTTCTCAAATACCAAATCCTCTGAGGCAGGCTTAAGCTCCTCTATAATTTTCGCCTCACTAGTTCCTTTAAGTGCGTGAGGCCCCCAAATCTTAAATTCTATGTCACTTAGTAGATGTGAGTCAACAACATATATTACTGGCAGGTTCTTGCTTTTGAATGCTTTGATAAGATTTTGGATTGTTGGTATAATTGCCTCTGCTTGTGGACTCTTTAGTCTTCCATGAACGAACTCCTCTAGCATATCTACTATTATCAATGCAGGCTTCAAGTACAATCCCCACGATTATAGTATTTCTACTAAAGATAAATTTAATCTTCTTCTTACCCTCTTACCCGCATTAAAGGGTAACTTGACCGTATCAAGGGAGTCATTTTAAACTAAGTATCATGTTCTATTCGTAGAATAACCTATATCTCTAAGGAATATAAATGTTACGTTAAGGTTTCCTCAAATGTTATAATTATTCTAATTAAGGAATCCTTAATGATAACCTTTATATATCTGTAGATTCTTTAGCTAGCGTTTGAGGGTGGTTAAGGGTTTATGAAAAGGGCTGTATTGGCTTACTCAGGAGGATTAGATACATCAATTGCTATAAAATTACTTAAGGATAAGGGTTTTCAAGTGATCACCGTTACTGTTGATGTAGGTCAAGCAGAAGATCTTAGAGAAGTAGAGGAAAAAGCATACAAAATTGGAGCAATAGAACATTACACTATTGATGCTAAAGAAGAATTCATTAAAGATTACGTGTTTAAGGCTATCAAGGCTAATGCCCTATATGAGAAAGCTTACCCTCTAAGCACAGCTCTTGCTAGACCATTAATTGCAAAAAAGGTTGTAGAAATAGCTGAAAAGGTTGGAGCAGAGTATATTGCTCATGGCTGTACAGCTAAAGGTAATGATCAGTTAAGAATAGAAATATCCATCAAGGCTTTAAATCCTAATCTTAAAATCCTGGCACCAATAAGAGAACTAGGATGGACTAGAAGTCAAGAATTGAAATATGCTATGGAGCATGGTATACCCATATCCAATGTTCATAAGAGGTTCAGTATTGACGATAACCTTTGGGGCAGGAGTATTGAAGGACCAGAGTTAGATGATCCATTCCAGGAGCCACCTGAGGATGGATTCTTGTGGACAGTTAATCCATTGAAAGCACCAGATAGACCACAATATGTTGAAATAGAATTCAAGAAGGGAGTTCCAGTAAAAATTAATGGAGAAGAGTATTCTCCTAAAGAGATTGTTGAGAAAATGAATGCTATCGCCGGCTCTCATGGCGTTGGCAGAATAGACCATATGGAGGATAGAGTTATAGGCTTAAAGTCAAGAGAGGTCTATGAAGCCCCAGCTGCTATAGTTTTCATTAAAGCCCATGAAGATCTCGAGAAACTAGTGTTAACTAGAAGTGAACTCTTCTTGAAAGGTATCATAGATATGTATTGGAGCAAAATAGTTTATGAAGGATTATGGTTTGATCCTATAAGAGAAGAGCTAGATCTAATAATAGATCATATGTCACAATGGGTTAATGGGAAGGTCTTAGTAAAACTATACAAGGGTAACGTACAGATCGTCGGTAGATATAGTCCCAATGCAATATACAGTGAGGAAATGATAAGCTATGAGAAACAATGGTTTCCCTCAGATGCAGAAGCAAGAGGATTCATAGACGCCTTAGGGATGCAATCCCTTCTAGCAAAGAAGGTTAGGAAGAAGTAAGATACTATAACTAACTTATATTATCATCTTTTTACTTTAAGCTCTATAATCAAAGTTGGAACAATAACAGCATTTAGCAATCAACACAAACAATCGAGGTAAATGCATATGTATAGACAGGTGGCTTTAGGTGAACAGGAAGATTTTCTGAGAGGATATATTTCCTCAATAAAAACGATAGATCCATGGATTTATGATGAAACAATACTCGTAATATTAGCTCATACGATACATTTGTACGAGAAGGATGTTTTGAGTAAAGATATAGCAAAAAACATAGTGAAGGCATTACTAAAGCTAAGACAAGAAAAAAGTAAGATACTAGAACTACCATATGAGGATGTTCATGAAGCTTTAGAAGCTAAGGCTATCGAAAACTTGGGAGATAAAGGAGCATGGGTTAACTTAGGTAAAAGTAGAAATGATCAGGTAGCAACGGCCATAAGAATGAAAATACGAACAGAATTAATTAACATATTAAACTCATTAATAATGCTACGTGAAACACTCATCAAGAAAGCTGAGGAAAGCATAGACATAGTACTACCATATTATACCCATTACCGACCTGCACAAATTTCCACTTTAGCACACTACTTCTTATCAGTAGAAGAGGCGCTTCAAACAAGTTGGAGGATATTATTTTATACCTTAAAGAACTGTATAAATATTTGCCCTCAAGGTTCTGCTGCTTGCGCTTCTACAACAGTTCCCATGGATAGAGAGAGACTAGCGTATTTATTAGGCTTTGAGGCCCCAATAAAGAATACTCTATATGCCACATCAACTAGAGATTTCATACTATACACCGCTTCAGCTTTAGTATCACTACTAATCGAACTATCTAGGGCAATAGAAGATTTAATACTCTGGAGTATGCCCCAAATAAATTATGTAACACTAAGTCCACATCATGTAAGTACTAGTAGTATCATGCCCCATAAGAGAAACCCTGTGACACTTGAAATCACACGAGCCAGGATAGGCGATGCCTTAGGAGACCTCGTAAGTATCATTGCGATCTATAAATCATTAATGTCAGGTTACAATCTAGATTTACAGGAAATAACAAAGCATATAAGAAACATAATCGAAATAACTAAAAATACTATAGATGTACTAAATGATGTCATTAGAACAGCCACATTTAACAAAGACAGAATGTGTAAAGATGCTATGTCATATCCTGTGATAGCTTCAGATATTGCTGAGCAACTATCACTTAAAACTGGAGAACCCTTTAGAAAAGCGTACTTTAAAGTAGCCAAGCTCTTAGCAAAACATCATGACATTATGGTGGTAGTAAGAGAAATAAATAACGAATACAATTTAGAGATGAAAGCTAAGGACATAAAAGGGTGGCTATTGATTAAAAAGAACTTAGGAAGCCCCAATCCAGAACAAGTCAAGTACATGATAAAGGAGTCCATTAAACTACTGAGCTTAGATAAATCTAATATCGAAAGAGTAATCGAAGAAATAAATGCGAGATATGAAGAATTAAATAAAACTATTTTAGATATTTTAAGTTCATGAGGATTTTATGATTCTGGCTAATTTTAAGTATTCGTTAACATAGTAGTTTAACCATTTTATGAACTCTTTTTCTAAGCCTTGATCAAATGTGGTCGCACAGGCATGTCTATGACATGCATCTATGTCACCGCCAACATGTGGAGCTGCTTTAGACACAAGCCATGTATAGCCTGGCATTTCACCTTTGATTACTCTTTCCTCGAGTGCACTAGGTAACCTAAAGGAGACCTTTACTAATTTCCAGTTAAATTCGCCTAATTTAGGAACTGTTGGTGGCATATTTTGGAATCCTGCTAGGTACTTATTGGGATTTATGAAGTCCATATCTCTAATTTCCATACAGAATTCGCCAATAACCTTTACACCCATTGGTGCAAAGTCATCATGCACATGGAACCACTGGACATACTCTGTCTGGTTTAATCCTTCAGTACGTAACTTGGTTAAGACTTTATCGAATGCCTTTCTCTTTATATTGTCAAGCTTTTCTAGTAATTTCTCTGCCTCTTCATTAGGTCCTTCTAATGCTGTTTTTATTCCTACATCTGGCCCGCCCATATAGTATCCTACAGCACCTAGTACAGTAAGTTCCTTAGCAAACTTTGAAATCGGTATTGAGCCGCCGAAGACTGTTAAATAATAATCCTCCTTACCATCAACTTCTACTACTTTTACTTGGTTTCTCTTTACAGCCTCCTCTAGGGCTAATCTATTAGCGCCTACTAGCTTACCAAATCTGTGATGACTGTCACCTATGGCACCTATAACAGCTAAATATGCTAAATCCCTGTTCTCTCCTAAGACATTAGCAAAGAGGTATGCTGCTGTTGAAGCCGAAATATCCTTATCGCCATTTACATCATATGCTCTAGTAGATAGGTTAAGTATCTTTGGATCATCAACCTTCGAGGGCAGGTGATGATCTATTATTATAATTGTATTTTTGCCCTTATTTTTCTCAGAGATTACTTTAGCTGCACCTGCACCCATATCTGCAAATATTATAGGTGCATCATACAGTTTGATTATCCTCTCAATTATAAGGGGGTGTGCCCTCTCTAAAGTTATATCTGTGACTTCGATACCTTTCCTTTTCAAAGCCGTTTGGATTATTGCAGCAGAAGTTAACCCATCGGCATCGTTGTGGTGTACTAAAACTACTTCACTAACACTCTTAAGTATAGGGAGAGTTTTTTTGAGTGCATTTATGTATTCATTAAGTCCCATGAGGTAAGATCACCTCTTAAACTAAACGTAAGACATCTCGTATAGAGTCGAAAACATAGTCTATTGCCTTACGCTTCTCTTCATTCATTTTCTCAAGATCCTCACGTGATGTTAAACCTGTTAAAACAAGTACTGTTGTGATACCCAGCTTTTTAGCAGGTACTAAATCTATGTCAACTTGGTCTCCAACTATTACTACTTTTTCTGGAGGTAAATTGAGCTTATTTAAGGCAATCTTGAATATTAATGGAGAGGGTTTGCCTATTATTACTGGCTTTACACCTGTAGCAGCAGTTACAGCACCTAAGAAAGTGCCAGTACCAGGAACAGGCTTGCCATCACTTGCTGGGAATAAGGTATCAGGGTTTACTGCAACAAACTTTGCTTTAGCAAGAAGAATAGCTCTGATAGCCCCTGTAATTTTCCATCTATTCTCTTCAGTTATATTACCGTATTTATCAAAAGGCGAGCCTGCTACAACAAACTCGGCTTCTTCAGGATCCTCAACTATTTTTAAACCAGCTTTTTCAAGCTCCCTTCTAAGTCCTGGAGCGCCAACCCAATATACCTTCTTTGTTTTAGAATGTTGAGCTACATAAGCTGCTGTAGCACTTGTAGCTAAAACTAACTCATCAGGGGATGCTTCTATACCTATTCTCCTTAGAATCTTGACATACTCCTCTCTAGATTTTGATGATAGGTTAGATAGAAACACTATTTTCTTATTTAGCTCTCTTAGTCTTCTAACAGTTTCAGCAGCACCTGGTATAGGTTTGTCTCCTCTTCGTAAAACTCCATCAACATCAAGTATGAAGCCCATATAACCTTTTTTCATAGAATGCACCCTAACCTCTCTTATTGTTAATGTGTTGAGTGTAAGAGAGTAACAAGAAAACATTGATATGTGGGATTTTTATGTCAGGTTTCATGGTAGCACCATACTATCTTCAATGATCAAAATCGCTTTTCTTATGATCTATTTTTAACTAAGAAAGAGGATAAAATATTAACTTTATCTTTGAGGAAAGAAATATTTGTACAAGAAGAATCTTTATGATCCTATTAACCCAGCGTATTAATTGTAATTGAAAATACTCAAGGTCACCCTATGTCTTAACTGTCATCACCCGTGTAAATCTATTATGTTGAAAAGGAATTGTAAATTCGCCTTTGGAGACACATGAGTCATCATCACTATTGACTTATTTAAAAATAATTTAATTTTAAAAGTAAGATACATCGATAAAAAGTATGCTCTCAATATTATAGTATGGTTTCAAGCCTATGTACCATGGGTCTATGGATGTGTTAAGATATGGCTACAGATGATCAGCATATTATTGCGATAGATATAGGGACTTCAACAATTAAGATTGCAGTTTTCAATAGAGAGGCAAAGATTAAAAGCATAGTTAAGATGAGAATACCGTTACTTCATCCTAGACCTGGCTGGGTAGAGCAGGATCCTGAGGAGATATGGAAGCTTACATTATTAGGGATAAAGGATGCTATTAATGCTGCTAAAATAGATCCAAAAAGTGTAACAGTTCTTGGATTAGCTAATCAGAGAGGGTCAATCGTAGTTTGGGATAGTAGGACAGGTAAAGCAGTGCACAATGTAATTGTTTGGCAATGTAGAAGGACGGAGAGTATAGTTCAAGCAATCAAGAGGGAGCATGAAGCATTTGTAAAAAAGAAAACGGGGCTAATACCTAGTTCAAACTTCTCGGGTGTTAAAATCAAATGGCTCATCGAAAATAGGCCAAAGATAAAAGAGAAACTACTGTCAGGCGAGTTTCTCGTAGGGACTCTAGACACATTTATCTTATGGAAACTCAGTAACGGAAGGCTATATATGACTGACTATACTAATGCATCTAGAACACTTCTCTTCAACATACATAACTTAACATGGGATAAAGAACTACTAGACCTACTTGAAATACCTGAGATACCTCTGCCCGAGCCTAAGCCCTCATGTGAGATATATGGTCATGCAAACTTAGAGGTCATCAAGATCAATGTACCAGTAGGTAGTGTTATAGGGGATCAACAGGCCTCACTCTTTGGACATACTGCTTTTAGACTGGGATCAACAAAATGCACTTATGGTACTGGCAACTTCGTATTAATGAACACTGACGAAAAACCTGTCTTCGCAAAGAACCTCTTAACCACAATCGCATGGGGCCTATCTGGGAGTAGAGTTTCTTATGCTATTGAGGGAAGCATATTCACTACAGGTTCAGCTATAGATTGGCTTATAAATAACTTAGGATTGTTGAGTTCAGTGCATGAAATAGAGGAAATAATGGTTCGAACACCATCAAGTGATGGGGTCTACTTTGTTCCCGCATTATTAGGATTGGGTGCTCCTTACTGGAATTCTAATGTACGGGGTTTACTTGTTGGACTTAAGAGGAGCACCACAAGATTCCATATAATAAGGGCTGTACTAGAATCTATAGCTTATGCTACTAGAGATATTATAGAGGAGATGGAAAAGGTAATGAAAATAAAGGTTAAAGAGCTTAGAGTTGATGGAGGACTCTCCAATATAAACTCTCTTATGCAATTTCAAGCTGACATTCTAGGTGTGAATGTAGTTAGACCTAAAATTTCTGAAACAACCCTACTTGGAACAGCATATTTAGCAGGGCTAGCCATAGATATTTGGCGATCTCTATCTGATATAGAGAAACTATGGGATGTTGATAAAGTTTTCAAGCCCCGTATGAATGAGGATATAAGGGAGAAACTCTATCTAGAATGGAAAGAAGCTGTTAGAAAGTCCTTATGCTAATAAAAATGTAGTTATATAGCGATTTGCGACCTAGGATATTTTTCCATATAGTCTACTATTTTCTTATAATAATCGTATTTTTCTTCATAGTACTTAACTAATTTGTCATTTGGGTAAAGTACTTTACTTTCTTTTATTTTCAGCTTTTGATTCCCAGCTACTTTTAATGCTCCATAAAATACTGTTTCACGTGGTTCTATCCTCACTACTGGTAGATTTAGAACGTCAGAAAGCATTTGAATTAAGCATTCATCTGATGATAGTTCTCCTGAAACTTTAACTCTTTTAATGTTTATTCCTTCTTGATTAAGTGATTCTATGACACATTTGATTTCAAATAAAATACCTTCAATAACTGCTTTTAGTATTTCGATTTTATCAGACCATAAACTTAAGTTAAATATCGAGGCTGGTATATTGGGGTTCCATGAAGGTGATCCTCTACCACTAATGAAAGGCGTGTAGATTATGTTTGTTCTTATAGGATATGCTTTTCTTACTGCTTCATAGGTTAAATCTAATAAATGCAACATATATGATAGGGCTAAACCTGCTGTTATAACTACACCTTCAAGTACGAATAGCCTGTTATCCGTATGGATGCTGTATATAAATTTAGGAGTATATGGTTTTAGATCTTTTAAGGGTTTAAGAACGAATACCCCAGTATCCATATTAAGTGCTACTTCATCCTCCTTTAGGTCAGCTAAGGCATATATGGAGAGTTGCTGATCCCCCCCTGCATTAATCACCTCAACTTTGCTCATTCTTGTTTTTCTTCTTACACTTTCACCTAAAATTCCAAGTACTTTACCTGTCTCAGATACTTCGGGAAGTTTATCTTCATTAACGTCTAGTAATGATAATATTTCATCGCTCCATTCTCTTTTACGTATATTGTACATTAACGTCCTATTGACGATGGTTATATCTGTATAGTAATGTTTCTTCTCTCCTATGAGCTTAGAGAGTATGTAGTCTAATAGTAAAAGGAATTTGTAGGATTTTTCTACCTTCTCAGGGTAATAGCGTTTAAGCCATAGTATTTTAGGAGCGGAATAATATGGTAAACATCTAAGACCGGTAACTTCGAATATACCAGGTATTTTTCTTTCAAGTTCTTCAGCCTCTTTTAAAGCTCTTTTATCGTACCATGGCATTACGTCAACTACTATTCTACCATCCTTATTTACAGTTAAAAATCCACTTCTAAGTCCTCCAATGATGAGCTTACTTATACCGACTTTAAGGTGTTGGGGAATATTTAGAAGTAGGTTAGTTATGGTTTTGAATGCTATTTCAGCTTTTATATTCTTAAACCCTTCACTATTCATAAATATTAGCTTATCTTCGTCAAACACGCCAACTTTTATACTATTAGAGCTTATGATGATGACAGAGGTATACATTACTTATTACCTAAAGTTGACACATCTACATTACTATTATAACACACGTTGTCTAACCTAATAAGTTTATTTTACGTTTTTTACATTCTCTCAGGAAATCTCTATTTGATGATGTAAATTTTGAATATATATCACACAATGCTTACTCATGTAGTGGGGCTTAATGGTTTATGTATTTTTAATGGAGGATGGTAATATTCAAGAGATTCGAACAATATTCACTATTAAAACGCTTATTGAATATGATGAAATATAGTGATATGGGGGTGTCATCGAATCGGTAATCATTTATAAAGTGGAGTATTTTAAATATCCTAGTAAGCCTTATATACGATGGTGAAGACCTTATAGAAGTGAAAAATTGATTTAAATGTTCGTTCTAGGAGGTTTGCAATTTTGAGTACATCTACAAGTAAGCCCTTACTTATAGGTGTTGTATTACTAATAATAGGTATTATCGTTGGGTATGGCATTGGCGTTGCAATGGTTAAACCTGTAGAGAAAACTGTAACCTCAACTGTTACTACAACCGTCACTGGAGCAGCTCAAACAGTAACAGTTACAAAGACTTTGACAGCTGCTGCACCAGGAGTAGCTCCTGGAAAGTTAAATGAAAAGAACGTGTATACGCTATCATGGGATCAAATAGTAGAGTTAGCTAAGAAAGAAGGAAAAGTAGTATGGTATGGCTTCGGAAGCACCTATGAGAGAGACTTCTTCACCGAGTTATGTAAGGAGTTCGAAAAGGAAACAGGCATAAAGGCAGTTTATGTGCATGGACACTGGTTTGATACAGTTCAGAGGTTAATTAGCGAAAAAGAGGCAGGTAAGACTGTTGGAGAAATAGATGTAGTACTGGCATGGTCTAAGCCATTTGCCATGGCCTATGAGGCTGGAGCAGTATGGGATGTAAACTTAGCAGAAATCATACCTAATGCTAAAGGCATTCCATTTGTAGCAAGATACTTCCACGACATGTACCCGACAAATGGAAGACACCTACCAATACTAGCATGGTGGGTTGGCTTCCTATATAGAAAGGACTTACTAAAATATCCAGATGATGTACCAAAATCCTTTGATGAGCTATTAGACTGGGTTAAGAAACATCCAGGCAAGTTCACATATTGTGACCCTAACAAGGGAGGTAGCGGTCACACATTCCTAATAGGACTAGCCGAATGGTTCTACGGCTATGACAAGTTTGCGTTCGCCAAGTTCAGTGAGGAGAGAGCTAAAGAGATATTCTATAGTAAAGGAAAGTATGGTATGACCTTCTGGGAGTACTTGAATGAGCTAGAGAAGTACTGCTATCAGCCAGGAACATATCCACAAGGAAACAAGGCCACAATAGAGTTATTTGAAGCAGGCGAAGTAATACTTATACCAATGTGGATATCAATCACAATGCAGGAGGTACAAGCCGGCAGATTAGATCCAAAATGGGTTGGAATGTACATACCGGAACCAACAATGCCAGGACCATTCGATGGAGTATTCATACCATTCAATGCACCACATAAGGCAGCTGCACTAGTATTCATTAACTGGCTACTATCAAAGAAGGTGCAAGCATTAATACCACAAAAGATAGGAGCATATCCTGCCGTAACTGAAGCATGGAAGGATGTACCAGATGAAGTTAAGAAACAGCCATGGTGGCCGATAAACGAGCCATACAAAGACTTAATTAAGTGGCGTAACTATGGACCATTATGGTATAGGCACGCAGACTACATGTTCTATATGATGAAGAAGTGGGTTGACGAAGTAGCAAGGAAGTGAACTCAACCATGAGGTTGAGTAAAGAATCAATTATTACTTTTTTATTTTTACTCCCTTTATACATATTCCTCGCCGTAATGATAGGCGTCCCCGTTATTAGTGTTTTTGCAGGATCTTTTGGTATACCTGTTTTCATAAGATTAAGCCCTGAAATGAAACCTACATTAGAAGGTTATCTGGAGTTTATTGATCCTACTAAACCCTACTTAGAATCATTATTCTTCACAATAAAGATTAGTGCTATCTCAACAGCTATTGGTGTCTTAGCTGGGTATTTCTTCGCGCTATACCTTACATTACGTAATCCGCCTACATGGAGAAAAGTATCACCAGTAATGACAATACCCCTATTCACACCTTATGTTATCGGAGCTTTTATGTGGTGGACTCTCCTATTCCCAAGAGGCTACGTAGCTATAGTCATAAACAGTATCCTTATGGGTCTTGGCTTTATAAAGGAGCCCCTAAGACTTGTCAATGACCCTTACGGTATAGGTATAGTGTTTGGTGAGGTATGGATAAGATTTGTAGTAGCAACAAGCATAATGTATAGCTCATTCCAAATGGTTAGAAGAGATCTAGTTGATGCTGCACGTAATCTTGGTGCCTCAACATGGCATATCATAAAATATGTATACTTTCCCCTGACAAGATATGCCCTCATAGCCACTATAGCCATAGTGTTCCTTGCGACAATGATAGGATTCTCAATACCATTCATTTTAGGTGGTAGTTGGCCACAATTCCTGAATGTCATGATCTACATAGACATAGTTAAAAGATTCGATTACATTTCAGGCTATGTTTCAGGAGCATTCTACCTTATCGTATCGCTCTTGTTAGGATACTTAATATTCCGATTCATGGGCAAACGTGTGGTACTACAGGCGAGGTGATAGCCATGGACAAGCAACGTCTGCTGGACATACTGGTTATAGGGATAGTTGTTGTTTATATTGTCTTACCATTATTTGTGCTCTTTGAGTATGCGTTTGCTGAGGTCTGGTATGCATATCAGCTTTTCCCTTCAAAGCTCGGTATTAAATGGTTCTCATGGGTTCTTAAGCATCATGACACTAGAGTTGCATTCCTCTACAGCTATACCTTAGCTCCACTAACTATGATAGCTACACTAGCCATATGTATTCCAGCAGGTTACGTTCTAGGAACGAGGAGAACGAGGTTAACAGCATTCACTGAGAACCTCGTTAACCTTCCAATGGCATTACCTGCGATCGTTATAGGTATAGGCCTCCTACCATTATACACCAAGTTAGGTTTGTTAAACAATTACTGGGCTCTACTACCTTGTCATATGATAGGTGCAATACCCTACACCCTAAGAAGTGTTACAGCAGCTTTCATACAAATACCTAAAGATCTCGAGGATGCAGCCCGAAACCTTGGTGCAACAAGATTACAGGTCATAAGGAAAATCTATATACCTCTCGTATGGCGTGGAATTCTCGTAGGAGGGATCTTTGCATTCTCATGGTCACTTAACGAGTTCGTACTAACATTGCTACTAGGATTTCCTGGCGTTAAAACCTTACCTGTAGCAATATATGAGTACGTTGGAGGATACTATTTAACACCACAACCAGCAGCAGCACTAAGTATATTCATAGTTATACCATCTATACTTATAGCACTCTTACTCGAAAAATACTTACAGATATCACTGAGGATGGGAGGTTAAGAGTAAGTATGGCAAGATTAACTCTAGAAAAGATAAAAAAGATATATGGTAAAACAGTAGCAGCAGACATACCATATCTTGAGATAAAGGATAAAGAGTTTTTTGGCCTCCTCGGACCTAGCGGTTGTGGAAAAACAACAACCCTAAGAATTATTGCTGGATTAACAAAGCCAGATGAAGGAAGAGTATTATTGGATGGAAAAGATATAACAAACGTGCCACCTGAGAAAAGAAATATGGCTATGGTGTTTCAGAGCTGGGCTCTCTTTCCGCATATGACGGTATATGATAATGTGGCCTTTGGATTACGTCTTAGAAAGGTTCCAGAGAACGAGATAAGGAAGAAGGTAAAGTGGGCCCTTGAACTCTTAAGGCTAGAGGGCTTGGAGAATCGATATCCTCACCAGCTTAGTGGTGGTCAACAGCAACGTGTAGCAGTAGCAAGAGCAATAGTTATAGAGCCTCAAGTACTATTATTCGATGAGCCCCTCTCAAACCTTGATGCAAAACTTAGAGAGAATGTAAGATTTGAGCTTAGGAAACTCCAAAAGAGGTTAGGGATCACATCAATTTATGTTACACATGACCAGGCGGAAGCATTTGCCATATGTGATAGAATAGCTATAATGAATAAGGGTAAAATAATCCAGTTAGGAACTCCCGAAGAGATATACAATAAGCCTGTAAACCTCTTTGTAGCAAGCTTTGTAGGTGTCACATACTTCATTGAAGGTAGGTTAACGGAGATACTGGATCCATCTATAGGTAAAGTCTTAATTTCAACAGAGGATGGTTTAGAGATTCTCGCTTACGCAGATTTGGAGAGAGTTAAAAAAGATCAAAAAGTAACTTTAGTTGTTAGACCAGAGTACGTTCACGTGGCCTCAGAGAGTAATGTGGAAAATGTCTTTTTAGCTAAAGTTGATAGAGCTACATACACGGGTGATGGTATAGATTATGAGGTAAAAATAGGAAAATGGCCTATAAGACTTAAGACCTCAACGACATATAAGTTTGAGCCTGGTAGTGAAATAAAAGTACATCTTGACCCTATGAAGATAATAGTCCTTCCCGAGATTTTATCATCAGAGTAATATTTATCACTTAATTCTTTTTATCAAACATTGTCTTAGGTGATGCATCTTGAAAACCGTAACTATACTTGGAGCTGGAGCCATGGGTAGTGCTTTAGCTTTCCCTATTTCAGATAGAGGGCATAGAGTAATACTATGGAATAGAAGTCCACAAGTATTAGACATCATTAAGGCGGGGCAGCCCCATCCAAAGTTAGGAGTGAGAATGCCTGAGAATGTAGAATTACGCTATCGAGATGAGCTTGGAAAAGCTGTTGAAGAAGCAGACTATATAATAATTGCCGTAAGCTCGGCTGGCGTGAAAGGTGTAACAGAAGCCATTAAACCCTATGTAAAGGACGGTCAAGTTTTAATTAATGTCGCTAAAGGTCTAATAGAGTTTAATGGAGAGGTAATGCTCATACCGGAAGCTATTAAGAGGATACTAAGGGATAAGAAGGTCACAATAGCTGCTGTAACAGGTCCCTCATTAGCCAAGGACGTAGCAGCAAGAAGACTTACAGTGGCAGTTTACAGTTCAGAGAAAATAGGGGTGGTTAAAGAGTTAAAGAAAGAATTTGAAACAGACTACTATAGAATACAAGTAACAGATGATATTATTGGGGCTGAAGCTTCAGCGGTCCTTAAGAACGTTTACGCAATAGGAATAGGATGGCTTGATGGTCTTGCAGAGAGAATGGGAGTTGAAGAGCTAAGAAATGCTAAAGCAGCATTTTTCACGATAGCGTTAAAGGAAATGGCTAAAATAGTTAAGCTACTAGGCGGATCTGAAAAGACCGTCATAGACCAATCAGGCTTAGGAGATCTCTATGTGACAGTAAAGGGTGGAAGAAATGGCCTCTTCGGTAGACTTCTTGGTAAAGGGTTAACTCCAGAGCAAGCGCTAAATAAAATAAGGGAAATGGGTCTAGGCGTCGTCGAGGGATACGAAAATACAAGACACATGTATGCTCTATTAAAGAAGTTAGAGGGTGAGGGAAAGGTTATACTAGAGAAAGAGCTACCATTCTTCACCGGGATATGTAAGGTCATTTATGAAGGGCAAAAGGTTGATGAGGCCATCGAAAAGATTCTCACACAAATATAAGAAGGACTTGTTCATTTAATAAAATTCTTTAATTCACTTA
Source organism: uncultured Desulfurococcales archaeon (assembly GCA_964611985.1). GTDB lineage: Archaea > Thermoproteota > Thermoprotei_A > CAZTBM01 > SZUA-1508 > SZUA-1508. Next base: position 30,373 of record CAZTBM010000002.1, on the reverse strand, counting down.
TTACTTCATCTATAACCTTCCTTGTTGATGCATTTCCTCCCAAGTCAGGTGTTAGAATGCGCTTTTCTTCGACAACCTTCTTCACAGCCTGATCTATGTTTACTGCTATGTTATGGATGCTTTTGTCTTGTCTTCTCTCAGCTAGCCATCTTAGCATTAGGGTTGCTGCTGTAACCTCGCCTATGGGGTTAGCTATACCTTTACCTGCATACTTCCATGCAACACCATGGATAGGCTCAAAAACTGCATAGTTATCACCTATTTGGGCTGAACCACATAATCCCAGTCCTCCAATAAGCCCAGCTATCAAGTCTGATAATATGTCGCCATAAAGGTTTGGTGTAACTAAAACATCAAATTCGTGAGGTCTTTTCACGAGTTTATATGCTGCTGCATCAACTATTACTTCATCACCCTCTAATTCTGGATACTCCTTAGCTACTTCATAGAATACTTGCCTAAATAGTCCATCAGTCACCTTAAGAATGTTCGCTTTATGGACTATAGTAACCTTTCTTCTATTATTCTTCTTGGCATAGTCAAAGGCGAATCTACAGATTCTAAAGGTTTCATTCTTCGTGATAATCCTTAGTGCTATTGTCACATTTTCTGCTCTTACCTCAATACCTGAGTAGAGACCCTCAAGATTTTCTCGAATGAGCACTACGTTAACATTCTCTCGAATACTTATTCCCCTCCAGCTCCTAAATGGTCTTATGTTAGCATATAGGTCTAGATTCTTACGTAAAAACACATTAACACTTGCATAGGTGCCTGGCCCTACAGGTGTCGCTATGGGGCCTTTTAAGGCTGCATCAGCCTCTCTTATTATATCAAGCGCATTATCTTCTATTGTCTTACCTGTTTTTTCATAGTATTTGAGTCCTGCATTTATATAGATGTATTCTGCATTAAAGCCTGCTTCGTTGAGCAACCTTATAGCTTCTGATACTATTTCTGGACCTACACCATCACCAGGTATTACTGCTATCCTATACTTTCTCATGGCTATAGCTTCAACCCCCTAGACTTTACGTATTCAACTATGCCACCGGATAATAGTATCTCCATTATGAATTTTGGGTATGGTTTAAACGTTGAGGTATAGTTTCTACTTGGACACTTAAGTATACCGTTAGCTAAGTCTACTATTACTTCATTTCCTTCATTTACTATATCGGGTAACTCCCTATGCTCTATAACTGGTAGTCCTATGTTTATTGCGTTTCTAAAGAATATTCGTGCAAATGATTTAGCTATTATTGCTGATATCCCTATAAGCTTTAGAAGTCTTGGTGCATGTTCACGGCTCGAACCGCAACCAAAATTTCTTCCTGCAACTATTATGTCACCCTTTCTTACATTCCTTGCAAACTCAGGTCTTATGTCTTCGAAAACGTGTGGGAGCATTTCTTCTAAACTATAAGCTTTAAACTTGTACCTGCCTGGTATTATGAAGTCTGTGTTTATGTTGTCGCCAAATTTCCAAACTCTACCTTTAATCACAAATTCCATGGTCTTGATCACCTTAGGTACTTTCTTGGATCACATATTTTACCTTCAATAGCTGAGGCAGCAGCAACAAGAGGAGATGCAAGGTAGACTTTTGCATTCTTGTCACCCATTCTTCCTGGGAAATTCCTATTAGAGGTTGATACTGCAACCTCGCCGGGACCTAGTAGGCCCATGTGTGCTCCAACACAGGGACCGCATGTCGGAGGTCCGATGGTACATCCTGCCTCAAGAAGTACTTCTATTATACCCCTACGTAAAGCTTGATGGTATATCTTTCTTGATGCTGGTATTATAATGCACCTTACATTTCTATTTACCTTTCTGCCTTTTAGTATTCTAGCTGCTGCTTCTAGATCTGATAATCTACCATTAGTACAGGAGCCTATAAACACTTGATCTACCTCAATACCTTCAACTTCTGATATAGCTTTTACGTTGTCAACGTTTGGTGGGGCTGCAACCTGTGGTTCAAGAGCACTTAAGTTGAACGATACTTCATCGGCATATTCAGCGCTGGGGTCGGGTTTTAATGGTTCGACATCTACTCCTTTCTCTCTATAGAATCTTATGGTTATATTATCTACAGGAAACAATCCAACTTTTGCTCCCATCTCAACAGCCATATTTGACATTGTAAGCCTTGAATCCATGTCTAATTGTTTAAGAGCGTCTCCTTGAAACTCAACAGCCCTGTATGTTGCACCATCGGCTTTCATGAACCCTATAATGTATAATATGATGTCCTTACCCATTATATAGTCTGGTTTACCTCCTTCTAGTACTATCTTCATGGACTCCGGCACTCTTAGCCATATCCTACCGGTTACTAATGCTATTGCGGCGTCAGTACTTCCAACGCCAGTAGCAAATGCTCCCAGTGCGCCAAGTGTTGTAGTATGAGAGTCAGCACCAATAACTATCATACCAGGTTTGACGAGACCTTCATCAACCATTACTTGATGGCATATACCATAACCTACATCAAAAAGTCTAATATTGTGTTTCCTAGCAAAATCTCTCATTAACATATGTAGTCTTGCATTCTCTACTCTTGGACTAGGTGATGCATGGTCTATTATGAAAGAGACTTTGTTTGGGTCAAATATTGATGTACAGCCTATCTCATCCATTAATGCTTGTATGGCTAAAGGAGCTGTACCGTCATGTGCAAAGACATGATTAACATTAGCAACTATTATCTCTCCTGGACTAACCTTTCTACCTACAGCTCTCGTTAATATCTTTTCACTTAAAGTTAAAGACATTATTACAGGTACCTCTTAAGCCAATGGGGTAATCTATGGCCATATCTTTCTATAAGCTCGGGCATATACTTCTTTACCAATTGTAGCATTTCATAATCACTTACTGGGGCTGTTCTTCCATCAGTATATAGCTTTATCACTTCATTGTATAGTTGATTTACTCTTCTATCGTTCTTCAGATCATCCATAGAATCCAAGTTGAACATTGACTTAATCCAGTATATTACTCCTGCCTTACCTGAGTATACATTCACCATAATTGATGCTGGTATGCCTAAGGTTACATTGGGATCAAATGGTAAGTATACTTCAGGGTTCTTAAGGAGGCCATCCACATGTATGCCTGCTTTTGTTCTAAAGGCGTTATCTCCTAGTATTGGCTGAAACTCTGGAATATTATAGCCTATACTTAAGAAGTATTCTTTAACCTTCCTTAAGACCTTAAGATTAATGCCTTCCACCTGCCCCTTTAACTGTATGTAGAATAGTAGCATTGTCTCAAGTGGACAGTTTCCTGCCCTCTCACCAATACCCAAGAGTGTAGTATCAGCTCCGCCAGCTCCACTAAGCCAGGCTGCCAGTGTATTAGCTACTACCATGTGGAAATCATTGTGTCCGTGAAATGCCACCCATTCACTAGGTATATCTGTAGCCTCAAGAATGACTCTTATTAATTGAGGTATACCTCTAGGTGGTAAGATCTCTGGGTAAGGTAATCCTATACCGAGAGTATCACAGATCTTAATCTTTACGGGCATATCATATTTTTCACTGAGTTTCATAAGCATGTTAACGAACGGTATAACTGTACCATATATGTCTGCTCTAGTTATATCCTCTAAGGAGCATTTAACAGTTATACCATTCCTTAACGCTTCTTCGATTACACTTAGGTATTTCTCCATTACTTGCTTCTTGCTAAGCCTTAGCTTATAGCGTATATGGTAGTCTGATATGGATGTTAAGAGAACGGTCTCTTCAACCTTAAATTCTATAGCTAGCTTTAAGTCTGTCATAGTCGCCCTTAACCAGCTTATAGGCTTTGGATACTCGTAACCTAGCTCCTTAACTTTCCTAAACGCCTCTTTATCTTTAGGCGTATATAAGAAAAACTCACTAGTATGTATAGTTTTACTGTCACCTGTTAGCTCATGAAGTAATGAGTATATGTCTACGATTTCTCTTACACTAAAGGGCCTCCATCCCTGTTGGCCATCACGTAATGTAGTATCCGTTATATAAATATTGTCCATTCTTACCCTATGGGTCTTTATCAATGGCAAATCGGGATACCTAAATACGTCTCTATGGAAAATCCAGGAGTCGCTCTCATCTGCCATAGTACTTACACACCTTGATCCATGACTCCTTGTTAGCATCAATAGTTCGTGTATAAATATGTATTCTCGTGAAGGGCATGTTCCGATTATTTAAACGTGTAGGTACGAACTTTAAACTACTTTTCTACACTGTTTTACAGTTTCCTTTCCCATGTAAACACTGTTCGAAGTTAAGTTTCATTTAATAGAACGATGAAATATTCATTATCTTAGCGAGTTCAAGTATAGAGTAATAATATACATTAACTCCTGTTATGAATTCATTAATGCTAATTGACTCGTTACTGGAATGAGCTAGTTTAGAGTTTCCAGGTCCATATATCACTAAATTTTTACCTAAAGCTGAAAGGATATTAGCATCATTTGTTCCCATCTTCCTCATTACTATGGGCTTTTTACCTATCTTCAATATTCCTCTAATAACAGCTCTAGCTATAGGGCTGGAAATGCTAACCTTTAATGGAGGAACAGGCTCACTTAAAGGTCTGATATAGCAGCCACACTTGGTGGTTATATTACTTATTGTTGTTATAAGATCCTTTAGGTTTATGTTTGCTGAGTATCTTACATCAATAATTGCGTGTGCATTCTCAGGTAGCTTATTTGGAGCATCACTTTTAGCTTCAAGAACTGTTGGTGTTATAGATAAATCAGGGTTCTTTTCTGTTATATTCTTTAGCTCTAGTATAATAGTTAGCAGTTTTTCCAATGCTGAATCACCTACTTGAGGGCTTGAAGCATGCCCCCCTCTTCCCTTACATTCTATTCTGTAGTGAATTGATCCTCTACACTCGATTACTACACCTATAGTATTAGTTGGTTCACAGACGATAGCGTTGGCGAATTTAACATTACTGTTAATTAAGTGCTTCGCACCTTTACTATCACCTTCCTCATCGACTAATGCTGCTATATGAACTTTAAATGGAATATCGTTATTAGAGTGTAGAGCTTTAGCTACACCAAAAATCATTGCCAATAATGGTCCTTTTGCATCTACGGCTCCACGACCATAGATGGTGTTATCCTTTAATGTTACAGGTATAAAACCAGGCACAGTATCCATATGCCCAAGCATAAGTAATGTTGGCCCTTTACCAAATATTCCATGAACATTTCCTACACTGTCTATGTATACTTCTTCAAATCCCAAATTACACATAAGATTATAGAGGTATGTAGCTACTTTCTCTTCCTTCCCGGACGGACTGTATATTCTTAGAATTTCCATTAATGATTTAACCATATAACTTTGAGATAGCATCCTTTATCACGCTTATTGACCACACTATGTTGTCATGGTCTATAAGGTATGGAGGTAGTAGTCTAACTGTTGTAAGTCCTGCTTTTGAAGCTAGAAGCCCCTCGTTTTGTAACATCGTTAGGATGTTTTGTGGCGTTTTCCTAAGCTCAATGCCTAACATTAATCCTAGTCCTTTTATTCTTCTTATAATTCTTAGTTCTGAAAGCTCCTCATTAAGCATCTTCATTAGTAATTCTCCTTTTACCCTAGCTTGGTTTACAACATCCTCCTCAATTAACGTCCTTATAGAGCCTATTATGGCTGCACAAGCTAATGGATTACCTCCGAACGTTGAACCGTGCTCTCCAGGAACCATAGCTTCACCCACATTCTTCTTCATTATAACAATACCTACAGGAAAGCCTCCGCCCATAGCTTTACCCGCAGTAAATATGTCAGGCTCAACATTGTACTGTTGAAAAGCCCATATTGTGCCTGCTCTCCCAAAGCCGGTTTGTATCTCATCTATTATGAGCAGGCAATTCTTCCTTCTAGTCTCATCATAAACTGCTTTTACGAACTCCTTATCTGCAGGGTTAACTCCTCCCTCACCTTGAACCAATTCTAAGATTACCGCTGCAGTATTTTCATCTATACCTTTTTCGAGGTAGTCAACTTTATTCCAAGGTAGAAATGTTACTTCAGGAAGTAATGGTTTAAAGGGTTCCCTATACTTCGGATTCCATGTTATAGAAAGGGCTCCGAAGGTTCTTCCATGAAATGAACCGATGAATGCTACGATTTTACTCTTTCTAGTAGCCTTCCTCGCAATCTTTAATGCTGCTTCTACAGCCTCTGTACCACTATTCTGTAATACAACATAGCTATAGCTTTGTGGTACGATTCTACTTAATTCTTGAAGAAGCATCTTCCTAATATCACAGTCAAAAGATAATGATGTAACCATAATTTTATCCATTTGCTCTCTTAGTGCTTCAATTACTCTTCGAGGTCTATGTCCTAGAAAGGCTACACCAAAGCCCGTATGGTAATCTAGATACCTCTTACCCCTCTCATCCCATACGTACTGTCTTTCTCCATAAACTAGTTTTATGCCTGTAGGCTTGTATATTTTAAGATACTCAAGCATTATCTTCTAGCCTCCTTGATAAGATAACCAACTATTAATGACTGAAGTTTTACACCAGTCACTCTTACAGTATTTCGAAACTCTATGACAGCATTTACCTCATTTACGAGGAACCCTCTCTTTGGGTCTTCTAGTATGTCTATTCCTAAAATTCCTCCACCAATAGCTTTAGATGTTTTAAACGCTAAATCCCTTAGCTCGTCAGTTACTTCAGCTTTTACAGCTTTACCTCCAAGGGCGGTATTTGTTTTCCAATGCTTTGAAACCCTATATATCGCTACTGGAACTTCGTCACCTATAGTAAATACTCTTATATCCCTACCAGGCTTGTTAATGTACTCTTGAATATAGTATATTTTATATATTGGATTGTACATGTAATCTCTGTGTTCAAAAACTGCAGATAATGCGTCATCATCGTTTACTTTTGCCAGAAGACGCCCCCAACTTCCAAGAATTGGCTTTAGTACAATAGGGTATCCTAACTTCCTAGGAATCTTTGATGCTTGTTCCTTCGTGAATGCTATGTATGTCTCTGGGACAGGTATACCATTTTTAGCTAGCCTAAGTGTTGTTTGTAATTTATTACTACATAAAGTGAGGGTGGGGGAGGGGTTGACAACGTAAACTCCGTTTTCCTCAAATATTAATGTTGAGGTTAATGCCTTATAGTAACTTACACATCGTTGTATGGCTATGTCGATATTATTAAAATCTATCTTACTAGATATTTTAAATGAGAGAGAATCAACATGGAAAAGAATAGGTTTATGACCTTTATCTCTTATAGCCTCTATTATTGCCTTCTCTTCCCATCTTACAATATCGTATATTACCCCAATATTCATTAGTCTTCTACTCTCCCCAGTCCTCAACGATGCTATCTAGTACTCTAAGTCTTGGATTATTATTCTCGTCGATGTAGAATTCAAGCTGAATACCACATTCTTCATGTTCAAGTATTTCTCCAGGAATGGCATCATCTGGTACTTCGACAGATCCTCCACATACTGGACATGGTAGTTGCACGCTCTATCACCGTAGACTCTTCGGTATGGTACGAAGGTTAAAAACCCCACCTATAACCCCATGGTTCGATTTCTTATAGTAGTTCTTGTCATAAATTCGAACGTGTAAACAATATTCTATTGTTTTTTAGTACCACGCTCTAAGCACGATCATAGTATTTGTGCCTGCAACTCCTTTAATATCTCTTATCATATCAATATACTTGTTTATTTCCAGCATGCTCTGCCCATGGACTATAACTGCAATATCATGATCTCCTGTTATCTCGTACACTACGTCCACACCATTAAACTTAATGATCTTCTTTGAAACTTCACTTACAGGTGTGGGTGGATTAACTTTAACTAATATGATAGCTTTTATTTCATTTTCTAAACTGACATCTATTGTAAATCTTCTTATCACACCTAGCCTCACTAGTTTGTCAATTCTTTTCCTGATTGCAGCCTCGCTTAGTCTAAGTTTCTTAGCGATCTCAGTATACGGCGTTCTAGCATTCTTCCTTAATATATCAATTATTGTAAGATCTATTTTATCAAGAACGATCATGGCTCAATCACCGTACCTGAGCCTTTAAGTGCATTTATGATGGGATTAGAAATTAAAGCTGATGAAATTATTACTCTTTTAACTCCTCCTTCAATAGCTCTTGATGCTAAGATAATCTTTCTATTCATTCCCATGCCAACACTTTTAACTATTTCTTTCACCTCCTTAACCTTTATACAAGATACTATGTTATTATCGATTATGACTCCTTGAACATCAGTAAGTAATATTAAAGTATTAGCTTTCATTGCGATAGCTATTTCGGATGCGGCTTGGTCGCCGTCAACATTTAGTAGTTCTCCCTCAGTACCATAGGCTATAGGCGCTATTACAGGTAGGAAAGATTTTTCGAGAAGACTAAGTAGTACCTCAGCATTAACCTGTTTTATCTTTCCAGTATAGCCTCCTTCAATGACTCTTTTCCTTCCCCTCTCATCAACTATTATAATTCTCTTTTTCCTTTCGGCCAAGAGAAGCTTGCCGTCAACTCCTGATAATCCTATAGCCTTAATGTTTCTTCTCAGCATTTTTGCCGTAATCTCTTTATTGATTTTACCAGCCATAACCATTAGGTACACTTCTAGTTCCTCAGGTGATGTATATCGGCTTCTCACACCACTAGGTGATATGACGAATTTAGGTTCTATTCCTAGCCGTTTAGAGTAAAAGGTGACTATATCACCTCCTCCATGAACGAATACTATTTTCTCTCCTCTATCATATAAGGTCTTTAAGTCATCTAGCACGTTATCAAGTCCTTGCTCTAAAGCTCTTCCACCAATTTTAACTATGATCATTACTATCACGCAGGTCTTAACGGTGGTATATCTAGGCCTAAAGTTTCTTCAAATCCCATCATTATGTTAAAGCATTGTACTGCCTGTCCAGAGGCTCCCTTAACCAAATTATCGATAGCTGCAAATGATACTACTCTGCCTACCCTCTTATCTAAGGCGAAGCCTATGTCAGCAAAATTGGATCCTATTACATACTTTGGATCAGGGTACTTCAATGGTGCACCATAGACTACTCTAACAAATGGCTCCTTAGCATAGGTTAGTGTGTATATTCTTAGTAAGCTTATTTCATCCACTTCTTTTATAAGCCATGTATGGGCTGAGGCAAGTGCTCCCCTGATAGAGCTTACAGCATGAGGTGTGAATGCTACTTTTAGTTTTCTACCTGCTATAATGCTTAGTTCTTGTTCAATTTCAGCTACATGCCTGTGACCTTCAGCACTATAAGGCCTCATTACATTCTCTCTTTCTGGATGGTGAGAGCCTTTAGAGGGTTTAGCGCCAGCCTCTGACGAACCTACCTTAACGTCTATGGCTATGTGATCTAAGTCAATAACCTTATGTTTAACTAAGGGTATTAATGATAAGATTCCCGCAGTGGAATTACATCCAGGATTGCCGATTAGAGTGGTATTCCTAATTTCCTCTCTATGCAACTCAGGTAACCCATAGACGCTCTTCTTGAGTAAATCTGGATAGGGATGTTCAATACCATACCATCTTTTGTATTCTTCTGGATCCTTTAGTCTAAAGTCGGCGCTTAAATCAATGATCTTTAATCCTACTTCGAGAAGTTTAGGTACATACTTTAATGATACTCCGTGTGGTACTGCGAGAAAGACGACATCAGATTCAGATGCTATTTTGTCGATGTTTGTCTCTGAATACTTTAATCGTTTAAGTTTACTTATACCTCTTAAATTAGGATGTGCGTAATGTACTGGTTTACCTTTGTACTCCCTGGAAGTGGCTATAATAATTTCGACTTTGGGATGTCTACTTAATATTCTGAGTAGTTCTCCACCTGTATATCCTGAGGCACCTATTATTGAGACTTTGGTCACCTTTTCATAACCTCCTTAACGTATTTGGCTATTTTTAAGGGTACATTTATACCTGTAGCTTTCATGAAACCTTTAAATTCAGGGACACCATTAACTTCAATTACATAATACTTACTATCATGCTCTATAATGTCTACTGCAATAAAGTCGCCCTTAACTATCTCCTTAACCTTAAAAGTTAATTCTTCTATTTCTTTATTAGCTTTAGGTACACTCTCCACTTTACCTCCTAGAGCTACATTGGTTCTCCAATCTTCATCTCTTCTAACTCTACATATGATACCCAATATTTCATCACCTAAAACTAATACTCTATAATCTTTATCATGCGGTATATACTCTTGGACTATATGAACTTTTAATCTGGGATCCTGGAAGAGTTCCCTATGTTCCTTGATGATTTTTAGACATGTATAGTCGTTCACCAAGCTAACCATTCTACCCCAGCTACCTATTGGTGGCTTATCGACTAATGGGTATTTGAGTATTTTTGGAATCTTATCTAAAGAATCATTAGCTAAGCTAATACACGTCTTAGGGATGGGTATGGAATATTTTTTCAGCTTAGCTAATGATATTACCTTATCTCCACAAGTTAATATAGTGTATGGTGAGTTTATAGTATAGGAGCCTAATGTATCAAAGTACAATGATGAATAATATGCTCTTGTAAAACTCATTACCCTAATAAGCGCTAACTTGCATGAAAGACCTTTATCAAATAGAGGTAAAGGTTCTCGTTGAACGTTAAGTATGTCTACTTTTATACCTAAATTAGATAGTTCATTGTATATACTCTTCTCTTCATATCTGGGGATATCATATACCAATATTACATCGGAGTGGTAACTTAATTTTACTCGCCCCAGTCCTCTTCTATATTTACAAGTTTCAAGGATATATTATTACCAGATGATACTTTAACCTCTAGTTCAACTCCACAACTTTCACACTCAACTATTTCACCATCTATTATATCAGATGGTAGCTCAATCTTAGCCTTACATACCGGGCACTCCAATAAACACACCTCAATTTTTTACATGGCTCTACTAGAGGAATCCTCTACTATCTTATAAGTTTTTCTATAGAAGCCTTACATCTGATATACTTAACTATTAAAGAATCCTAACTATAAGCTTCCAGCTATATAGTCAAATTATAATAAAGAATTAGACAATGTGAAGTAAAATTATTGATAGGGGAGGGTCTACTAAAATTCGTTTATTTTTTCTTTGGAGGGGTCTTCGGTCTAATATTTAAGGGTTCGTACTTTTCCTCTATTTTATCACTACCTTCGAAGATGTCCTCTTCAAGAACTACTAGTCTTTTCTCCTTAGCATATTCAAATACCACACTATAATCTAGTTCTTCAAGACCTTTTAGACCATATAGTTCAATATTTTTCCTCTTTAACCACTCAATAAAGTCTTGTACAAGGCCAGCTCTTAGGATTAAGTCTATGAGCGCATCCTTGCTTAAGTCCTTATTGCACATGCTCATAGACACCCCATCCTAATACTAATACGAACTGCTTTTGAGGTTAAAGAAGAAAGGATTACATTTTTATGTTTTACTTAAGTAGAGTCATGATACAACTCCCAATACCCGTTAATTCAGACGCGGGTTCTTACATCACCAAAATCTGCCCTTGTAAGCCTCATCATTAAACTCCTTTAATCTCATGTATTTATTACACAATTCTTATAGATAAACTTCTTCCTCAACGTTCTTTATAGGGTTCTTTTTTCAATCAATATGACTAAGAATTTTTAAATCTGTGATAGCCCTACTAGTTTTATGATAAAAAAGGGAGCTTACGTACATAATGATTTAGTATCCTCTTTGAGGAGTGCCCTGAGGTACTATGTTTATGCACGTATGTAATGATGTGATAAGAATCTTCAAGAGAGTGGCAGTCATCCTAGTATTTTTAATGCTGTTTATTCCTCTATTAAGTGTAACCAATACCCAGTCACTTGAGTTTATAAGGGCAAATTATGAGTGTGGATTGCTAATTAAGCTTTCAGACTCAGGTATAAGTAGCGTTAAGGTAATCAATGATACCACATTTGTTGCATCTTCAGAGAATACGTTATATGTAGTCTATGTTAATAGCTCTGAAAATAAGTTTGAAGTATGGAATAAGACTCTGCTAGGCAAGATCAATTCCCTCACAATAGGCGGATATGGTAGAGGTCTTGTTGCAGTATCAACCAATAATGGGGAGGCTGCGGTCTTAGAAGTTTCAACTAAAAAACTCAAGTACATTAGGGAATTGGTAAAGGTTTCGGGCCATAAAGCTAACATTATTAAAACACTCTTAGATGGAAAGCATGGAATATTACTTGTTCTTGACTCAAAAGGCTTACTCTACGTATATAACATATATTATCACGGGAGACTTGAGATAGGGTTTAAGGGTATTCACAATAATAAACTTGTTGAAGCACTCAATAGTACATTTGGTATAACTAACATTACATCCATCAGTATATCTGATGTGGTATTGAAGACCGATTACTATGAATGTAAGAATAGCTACTGCTATAACTGTGAATATACACTAATTAAGGGGGTAGTATCTACAACTAGGGGTACATACCCGTTTCTTGCCATACTCAACTTTACTAATGCACCATTTAATTATAGCGTTCTCTATATCTCTTTACTACCTTCACTCATAGAGGGACCTATAGGTATATCTGGTTTTCTTGGTAGAGATATTCTCTTACTATCATACGTAAGTGAAGATACCATCACATGGAACGTTCTTAAGAAAGCAATAGTAATCAATAAGACAGGTTATGAACTCGTTGAAAAGTTCACATACTATATACCTGGGATTTCGTCACAGTTACTCCTTTATTATAGAGTGAACTCAGTCTATACAATTATTGGATGTACTGATGGAAACATATACATGTTTAATATAACAACGGACACATTTGGTGAAAAATTTAATTTTAAGCTAGAGTGGTGTGTTCCTTTAGAGCCGCTTACAGAGGCAGTTAGACATGTTAATCTAATTTGGGCTTGGAGAAGGCTTGAACATAATATTATGGGTTTTGTTCTAGCATCATCAATTAGGAAAACACAGCTTATAACTTTTAACTGTGGTAAACCTTTATGGTTACAAGAACATGGACTTCCAATGATCAGTGATATCACTAGTGTAGCTACATCAACTACTGGTAACCTTATAGTATACGGCTTAAGTGATGGCAAAGTCTTCGTAATAAAAGGATTGAAAAGTGAAATGTATACAAAAGGGTTACCTGAGTACTTTGAGATTAAAGTTAAGGTAATGCTCAATGAGACAACACCTATACCTGAAGCTGAAGTCGAACTACTGAATGCACTAAATAAAACGTTAATGAAGGGAATAACCAATGAGAGAGGTGAAGCATTTTTCTATGTCTCACGTGGCACATATTATATTAGAGTTTTTGATCCAACACTAGGTGAAGTAGTAGAGAAAATTGAAACAGGATTTAGAGAAAGTGTAGACCCGATAATAAACTTTGAATTATTCCATTTTACAGTGAAGGTTTTATGTAAAGGCGATCCTTATGGAATAGGTTTTGGTGCAGGACCTGTACCAAAAGTGAAGGCAGTATTAATCCCGCTTAAAAAGGGATTACCAAGATATGAAGGGATATCTGATGAAGAAGGAATAGTCAAATTCACGATAGCTATAGTAGATAAGACGAGAAAGACAGTTGAGTCATTTATTCGCGAAGGACCATATAGGTTATACCTAACATTACCTGACGGTAGAACATATCAAAAAGACGTTTACATCAATAGATCTATGGCGCTTAATGTGTCTATTCCAGCAAGGCTCGAACGGTTAGTAATAAAAATCATAGATAAGGATACAGGGAAACCTGTATATCCTGTTAGACTGGTTATACGAGACCTACTTACAGGGGTTGAAGGAAAGCTTATCATAACACAGGATAACTCAACATTAAAGATACCTGGAGGAAATTACGAATTAGACATTACAGTTAAAAATTATGAACCAGCTATTATGAAAATACATGTCCCGGGTATAGTAGTTATCTCGCTGACTCCAGTAAAATACAAATTAACAATAGAAGCTGTTGACGAGGGAGGTAAACCGCTAAAAGGTTTCCATGTTTTAATATCAACTGATACGTGGAGAACATCAAAAAGTACGACAACCAATAGTGTTACTTTCCTTCTAAAGCCGGGAATTTACAAAGTGAAAGCATTTAAGAGCGGTATGGAGCCAGCTTCTACGGTAGTAGAACTAACAGAAAATACAAAAATAACTATTACCTTTAAATATCCACGTTATAAACTTATAGTAAAAGTTTTAGACAAATCTACACTGGAACCCGTAGATGCTAAGGTCGAAGTAGTAAAGGATACCAAAGTAATTACTGTTCTTAAACCACCTTTTACTGCTATAACGCTACCTAGTGGAATTTATATCATAAACGTTATTCCAAGTGAGCCTTACGGTAAGAAGACTATGAAGGTTATACTAAATAGCGACAAGGAAGTAAGAGTATTACTCTCAAGGAGACCATACATCTTAAGGGTTATAGTGAGAGATGAAGAAGGAAAACCTGTACAAGGTGCCGAAATACAGATCTTAAATGCTGAAAGTATTACTGGTAAAACAGATAAAAAAGGAAGCTATGCTATAAACCTACCACGTGATGAATACACGATAAAAGTAAGTTATAATGGGTATGCTCCTGAAACTAAAAAGATATATCTAGATCACGATGTTCTACTGGAATTCAAACTCAAACCGACATTACAAACAATAATATTCAGGACACTATTTGCATACTCAAATTACTTGATAATACCACCCATCATAGCTATAATTGTGATAGTATTCCTCAAGTTCATTAGACCTAGGCTTAGAAGAAGAAAGGAAGTAACTGAAGAGGAATTATTCGAGGAACTTTATGCTACATAAAAACAAATAGATCACTGTGAAGTATATTGAAATATTTTTTATAACTATGTTACACTTAGTTTATAAGGGGATTCTAGTGTGGCGTTTAAGACTAATTGTAGACGATGGAGACCCTTATTATCAAATGGCACTTGATGAGGCTTTGTTGATTCTTAGATATGTAAACATAACACCTGATACTTTAAGACTATATGTATTTAATCCCTCAGCAATAACTATAGGATATTTCCAGTCACTAAGTAGGGCTGTAAACTTAGAGAGAGCTAGAGAGCTAGGAATACCTATTGTTAGAAGAATTACTGGTGGAGGCTCAGTATATCATGACTCTAATGGTGAAATAACCTACTCCATTGTATCAACACTTGATAGAATACCTAGGGATGTTGCTAAATCTTACGAGGTAATAACTAAGGGTATAGTTTATGCAGCAGAATACTTAGGTGTAGAAGCGAAATTCATTCCCATAAATGATGTCGTCATTGCTGGTAAGAAGTTCTCCGGCCAAGCACAAATTAGAAGAAGGAATACAGTACTACAGCATGGAACATTCATGTATGCTACTGATCTGGATCTCCTAGCCTCAGTCTTAAGAGTGCCAAAAATCAAACTTAAGGCTAAGAAGGTTCCCTCAATAAGGGAAAGAGTAACAACAATAAGTGAAGCACTAGGTAGAAGAGTAACTAGGGATGAAACCATTGATGCATTGAAATATGGTTTTTCTAAGGCATTAAACGCTGAATTATACGAGGACCAGTTAAGACCTGAAGAAATAGAGCTAGCTAAGAATCTCATGTGGAAGTATAAGTCAAGAGAATGGCTTGAACTTAGACCATGAGAGGTGAGACGTATGGAACAAATTAAAAGTATAGTTAAGAGTGTTAAGGTCCCTGGAGGTAAACTCTTAGAAATAGAATTAATAGTTGATATTAAAGAGCGTAAAGTGAAGGCATTATATATTACGGGAGACTTCTTCGTATATCCACCCGAGGTTGTTGATGAAGCCGAGAAAAGTGTAAAAGATACTAAAATCAGTTATGACTTAGTAGATAAAGTAGTTAACATAATGGGTAAAGGAGAGTTGTATGGTATAACATTGAATCATGTTAAAAGCCTTCTTAAAGAGGCTATAGAAGAGGCGTTGAGAGGTTAAAATTATAGTCAAAGTTAAAAAGTTAAATAAATATTTCATCTAATATCTTTAGCTCTAGACCCCAATACTTATTTACTATATCTTTGCTTGGATAATTGTATAGAGGTCCTTTGGGACTTTCATTATAATATGGTCTATTACATTCTGGACATCCAGAGGTTAAAAGGGCCTCCTTTAACTCTTCCTCGCTCAATTCATCTAAGATTTTACGTTTCAGTTTCACACATAAGTGGGGATCATCAACAATATATTCTAAAGGATTAATGCCCTTCTTTAGTAGGTAATTTACTATTTGGAACAGGCGATAAACACGAATATCAGGTCTAGATCCTCTATATGGGACTCCTCTAAATGGAGTGTAAGCAAAGAGAGCCACTCTTGCACCTAAATCATATAAATGTTTCATTATTTTGATGGCTTCTTTTATATCTTCACCTAAACCTATTATCACGTGGACATCTACTTTCCCTCTACCGAAGATCCGGACAGCGTTGGATATAAACTTAAGGTAGATGCTCCATGTATAAGGCTTCCTCATAACCTTAAATACTTGTGGTGTAATTGCATCAAGACCGACGCCTATATGTTCAACACCCTTCTTCTTAAAGACTTCAAGATAGTAGCTAATTACAGGTGTTATACACAATGATAGAGGGATACCTATGTGACTTAATCTCTCTATTGCGTTAATAGCCTCTCTAATAAAGTTCTTCTTAATTACTGTTTGAAAGCATACCCTCTTAAACACAGGTCTTTTAGTTAAAGCATCAACCAACATATCAAGTTCTATAGGGGGCCAGATGATTCGACTAAGAAAATCCCTCCTTACATTACTCTCTACTGACTGTGTGCAAAATAGACAACTAGCTAAACAGCCTCTTTCAGAATACTGTAGTAAATATGCTGTAGTAGGATATGCCCTCTCAGCTATGGTTCCTCTCTCCAAACCTAGGGCAATAAGAGTTCCTATCGATGCCCTAATCTTCATTAAGACAACCTACTCGACTATATAGTACCAAGTAATACTTTAACTTATTTATTATAATAAGATGAGGCAGCTATCTATGGAAAAATGCGAACTTTAAGCAATAAAGTTTATTGGAGTAATCACTATCTAGACTTAAAGGGGTTAGAGCAGATTGAAACTTATAGAAATTTGTTACTGCCAGAATATATCGCTAAGGATACCAGAATCGTATCACTTTACACTCACTAATAGCCCATATTATGCGCATTTAAATTTTAGTGCAGTAGATATTTACCCTCCTATAGGTGAAAGTATTGTTTTAAGTCCATTTGATGGTGTACTGGTATTTTATAAAAAACTTCATGAGGAACATATTTGTGGATTTAAAGCTGATACTGGGTACATTAGAGTGTTACATGTAAAACCAATAGTTAAAGTAGGAGAAAAAGTATGCACAGGTGATGTTTTAGGTGAACTACAACATAGCCCAACCTTCAGGCCATGGACAGATTATCATGCCCATATAGAGATAAGGTTCAATAAAGAGTTTATACGAGCACGAGGAGGCCAGAAACTAAGAGTAGGCAATGACATCATAACTAAACTCAGAAGTAGTACACAAGATCTCGTTTTAAACCTAAACAATACCATTATAGAAGGACGTATATACCTCATAAGGAGAGAGAAATACATCATAATTAAACCCAAACATTACCATAGTGGATACTTATCTCCAATAATAGTTGATATTAATGGGCTTAGAGGATTCTTGGAAGGAGGAATACCATATTATAGACATGGTGGTGTACTCATTAATGAGTACAAAGACACTAAAATCAATGTAGTCATGGGGGGCAAGCCGTTAGGATATGTAAATAAGGTATATGAACACTATTTACATATAACACCATATAATATCGAATTCCATATAGGTAAATTACCACTTAAAGGGATTAGCTTATACATTAACTTTAGATATATAAAAGCCATTCCTAAATCTTGGGAATATGTAGATCTAAGTGAAGGTGATGAAGTAGAGTTAACACTTAGCAACCCAGAGGGACATACATGAGTATAAAGGCGTTTATACCCTCAAAGTATTATGTTGCATTAAGTATTACAGGGTTATGGTGTGAATTAAAGTGCCCATATTGTAAAGGAAGATACTTAAAAGGGATGATACCAGTAACCTCGCCTAAGGAGCTCCATGATACGATAATTAAACTTTGGAATAGAGGAACCAGAGGAGTTCTTATTAGTGGTGGATTTACAAAGAACGGATATTTACCATTAGGTAATGAGTATTTAGAGATCATAAAGAAGATAAAAAAGGAGACAGGAATGGTAGTGAGTGTACACTCTGGTCTTATAGGAAAAGAATTGATAGATAGACTATGGGCTAGCCATGTAGACTTTATAGACTTTGAAGTACCACCATCAAATAATTATTTGAAATATATGAAGAATCTACCTCACCACAATCTTGAAATGTACCTTGATATACTCTCTTATACACTTAATACCTATGACAAAGATTTCATTGTGCCACATATAGTACTTGTCTCAAAAAGCTCGACACTTGAAGAAGAACGGTCAACGGTTAGAAGAGTTATTGAGTTTGAGCCTGTGAGACTAGTATTTCTCGTAGAAATACCAACAAAACTCTATGAAGAAGTTGACCTAGAAAGAGTAATAAAAATCATGAAGTATACTAGAGAAATATCTAGCATAGAAACTATACTTGGCTGTATGAGGCCTTGGTGGATAAAGAAGAAACTAGATGCATTAGCTATTGAAAAACATCTCATAAATAGAATTGCCACCCCCACCAATCAGACCATTAAAAAGTATAATTTGGAAGTAATATACGCATGCTGTAGCACACCAAATAAATACCTTAACCAGTTTCCTAAAGGAGGCTTACTACAATGAGTGTAATGGATCTACATATACATACAGTATATTCAGATGGCATCATGAGTGTAGATAAGGTAATAGAGTACGCCCGTAAACTCGGGTTGAATGGCATATCAATAACAGATCACGACACGCTCCAAGGCACAATAAAGGCTATAGAAATAGTGAGGAACAAGAATATTAAGGATTTCATAGTAATACCTGGTGTTGAGATTTCAAGTAAATATGGTCATATATTAGTATATGGACTTACTGATATCAGAAGATTTAATTCATTAAACGAATTATTCGATATAGTTAAAGAGGAAGGAGGTATTATAGCACTAGCACATCCCTATGGCAAGCTATTCTTTTTACCATGTAAAGCTGTAAAGGATGTAAAGGTACTTGAAAAAATCGATGCTATAGAGGTACTTAACGGTAAAACCCCAATGATTAGTAATAGGAAAGCATATGATCTATCAGTAAAACTAGGTAAACCTAGCATAGGAGGGAGTGATGCTCACATGCTATCAGAAATAGGTATTGCTAGGACAGAATTTACTATTGATCTATGGAATGTTGATGAAGCAATATATGCAATAAAGAAAGGCTTATGTAAGGCTACTGGAGGAAGATCATTCCCTCAAATATTAGCATCTATACTAAATAGACGTATACTCCATGGTTTTAAACGCTCAGTGTTAAGAAGAGTTAAGAATAAGTAGATGAATTAACAACGTCAAGGAGAATGATTTATGTCTTCCTATGAGGCAATATTATTTGATTTAGATGGAACACTCATTGATAGCAAAAGGGCTATAGTTAAAAGTTTTCTAGAAGCAGCTAAAGAAGTAGGTATAGAAATTGACCCAAAAATTGTTGAGGAAAATCTTGGTTTATCATCAAGAGAAGTATTAAAGAAGGCACCGTTCACCTCTTCCGTAGCTTTGTGTATCAAATTATATCTTTCTATACATGCTACGGAAGGTTCATCACGGTTTATTATCCTCCAAGCCCACCTTACGGCTCCAGAGAGGTTTCTGTAATCCCCAGAGCCATCGGTGAACTTGGATTCATCAAAGACTCATAACCCTCATTACCTCATCAGGCTCAGTATATACCAGATATCTTATATACGAGATGTTATATAAGTATTTCTGAGGGTTATCATGGTTAAGAAGACTATTGATATACCTGATGAGCTTTGGGAGGAGTTCATGCTTAGAGCGGTAAAGAAGTTTGGATACTATGGTGCTATTAAGAAAGCTGTAAGAGAGGCAATTGAGTTATGGCTAGAAAGAGAGAGAAAATCAAGCCCACAATAATCGGGAGGTTAACCATTAGTAGACCTGAGGATAGAGCTTGGCTTTTACTCCTTATGAGGAAGTTTAGAGAAGCAATAGAAATGGCACATCACCTACTAAGAAAAGGATTAAAAGAAAGTGAAGTTAAGAGGAGGATAACAAAATACCTATCAAATGCTTGGTACTCAACTTCAGCTATTAAGAGAGCTAAGCTATATCTTAATCAACCATATTTGAAGTTAAGGAAACCACAACTATTCTCAGTTGGAAGTAGAGATGAGAAAGGTAATAGAAATATTAAGCTAGTTAGTACAAGTGAAGTTCAAATTAAAATACCTCATGCAACTGGGGAACATAGTTGGCTTAAAGCTAGAGTTAAATTCGGAGAAAAACACACACCCATAATCAGAGAATTAGCTGCAGGAAACTATAGTTATGGAGCTAGTATAGTATTAAAGGAGAAGAATAAAGAATTCCGTTTCTACCTTCACCTTCACATCCCACTCGAATTCTACATTAAATACACGAGAAAGGAGTCTAAGACAAAAGTGATCGGCTATATTGCTGGTTTTGACTTTAATCCAGATAGGGTATGTATGGTTATTATAGATCAGAAGGGAATAATTAGGGATGTAAGGAATGAGCATTTCCCGGAGGTTACATCACATGGATGTTCAAGAGATAAAGCTAGAACTGTTAGGAGAGAAGCGATTGCTAAGCTAGTTAAGTATGCTAGAGAGCATGGAGTAAAATACTACGTTATTGAAGACCTATCCAAGCCTAAACCCAGGGGTACAAGGACTGCAAAGAGGAAGATATCTAGAATGGCTTTAAGAGAGTTTATACAGCAAATGGAAGTACTAGTACCTAAAGTGGATGGAGTATTAATTAAAGTCAACCCAGCATACTCATCAGTAAGTGCTAGGATAATAGCAGAAGACCTAGGACTAGACATCCACACAGCATCAGCATACATAATAGCACTAAGAGGACATAAAAAGATACAAAAGCGATAAAACGAAATAATTTCACATTTCAGTTAACAACCCTTAGTTTGTACGGATAGCGCCATGCCGGCAATGATCAATATTATTAGTAATGGTACACCTATTGATGCTAACTTTACGATATGTTTTACGCCCAAATATGCTGTAGTCATGAATAGCAGTGTAAATACTATTACAATAATGTAATAGAGAACACCAGGTAATCCCACACGGTGCCTACTATAACATCGGCCACAACGGTCTATAAGAGTATAGTTGCAATCAGTGACAACCTTGCAACCAATGGTACGGGCTGTAATGTATATTCGGTGTCAACTCTTTTCTCACTCATACTATATCACCCATACTTTAGACTAGACAATGTTACCAAAAGTATTAATATAGACATTACACATATTTAAATTCCCTAATCAAGGAGTGTGGTAATACCGATTAAAGAGTACGAATAGAACAAGATCGAGAATGATAATTATGCTCTGTATTTATAAATTCCATGAATAGCTATATCGAGAAGCTCTCTAATCTCATTCTCATCTAATACTATTCTTACTACTTTAAGTACATTCTCTAATGTAAGTTTTCGTCTAGCCTTGGTTACTACTGGCTTGTATTCTGGATGCTCATGAATTAGCATTCTTACTGCTTCTTCGAAAAGTTTTCTACCTTCAGAATTTAATGTTCCATGAGAAAAGTACAGCTTATACCCTGAGAGGAGTTTCCTAAATAAATTATGGATATCTGAACCAAATCTTCTCTTCATACTTGAAGTCATTGTGATCGCCTCATTGAACTATCAACATATTCTCTCTAATTTCTATTTCCATTTATAACAGTATATGCTACCCAATCTTCAAGATTCAACTCTTATCATGGCTCTTTATGTAAGTTAGTTAGAAAGGCTGAGATACCGAGTTAAGTAGAGTATTTTATTGAGAGAGTTTATTTTTCTCTAGTGTAGCTCTAAGAGGGTTATAATGTGGGATATGATTTAATAGCTTAAAGTAATTCAGGAGGAGTATGGATTCTTGTTTAACAAGTCGTGTGCATGTTATACCCTATTGTCTTAATTCTAAGTAGCGATAAGCTTATTTGTAACAGTTTTAAAGTATCTGGGGGATTCACCCTTGAGTTCTGATATATATAAAGTTAAAGAGTTGACAAGAAAAAGAATAGATAAATGCCTCTACATAGCCTCAAAGGATAGAGAGTACTTGGCGAAGGCATCAGCCTTGAAATATTACCCCCTAGTTATAATGAAGAGTAAGGGGAGTTATGTATGGGATCTTGACGGTAATTGTTACATAGATTTCCTTACAAGTGCAGCAGTATTCAATATAGGTCATACACATCCTAGAGTGGTTAAGGCTATTAAGGAGCAAATTGAGAAATATCTTAACTACGCAATAATTTATCTTTATGCTGCCCCTCCGGTTGAGTTAGCAGAATTATTGATAGAGAATACACCCGGATCATTTCTTAAGAAAGTTACTTTTGGATTTACTGGTTCAGATGCAGTGGACTCCGCTATGAAAGCTGCTAGAGTTTACACAAAGAGACCCTATATAATAGCATACCACCATTCATGTCATGGTTCAACGTATGGATCACTATCTGCAACAGGAATTATAAGTGATGAAATTAAAGCTAAAGTGTATCCTTATCCTTATGTACGTTTGGCACACTATCCTGACCCCTATAGGAATGTATGGGGGATCGATGGGTATGAACATAAAGACGACTTGGTAGCTGAAGCTCTAAAACATCTTGAGAATGAACTTAAAAAGCTATCATACGATAAAGTTGCTGGTATACTGATTGAACCTATTCAAGGAGATGCTGGTGTTGTTATACCACCAGAAGAATATATCAAGGAGTTAAGAAAGTTAACTGAAGGACACGGTATACTATTACTGGACGATGAAGTCCAGTCAGGTATAGGTAGAACAGGAAAATTCTGGGCTATTGAACATTATGGTGTAGATCCAGATTTACTCATTTCAGCTAAACCTCTCGGTGGAGGTATGCCTATATCTGCTGTAGTAGGTAGAGCAGAGGTAATGGAGTCTGTACCACCACCGCTCTTCTTCTTTACTCATGCAGGTCATGCTGTATCCGCTGTTGCAGCTATTGAGACTATAAAGATTGTGAAGGAGGAGAAGCTTATAGAAAGAGCTAGAGAACTAGGTAAGTATGCTATGAAGAGATTTAGAGAACTACAGGAGAAATACGACGTTATAGGTGATGTTAGAGGTAAGGGGTTATTGATAGGTGTGGATCTTGTAGAGGATAGGAAGAGTAAAAAGCCTTATAGAAAACTTGCATTAAAGACCTGTTGGAGAGCCTGGGAGAAAGGACTCATACTCGCAACATTCGGAAAACACGGTAACGTATTAAGGATTGCCCCACCACTAACAATAACTAAAGAGGAACTAGATAAAGGAATAGATATAATAGAAGAATCATTAAGGGATGCGCTGGCTGGTAGAGTGCCCGACGAAGTACTTAACTACCTAGCAGGCTGGTTATAGTCAAAGAATGATCTTTAATTAGAGGTAGCGTTAATAAAGGTGTAGAAAAATTGTTCACTATTTAGGCTCTAGTTCAAAATTCTTTCTTCAATTCCGACTTGAGTAGCCTATAGGCTCCCATCGTTATTATCAGTATAAAGTATATTACGAAGCACATCATTAATGCATAGCCTTGAGCCGTAGCAAGGTGGTGAACACCCTCCCAATGAAGCCTAAGCGGCTGGGAAGAAAAGGATGAACCAATAACCAAACACATAAAAACACAAAAGAGGCAAACCCTCCAGAACTACTAAGCCCACTGCGTTGCTGAGGAGATAAGCAATATTATTACTGTCAGTATAGCTTCTTCCAATATCTTTAATGTTCCTTTTACTTTTCCTCATTGGATTTACCTGCAGCTTTATGAAGGCTCATCTCTACTAGTATACCTGCTTCCTCACCTATTTCACTAGCCTAATGTTACAAACTTCTCCCTTACGTCAATGACTTTCTCTGCTTGCACTCCTCTTCTTACCTTCTTCAACTTTTCCATAGATCTAATGGCTCTTCTTTCATAAACCACGCTGTTATGCAGACTATCATAAGGAATACTAGTGATAACCATAGTAGCTCGCACTATCAAGAGAACCCTATAACTGTTATCTGAGGGGTTTTCACTAAATGAAGACATAGCCCAAATAGACCATGCTACATATTACAAAGTATACATCCTAGCAAAACTCACAAAGACCTAGGATGGGAAACGGTTATTACTCCTTTTCAATCTATTTATTTTTAAAGTATTTAATAAACCTATCTTTCATCATTAAAATTTATTCAAACAATCTAAGAAATAGTCAAAAGAAACTATTAAAGTAAGTAGAAATCTTAGATTATAGCTTTTTACATTGTTGTATGTTTTTCTATACCTTCTTGATGCTATTGGAGCTCCATAGAGACCCCTCGGGAACTAAGCAGTCACTAATAAACCTATTATATTCATAAACTTTATAATTTAATCCTAAACAGGCATACGGTTCATGTAAGTGGTTCAGTAGGAGACCGTGAGGAACACATCCATAGTATAAACGATACAATATAATCCACAATATGAAACCACGGATGAGATAAATGGAGTATTGTAAATATCTATTTAAAAGTGATAAAGTTGATGTCTCTTTATAATGTGATTACCTATATTTGAATAAAAACAAGCTATAATAATTAGCTATTTTTACCATTGAATATTTTTACAAGGACTTTACATTTACTTGTATTATGAGGGGATTAGCTTGATTCTCTTAACTAGGTATTTTTTAAGTCTACTTTCTAAAATCCCAACTCCTATACCTGGTTTTACAGGTACATTGATTGTACCATTCTTATTTAGAATCCATGGAGGCTCAACAATATCTTCCCCATAATACCTATTACTTGCTGGAATTTCATTAGGATGTTTAATATTTGGCAGAGAAGCTATTGAAACTAAGAACGCTCTACCAATACCTGTTTCAAGTGTATCCCCTATTATCATGGGCATTTCAATAGCTACACATAGGTCGTGTATTTTTAGGGTTTCAGTAATTCCACCAACTCTTCCAGGTTTAATATTCACCATTGTACAACTACCAAGCCTATATGCAGCTTTAACATCACGAGCTGACTTAATACTTTCATCAAGACATATAGGAGTTCTAATAAGTCTTTGTAGTAGGGCGTGATCTACTAAATCATCATAGTGTAGTGGTTGTTCAATAATTTCAAGATTACATTCATCTAACCTCTTAAACACCGTGTAATCACTTAGGGTATATGCAGCGCTAGCATCTACTTGTAAAGGTATATCGGGGTATTCCCGTTTGACTCTCCTAACTATATCTACATCCCATCCTGGTTTAATCTTAATCTTCACCCTTTTATAGCCTTGATCAAGATAATAACTTATCTCCCTTAATAGTTCATTTATATTGCTCTTTACTTCTAAATTAACTCCACAGTCAATTCTATGCTTTACTCCACCTAGAATAGTAGATAATGGCATGTTTAGCTCTTTAGCATAAAGATCCCATAGAGCCATTTCTATACCCGCTTTAGCCATATTATGTCCTCTAATGTTAGATACAATATTATGGAATGTTTTAGGGTGATCTATTACTTTACCTTTAATTAATGGTACTATATAATCTCTAATTATGTGTATTGCTGTTTCTATTGTTTCATAAGTATACCATGGACCTTCTCCTGATATTACTTCTCCCCAACCTACATTGCCTTTTTCATCCACAACCTTCACTACTACTGCTTCTCTCTTCCTTATTAATCCAAAACCTAATGTAAGAGGCTCCTTCAACTCCATAGCTATATGGTACAACTCTAGAGATTTTATTATCATGGAATACACCCTTAAATATGCTATTTAATAGTCTCTTTTAAGATAATGGAATTCACGATATCTATAACAATACAACTTAATAATGCATTATCTTTACTAAAATATATCGAAGATATTACCTGTTTACAGCTTCTCCATAAACCAGTACTACAGGGTTTTCCCAACTTAACTCCAGAGTATGCTAGCGTTTTACTCATGACTAGACAGCCAGAGATACTCCTGGACGAAGATGAAGCTGGTAAGGGACTTCTCTATGGAGTCAGAGGGTCAAAGGATAGGGAAATTGTGATACTTCAGTGAGGACTATATAGTTAAAAGGGAATATAAATGTAACTGTCTTCTGCCGTAGCATTTTATCACCACATAGGACCTACAAACTAAATGTGTATCATACCTTAAATTTAGCACTTTACAAACATTAAATATTAGAGCATATACTATTCTAGAACAGCTTAGCCTTAAGTAAGGTGAAAGTAATTTATGAAAATATTTGAGACGTTTAGGGAGTACACTGATACCCTTAGGGATACAGGGTATCGAGGATTAGCCTTTATAACCTCAGCTGATATTGAGAGTACAGTCTCTAACATCATTTCTTCATGTGATTATGATAGAATATTAGCTATAGCTAGTATGGAATTGAGGAAGAATTTATCACGATTAGTAAGTGATGATAGAGTTCTCTATGCTAGTTATATTGATGTAAATAAGTTACTTGGTAGCGAGTATGATATGGTTATTGTAGTTTCAACAGGTTATTTAAGACCTAACCTCATTGCGCTGTTGGGGAAATGGTGAGACGAGGTGGTCTTTTAACTCTACTAACACCACCTATAGATTCATGGAATCCTGGTGTTATAGGTGGTAGGGGAGAGTATAGAAAATACCTAATCAATAGGATAAATGAATGTAGGAATATACTATGGTTAAATGTTGGATCTCAAGAGGTTAAAGTGTACAGGGTATTAAGGGGGGTTAAGGCTCCACAACCACCAAAACCCGTAGACTTTAAGTCTAGAAGGGGTATACCTAAATCACTAGCTAATTTAGCAATAAATACTGATCAAGCCCTAGCATTAGAAGAGTATGCAAATTTCATACGTGGGAGGTCAAGATGCTTTACAGTTATAGGTGATAGGGGTAGGGGTAAGAGTGCATTAATAGGTTTAGCTCTTACAGTATACTGGCGTATCTGTGGGCCCGTTCAAATAGCAGCAGATATTTATGGTGTACAAAGCCTTATGAGAATGTTGGTTAAGGGCTTAGATACTCTTAAAGTGAAATATAAGACTGTGGAATATGAAGGTTTAATATTTAGAGTTCAAGGTCCATGGTTTAGAATATACTTTAAGCATCCTAGTATTGCTGAGCCAGGAGTTCTCATAGTAATTGATGAAGCAGCAGCTGTTGGTATAGCTAGAGTTAGAAGGTTAACGTGGAGAAGTGGTAAAAGTATTTTAGCAACTACAGTTCACGGGTATGAGGGTAGTGGTCGAGTTTTCACTAACCTCTTGTTAGATCAACTACCGAGACCGTTAATAGTCAAGGAACTGAAATTACCAGTAAGATACCCGCCAGGAGACCCCCTAGAGTCATGGATTTATACCACATTCATGTTAAAAGCTGAACCCCCAGAAATAATACATGTCAAGACCCCTATAGAGTATGTGAAGTTACCTCCATCAACTTTTTCATCCGATGTAGAACTTTTTAGTAAAGCATATTCAATATTAGTTCTCGCTCATTATAGGAATGAACCAGACGACATTCTGATGATGCTTGATGCACCCCATCACGGATTAAGAGGATTGAAAGATCGTAATGGACTAGTTGCCGTTCTTGAGTACTCTACAGAGGAGAGTTCTCATCCTAGAGCGGCTAGATTAGTTTTAAACAAGCTTGAATTATATGAACCAAAACTCCATGAAAGTAGGGGGATGAGAATAGTGAGGATAGCCGTACTTCCATCATTACAAAGGAGAGGTTTGGGAAGTACACTACTAAAGAGGTTTGAAGAGGAAGCCTTAAGTGAAGGATTTGACTGGGTCGGTAGCATATTCTCGAGACATGATGTTCTAGAATACTGGCTAAAGAACGGGTATAGAGTATTCTATGTTTCACCAAGATACAATAAAGTCACAGGAGAGAAGAATATCGCTGTAATTAAGGCGTTAAAGAGTAATATTATACCATTGATAGATAATGTAGTAAGAGTATTTAAATGGAGACTTTTACTATTAGCACATAGTATTTATAGAGATTTAGCTGCAGAAAAAATAGCACTAATACTCAAACACTGTCATGTAACAGTTAACCCAACCATTAAGTTAAGTGAAGAACAGGAAAGAAGACTTAAGGGGTATCTCTCTGGAAAATTAGAGTTTGAGTCAGCACATGATGCAGCTTACTTAGCCGTATTAAACGAGCTTGCTAAAAGGCAAGAGTTAGATGATATAGATAATAAGCATCTAATTGGTATAATCGCGCGTGTAGTCCAGGGTAAACCATTAGATGAAGTAGCTAATATCCTTGAAGTCCCTGTAGATGAAGCCCAAGGCATCGTTGATGAAGGTATTAGAGAACTACTTAAATAAAATTAAATCGCAATTACCGCTATGAAGCAGGGAGTGTACTAGGCTGGTGAATAATATATGAAAGCTAGGATAATTATCCTAGGAAGTGGAGGCTGGATTTCATCGCCCGATAGAGGTTTTCCATCAATAATTCTAGATCTGGAAAGTAGACACTACATGATTGATGCAGGTGAGGCCTGCTCAAGACAGTATCTTAAAGCTGGTCTTGATCCGAATAAATTAAAAGCCATATTCATCTCTCATCATCATGGAGATCATACCTTAGGACTGCCAGGATTAGCTATAAACTTTTACAAAATGGGTATTACCGAAAGAGAGAAGATAAAAGTCCATGCACCATACTGGTGTGAGAAACATATCAAGAACTTATTTAACTATGGTGGAGTAAGGGAAAGTATAATACTAGGATACTCGTTCTTCACGGATGTTACAGGAAAAAACACAATATATGTTGACGACTACCTTAAAGTTTACGCTTTAGAAATGGAACATACAGTACCCTCAGTTGCATATAAATTTGTAGTTAAAGTGAATGGTCTTGAAAAGATAGTTGTCTATACCGGAGATACTAAGCCAACTAATAAAGTTGTCGACTTCAGTTTAGGAGCGGATATCCTTATACATGAAGCCTCATTCGATGATGAAAACGCCGATTTAGCTGTAAGTATAGGGCATTCTACAACAAGTCAGGCCATAGAAGCCGCCATTAGGGCTAAAGTGAAAAAACTGATACTATTTCATCTGGGTTTCCAAAAGTTTCCTAATAGAAGGTTCAATGTAGGAGAATTAGAGGTTATAGCCCCTTTGGATCTTGAAGAGATACCAATCTAAATGTAAAAATGTATAAGAAATGTTAGAGTTTAGGCCTAAACTTATACCCATAATATATTATCCCACTTTCACTTTCCTCACCAATTTTCCTAAATACCATTTCTACGGGCATACCTATCCTTAGTTCTTCTGGATTACAATCAACTATTTCTGCTGTTAAACGGCAGCCGTCATCAAGCTCTATTATGCCTATAATATATGGTGTTTCATGCTCCTTCTCGGCTGGAGGTACATGAACTATAGTATAGGAGTATAGTTTCCCTATCCTACTTAGCTCTACATCTCTTAGCTCCTTTGAGCCACAGTTAGGGCATATTTTTCTTAACCCGATGTATCTTTTTCCACACTTCTTACATTCAACACCTAGTAGCCTATATCTTCTTTCAGCTAATTGCCATATCCTAGGAGATTTAGGTCTGCTCATTATCTTTCACCTCTTACTTCTACTGAAAATATGAACAACACATGAGCTTCCCGTTCCACCGATATTATGTGTTAATCCGATTTCAGCATTAGATACTTGTCTTTTCCCTGCCTCTCCTCTCAATTGCGTAACTATTTCGACTATTTGTGCAACACCTGTAGCGCCAACAGGGTGACCCTTAGCTTTTAAGCCACCACTAGGATTAACGGGTATTCTTCCTCCAATCTCTGTTTCTTCTTCATCAATCAGCTTTCCCCCTTCACCTTTCTTACAGAAGCCTAAATCCTCGTAGGCTAATATTTCTGCTATAGTGAAACAGTCGTGAACTTCAGCTACGTCAATATCTTTAGGCTCTACTCTAGCCATTTTATATGCTTCTTTAG
>CAZTBM010000001.1:95448-99392 GCA_964611985.1 uncultured Desulfurococcales archaeon | reverse complement strand
ATATGCTGGGCCATATAAATCATTAAGTCACTTGCTGGAGTTATAGGGTAAGCGGCAAAGAATTTGCATCCTGCTTTTAATGCTCCTTCGGCAGCTGCAATATTGCCTGACCAGAAGACTCTCAATAAATACACCTCAGGTATAGAAACGTGAGGTTTAGAATAAAAATTAATCTTATGAGAAATACTTCTCCCTTATAACAGCTAGTGCTTTAGGTATATACTCTATTACATCGGTAGCCGTGAGGGAATAACCTAGATCTTTGAATGCTAGGTCTCCACTAAACCCTGTTAAGAATGTACCTGCTACTGCAGACTCAAATAATAGTTGAGGTTTCTGTGATAGGAATGCACCAATACAGCCAGAGAGAACATCTCCCGTGCCTCCAACGGTCATGCCTGGATTACCTGTCATATTAAGCTTAGTTTTGATGCCATCAGATACCACATCAATATGGCCCTTAAGAACAATAACTAGTCCATACTCGCCTGCTTTTCTCTTAACGATATTGCCCCTAATATTGGGATCCTTGCTTAGCTCGGTATCTCCGAATAATATTTTAAACTCACCTTCATGAGGTGTTAAAATGGCTTTAATCCCTTCTTTAGGCAGACCACGTTTGCTTAGAGCTTTCAAGGCATCAGCGTCAATCACTAAAGGCTTGCTTTTACCAACGTTAACTATGTATTCATAGATAGCTTCTAATGTTTCATCATCTAAGCCTAAACCTGGACCAACAATTATTGCATCAAACTTTTTAGAGAACTCAATTAACCCTTTAACATGCTTTTTACGTATGATTTCACCATCAACTGGGTGAACTATAATGTTCGGTGCGTAAGCTCTAATAACATTAGCTATTACGTCTGGGCAGGCGATTATTGCTAAGTCTACACCTACTTTTAAAGCTGAGAGGGCAGCTAAAGCAGGAGCTCCACTATAGTATTTACTACCGCCAATGATGAGTATTCGCCCATAATCACCTTTGTGACTCCACTCTCTCCTACGCCATAAAAACTCCCTAAAGTATATTAGATCACCTGGACCACAGAATACCTCAGCCTCTCTCGGTATACCAATTTTAGCGATTTTTATTTCCCCTGTCACATTGTTTAGTCCATGTTTCAGAGCGTGAAATGTCACTATATAATCTGCTTTGACTAAGGGTCCTAGAGCTAGACCTTCGTCAACGTCTAAGCCGCTGGGTACATCAACTGACACTACGATGTATCTTTTTTCATCCTTAACCCTATTTATGAGTTCTATTACTTTACCATAGAATCCTTTAACTGCACCCTTTACACCAACACCAAGTATTGCGTCAATAACCACTTTAGCCTTAGATAGGATGTTCTCTAATTGATCAAGCTGTGTGGCATCCTTGATAACAACTTGTTTGATATTCATCATTAAATTTGATAGTAGTTGCCAATTCTCTCTAGCTTCACTACTTCTAATGTTGCTTGGGTTCCCTAGGAGAACCACTGTAACGTTAAATCTTCTTGATGCTAAATGTCGTGCTGTAACGAATCCGTCGCCACCATTATTGCCTAATCCACATATAACTACTGTATCCAATACCCCAAGTTGTTTAGCTATGTCCTCGACGTAATCTGCCACTCTAGATCCGGCATTTTCCATAAGAATTCTTGGATTTATGCCGAGAAACTTAGAGTTAATATCGAGTCTATACACGTCTCTAGACTTAAGACATGTATTCATAATTCACACCAAAGGATATTTTGCTGAAAAGGTGAGAGGCTTAGGCTGTCATGTCTATGGCTAACTCAGCTATATCCATACTATAGTCAAGTATTCTTCTTAAACTATCTTCTATGAGTCCTAGTGACATTATTGACATGAAGTCAAGTGATGCTAGAATACTCCTGTTTATTATTGATTCAACTTTCTTATCAACATCGGTCTCTATGGTTATTAATACTTTATGAGCTAACTCCTTATTCTTCTCTAAGAATGATTTAACAGCTTCATTGAAGCATCCCCTAATTTCCTCTCCAAGTTTAACTATGTTTCCTGTGATCTCGTTAGGTAATTTTGTTCCCTGCTTCCCTATCTCCATAATGTTTTTAGCTAATTTTTGGGCATGATCACCTATTCTTTCTATACTCTTTGAAAGTGCCCTATACTCTAGTATCTCTCTTAGATTTTGTAATCCGACATCCTGTGGTCTATAGAGTCCTCTTATAACAGAGTTTAACTGTCTAACAACGTATAGATAGAATTTGTCAACAATATCGTCTCTGTCTATGACACTATTTAGTACTCCTTCGTCGAAGTTTGATAGGGCATATAGGGTGTCATAGATCATTCCGTCAACGACTCTGACCATACGCTTAATTATTGTTGGTGTAGGTAATTCATGTATGTTAACTAGTATCTGGATTACTATCTTGTCTTTTTCTTCTTCTATTATTTCGGCTCCAACAAGTTTCTTAGATACGGCTTCTCTCAAAACGTTCATTATAGAGGGTGTATAGCTCTTTAACATTATGGTGATACTCTTGTACCCTGATAAATATCTTGACATCAATTCTCTAATAACTACTGTAGATGTTACTCCTCTATCTATTGTTATTGATGTAGATTCCTTCTCTACTGTAGGCTTAGTTGAAGGCTGAACTCTAAGTGATCCATCGGGCTCAGAGATAAATGATACATAGTCTCCAGGCTTTAGACCTACACGTTTAGTCCACTCTTTAGGTAGTGAGACTATTAATGTTCCACCACCAGTTAATTGGACTCTACGTAGGGTCTCTATAGACTTCAAAATACTCACCGGTATCTATAGGAGAGAGTGAGACGTATATATACTTATATATTCTAACGCCGTAACGATTTAAAATAATAAGTATTTAAGTCTGTGATGGAGGTGGCGAGCTCAATGCGGCGTAGACCTAACAGCAAGGATATACTATTGCTTGCAATAGTGGTGTATCTGCTAATAGCCATAGTTGCTAGCGTTTTAATGTACCTAGAATATACTACACCTTAAATAAGCGTAAAGTATGATTAATTTAACCTCTAATTATTAATTATCGTTATATTACATTTTAGTTAAAGATAAAAATTGTCGGTGTAAACATGAACTTTAGATAGTCCTTAGCGAGTGACATTAGCACTTTAACAGTTGATGACTGAGATTCAGGTCTTGGCATCTCTCCAGTTTCATATATGTGTCTACTATAGAAGTCTTTGAGTAACTTGACAGCTACCGGTGCGGGGAAGACTACTGTTATTAGGTTTGGTATAGCCATTAGGCTGTTGAAGGCGTCTGAGAATGTCCAGAAGGTTTCGAAGAGTTGTGGTGCGATAGCTGCACCAACAATTGGTGGCATCCATACTACTCTAAGGAACGATCTTGCAATCTTCTCACCGTAAAACTCCCATGCTAGTATAGTGGTGTAGGCGAAGAGTATTAGTGCTAAACCTAGAACTAGTGGAGCGAATGCTTCATATACTCTATGGAATGCTCCCATAGCTAGTGCTGCACCTGATAAGTCAGGTCTCTCAATGTAAGCGTTGGTGACTATGTTTGCGATAACGGTTATTGAACATACGACTATAGTGTCCATAAATACCTCGAATACACCGTAGAATCCTTGACTACTTGGGTGATCAGATTTTGCATGAGCATAGGTTAATGGGGCGCTTCCTAAGCCTACCTAATCGGAGAATAGTCCTCTTGCGAAACCATACCTTATTGCTTCAAAGACGACCCAGCCTGCTAAGCCACCGGCTGCAGCCATGGGTGTAAATGCATATGTGAATATTTTGGCTATGGTATCTGGTAGTCTATGTATGTTTGCTATCCATATACCAATACCGAAGATTATATACTATGCACACATGAATGGTACCATAATGTAGGCGGCTTCAGCAATTCTCCTGATACCGCCAATAATGACTATTGCTGCGATAAATGC
>CAZTBM010000001.1:81985-95348 GCA_964611985.1 uncultured Desulfurococcales archaeon | reverse complement strand
CGGCTTCAGCAATTCTCCTGATACCGCCAATAATGACTATTGCTGCGATAAATGCAGAATAATCCGACACCAAGTCTAACGTAGAATATGCTTGTTAGATCAGTTATGCCAAAGACCTTAGCTATGTACTCTGCACCAAGAGTAACGTTGTTTGCCTATACAGCGTTTCCAATACCGAAGGCGGCTATCCAAGCGAATAATGCGAAAAGTAAGGCTAGTATTGAGCCGACTACTGGAACCTTCTCAATATAATACATTACCCCTCCTTTGATTCTACTATCAAGTAGAACTCTTCTAGACCATAGGCTTAGTGTTACCTCTGCTGACTTCAAAGCCATACCTAGTACTTCACAAACCCACATCCAGAATACTGCATCGGGTCTCTTAGATGTACAGCTGTGTTAGTACCAGCAATGTTACCTACACCGATAGTAGCGCCATGACCATGGCCTATATCTTAAATGGATGTACTTCTCCCCTAGCGCCACCCTTCCACAACATAGTCTTCCATGCAACCTTGAACCTTCTAATCTTATGGAAGCCTCCGAGAATGCTGACGGTCACTCCAGCGCCGACAAGCACTATAATCATTGAAAGGCCCCAGACAATACCATTAAGCGTATCATTGAATTCGAGTATTACTTCTCAGCTTGTCTGAAGTAAAATACCAGGTAATACCTAAAGATCGTATTTTCGTACTAATCGTATGACTCAATGCGACTCTAACAGGGTTAATTGTTGCTGAGGGTAAGGCCATAGACACGCCTCATTATATCTCCATGACTATAATCATAATTCTGGTTATTGCAGGATTTGTTGCTGGGAAGGCTTTGATTATTGAGGTTTCACCTAAAGTGTAAGAAGGTTAAAGGCGAAACAATGCATTCTTTTTATCATACTATAATTTATTGTTCACTCAAATGCTTATGGTAAAAACTTAATAAACTGTCTTTATAATAGTCCTAGTCTTGTTGCTATCTCGTCAGCTTTATATTCTGGTGCTAACTTTATGTATGCTTTCTTTTCTCCTCTACTAGTTATTAAAGTGTTGACTCTTAACACTTTAACATTAAATACTTTTTCAATAGCCTCTTTTATCTGATGTTTTGTCGCTCTTCTATCCACTATGAATACTAGTGTATTCTCCCTCTCTATCTTCATAATGGCTTTTTCGGTGTGGAGGGGTCTTATGAGTATCTTGTATGGGTCTACGCTCATATTATTTTCACCGGGAATCTCTCATTTAATATCTGTAGAGCAGTCTTAGTATACACAGTTAATCTTCCTGGTACACCGCCAGGTGCTAAATGTAGTATACTTAGTTGTTGAGGAGTTACTATGTCAACTCCAGGTAGGTTCCTTCCAGCAAGTAGTAGTTTACTTGTGTCGTGAGCTACTATTAGGAGGCTTACTGGAGTCTTGTATCTTCTTCCTCTCATTTTGCCTTTTCCAGCCCTAATTTTCGTTCCCTCTTGAGCCCTTATGACATCATTCCATAGTTTTAGCTTCTTAAGTGCTTCCTTTAAGTCTCTTGTGTATTGTATGTTAACTATATCATCCACTACTATTACTGGTGGTTTTTCAGGTATTACTGCATGGCCCCGTCTCTCAACAAAATATTTACTTGCTGTTGCTGCTAATGCACTCATTACTGCTATTTTTCTTTCTTTCTTATTGATTTCCTCATGAAGTCTCTTTAGCGGGGTTGGTGGGAATGCTCTCCTACCACCGACAGTGCTGACTACGAATCTACCTCTACCTAGCTGTCTCTCTCTAGGAATCCTCGCTAGTCCAAGTCCTACACCGAAGCTTCTAGCTGATGTTCTCTTACCTGCCATTGGGTCTCTTCCTTTAGGTTGAAGTCTAGCTGTGAATGCTGATAGGAATGCTCTTCTAATTAGGTCTACTCTAACTGGTACAGTAAATACTGGTGGAAGCTCGATTTCTTCAATAACGTTACCTTCGAGATCATATACAGGCCTCTTTATATCTAATGATAAAATGGGTACTTTTAATGTTAAATATGTGCTCATGGTTATGCACCTTGCTTTGACTCTAAGCTTATGTAGGTTATTTGAGGTTTACCTTTAACTATGTATGGTGGTGGCCTCATAGGATATCTTAATACTATGAGTCTCTTCTTAGGCCCTGGAACTGATCCTTCCAGTATTATGTAGGGTCCTTTCACTACTCCATAGTTTATGAAGCCGCCTTTAGGTGTTACTTCTAAACCGTTATCTCCTATCTTCAGTATTCTCTTATTGTATTCTGTTCTCCTATGGAATCCGTATTGCCCTGGCTGTGGTGTTGGGCTTATTGTTCCTATACCTGGGCTTCTTGAACCTATTTTTCTACTACCCTTACGGTGTTTATGCCATCTTGGTAGCTCCTTTACACCAAACCTTTGTATGACACTTGTAAATCCGTGACCCTTAGTTACCCCTATAACATCAACCCACATGCCCTCATCAAATACATCCTTCACGGTTACTGTCTTACCTAGTATTTTTAGGGCATAGTCTAGTCTATCCCGTATTGTTCCTCCTGCAACTTTTATCTCTAGTAGGTCAGGTTTCTTCTTTGAAAGACCTCCTACAAGCTTCGGTCG
This sequence comes from uncultured Desulfurococcales archaeon, assembly GCA_964611985.1. Classification (GTDB taxonomy): domain Archaea; phylum Thermoproteota; class Thermoprotei_A; order CAZTBM01; family SZUA-1508; genus SZUA-1508. Next base: position 92,740 of record CAZTBM010000001.1, on the reverse strand, counting down.
TGTTGCAACAATAACTCTTACATCAGCTATTTGATCCTTTAGCTCTAGTAGTTTCTTTACCATTTCCTCTGTGTTAATATTCTCTGGTAGTGTTGGTATCTTCCTATGTAACTCCAATTCTTTTGGTGGTTTAGTCCAAGCCTCGGTTAATGTCTGGTAACCACGGGTCATATCATACTTGTATACTCTCACTGCTAAAACGTAAACTGGTGGAGCCTCCAGAATAGTTACCGGTCTAAATCTTTCACTATACTCTGACTCGTCTGGTGGAATATGTGCTCTATCGTCAAGTATGAAGACATGTGTCATACCAGCTTTGTAAGCTGGGAATGCAAGTAGCTTAGGAGTATCTAGTTTGACCTCAGGCCACGTCTTTATTCTGGGTACTATTCTTGAAGCTCTCTTACGTGGCCTAACGCCTAAGCTTCCTCGACGTGGTGCACTCTTCTTCCTATGCCCCATCTTTAGCACCCACTATTAGTCTGCACGGATAATATGAATATGTAGTTTATAAGTTCTCTGCTTCTATAATGCTTAAAACCTCAAGTGTAGCGTAAAGAGCTTCCTCTGTTCTAACGGTTTCTGTACCCTGGTTCGGTATAGTATTTAATATGTAATGGAATTCCCTATTCAAGCTAATGTTCTCTCTTTTAGCTATCTCCCACAGCCCTTCAAATGGTGAGCCAAAGGCTACAAGAATGCTCTTAGATTCCAATAGTTTATCTTTCAATTCATCCTTTACTTTAACTATGCTTGTACCATACTTTGATGTTGCAATCTTTAAATCCCACTTTCTAAACTTTAAAACATCTCGTAGAGATTTTGAAGTATGAACCATATAACACCAGTAGCCATATGGTTTCGTAAGAGTACAGTATACTTCATTATTCTTTTTATGAATCTTAACTATGACTCTTTGGCCTACTTTAACTTTATTATTCCTTAGCTTAACAGGTTTACTGAGTCCTATATCAACTAAGGCTACGTCTCTTTTGACCAATAGTACTAAGCCCTCTCTGATCTCTCCATCGCTTACTCCCTTAGACCGAGGGTGGTTAGGTGTCTTTAGTGGTGGCAGTAGCCCAGCATACTTTAGTGTATCCTTTAACGGTACAAGCTTCTTCCTTAAATACGGTGGTATCGTCAAGTATTCAAGTATATCTCTTATTAAAGGTAGTTCTTTTAATGCCTCATTTCTATCAATGTATACTATTACTCCATTTACCCTATATATTGCTAGAGCTCTTGCTATAAACCCCACTTTAACTGTTTTTAATAGTAATGTATGCTCTGTTAGTGTCAGACTAGCAGGTATTGCTATGTAAAGCTCAAAAATATGTTTAGGAGGTAAGGTAGTGTCTCTCATAGGCTTATACTCTTAACATGGCTTTACCTTTTCTTTGACTTTTTACCTCTCTCTCTACCTGTCCTCTCTTCTGTACTTGTGCTCCTCTTCTCTTCCAGATCCATGAATAGCGAGGTTCTCTGTCTACCACCCATAATCTTTACCCTCCAACCGTCTAGTCTTGAAGTTTGTAAAGCTACTTTATTAACTTGGCGTTAAATAGAATGCAAAAGCCCTTAATTTTTATTAAATCTTTATACTAGAACAGCATGTATATTAGTGGGTGTGTATCTTAAGTAATCTTGGATGATGATTTTGCCGAGTGCGGAAGTAGTGAAGAACCATTCATGAACTGACTATTAGTTTGATAATGCTCAGAAGTTGTATATTCCCCTTCTATCTCTTCATCTGGTTATTGGAGTTTGCACCCTTCATCATCACATCTTTAGCATTTCATTCCATGGTATACCTGTTAAGAATAATATTGTTGCTATAAGCGTTAAGATTAATGCTATTAAGGCTATTATGTTAATAGCCTTACATATGGTATCGAATTTAACTTCCTCTCTTTCTTTTGCTTTAGGTTTTTCTTTACCCTTCTTCCTTCTACGGCTCATTACATGTATATACCTCCTTTAACGTATTAGTTAAATAAGTGTATTAATGTTTTTCCCATATAGGTGTGTGATTGTGAGCAAAACCTTTACGTGTCTTAGATGTGACAAGTGTTGCTATTTCTCTAGTGAAGTTGAAGCTCCTATCATATTCCCTTATGAAAGGGAGATAATTAGGAATAAGGCTGAAGAGCTTAAAATAAAAGATAGCATTACCTTTAAGCCTTATGAAGTTTACAGGGTTAATAGTGATGATGAGGAGTTATATGTTGTAGTAGCTTATAAATGGCTTATTAAAGGTTATTGTCCATTCTATGATAGGAATAGTAAGTTATGTAGAATACATAGTATTAAACCGTTATCCTGTAAAATGTATCCACTAATCCTTAATGTAACATGTAATACAATTCACGTATCAGAGGCGTGTAATTGGGTAAGAGAGAATCTAGATTATGTATTATCAGCTAATCCTATGAATGTATTTCAAGAGGAGATAAAGGCGCTACTTGAAGCTTACGTGTTATTCCTAAACTATATAAACACCCTTAAAGATCGCTTTAGTGTTGTTGAGAAAGTGCGCCCACAAAGCATAAGACTGGGCAGGCTCATGGATATAGATAAGGTGATAGAGAGTAGGAAGAGAACTAACACTTAATAACTTAGAGATTAATTTAATCTACGGGATGATGTAACCCTTTGAGTACAGAGCCCTTAGGGGTTGGGGGTCCGAGGAAGAGTTCAGCGGCGTCTGACCTTTCTCTTGATCTTTAAGTTTTTACGCTTCTCAACACCAGGAATGTCGATTACAGCTTTACCTTTCGATGCTTTAACTACGAGATATTCTGGTCTTGGTTTAACAAGCGGTATTGTATATTCTACTCTCTTTCCAGGAGATATAATTGTTCTCAAGGGATACACATATACACACTTATCTAGTATTGATCTCCTATATCCTTTCTTTCTAAGTAGACGAACTATTGACTGGGATATCTGAGAGGCTGTGATTACAGCTATTAAAACTATTGTTAATAGAGGGTCGAGAATATCCACTATAACAAAGGCTAAGATCGCTAAAATAATGAGAGATATGATAATCGATAATACCTTACTTAGTTTTCCTCGTCGATAAAACTCTATACCCTTAATCTCTAAATAGTCTTTAGTGTCATTTTCCACTACTAGCTTTATTCTATGTTCCTCTATGAACTTGATACTAGCTTTCAAAATGCGAACTAGCCCTCCCTAGATCTTCCAAATCTTGGTCTGGGTATGGGCGATGGGTAAGGCAGGTACTCTATGCCTGGTCTCTGTTGCTGGGTTTGCGGATATAGTGCCATTAGCTCATAAACTTCTGGAGGCACTTCAGTTTTTACTGGTAAGCCTAATGCTTTGGCTTCATCAGTTGTTATAGGATAGTCATGTGTCCATGATCCCTCTGTTAGCTTCATAGCTACTTCTTTAGCTTTCTCTTCACCTAACTTGTCCCTTAGTAGCCTTACTATAAGATCTTGTATTTCATTTATAGCCTTCTCCGCTACATCAGCAAGCATTAGTGTTTCATCAGATGCTTGGTTGCCCTTCCTCTTGGCGACTTTTAGTACTGAAGGTGCTGGCACATGTACACCTGCTTTTGTTGATATTTGGGGATCTAATGGTCCTAGTACAGCATCAGGGTCCATCCATATCTCATCCGCTGCTAACGCGATAAGGGTTCCACCTGACATAGCATAGTGTGGTATTATGACTATTTTCTTCGCTGGGTGTCTCTTAAGGGCCATTGCTATTTGTGCGGCTGCAAGCACCAGCCCTCCAGGGGTATGTAGCACTAATGCTATAGGCTTGTTTGGAGGAGTTGTTCTAATAGCTCTTATTATTGCTTCAGAATCTTCTATATCAATAAACCTATACATTGGTATACCAAGGAAGCCTATTCTTTCTTGCCTATGTATCATAGTAATTACTCTAAATCCGTACTTCTTCTCAATAGCACTTATGAGCCTTAGTCTAGCTGCTTGTAAGCTCTTGTACTGCCAGTATGGTGCTATTAATACTGCAAAGAGTAGAAGCCAGAAAAGTAAACCAATGATATCTACCATTATTCCACCCTTTCATATCATATCTAGGTTACATTACTGTGTTGAATATAGATTAACTTTTCCTATCAAGGTATTAAGGAGAAACAATACTCTTTATTTAGATAGAATGTAACTAAGTATATAGAGAGTGTTAAGGACAGAGGTTGAACATGTCGGAAACTTTAACCTTACGTTTGAAAGTAAAGGAAGCCCTAATAACACTCTATAATTTGATTAGTGATAGAATAGAATTATTAAGCGAGGAGCGGCAAAGAAAGCTAGCTAAACTATTTACTGAGATTTTAAAATATGATGAAGAGGCTATTGTAAACTCAAACTGCCATAAAGACTTGTTAAGGGTTTTAACGGATCTTTATAATATTCTCCTTAAAGGTAAATATAGTGATCAAGAATTAACTAATATTGAGCATCAACTATGTGAGGTTACTGAGAGACTAAAGCAAAGAATTGATAAACGTTTTAATTTAACCCTAAATACGAGTAGGATTACTGCCACTCTAATGTCAATATTATTCCTTGTATCATTTGGTATAACATTAGTTATTATACATGGTAGTGTTCATGATACTATTAAGGCTATAACTCTTTCAGCTCATGCTTTAAGTGTACTCTTCTTCATAGGGTTAACATATCAGTTCTCACTAAGTAAGGGTAATATAACTAGAGGTTACATTTACATGTTAGTACCATACATGATTCTCGTGTTATTCTTATCAGCAGTTATAGAATTATTATATCTCTCTAAAGCCATAGCATTCAGCTTTATGTTCTTAGGTATAGCGGCACAATTACTCGTTTTAATGGTGTTAATAGTGATAACATATAGAAGTCTAGTTTTGGATAGGGTAAGAGAAATATATGTAGAACTAAAGATACCAACAAGAAAAAAGGAAAGCATCGACTTCTCTACAGCCTTAAACAGTGATGAGTGGCAAAAGCTTAATGAAGATTACAAAAGAATTTATGGAGAATCAGGGTTGGAGATATTAAAGTATGAGGTTAACGTGTTAAGAAGGAAAGGACTTACACTAAACGAAATATACAACATCTTACAACGTAGGATATCAAGTTACATTAGAGCGGGAAGAGATAAATAGCCCTTTAATCAGAAATACCCCTAGATAAAGCAAGGAGGTATTATAATTGTCATCGTCAAGTAAGCCTGGTAAAGAACTTAAGATAATAGCTAGACCTGCATTAACAATAAATGATATAATGAAAGATATGGATAAGATACGTTTAACCTATATTATAAGCGTATACGGCGAAATTAGTGAAAAAGCCTTACATTATCTAGTCAAGGAGTTAAAGGATAAAGGTTTCGAACTCAAATATAACTTTATCGACATTGCCGGAGTACCCTCATCAAAAGCCTTACATGAAGACATAGTTGCCCTACTCTATGTAGGAGTTTTAGAAACTAATCCTAGAAATAAGAAGCTTAGAATAACAGGTGATGGTAAAGAGCTCTTAGAGAAAGTTGGTAATAAACTGAGTAAGGATGAGTGTGAGAAATTAGAGAAGGCTATAGATGAAGTTAGACCGAAAATCGTATCAATTGATGCTGAACAAGAGCTTGCAACAATGCTTTCAAGAAGGAGGAGAGGTAGAAGAAGACTATTTTAAACCAACCTTCCTTTGACAACTAGTTGTTATTATACTAGCCTTATACCACTCCTTATTTCATTAAAGCTTAAGCTAACTCCTTTACGTAAGTAAAGAAATGCAGCGTTATAATTGTAGTATGGGGAACCCTTCCTAGAGAATAATGTTAATACCTTATTATTATGGTTAAACTTGTATCCTTCACAAGGCTCATGACCTCTAATTATGAATTTTAAGTTAAATTTAGAAAGGAATCTCATAGTAACATTTCTTCCAAATAGGTAACCTGCACCTCTAGGTGAGTATGTCCATTCATCAATGTATTCATCGGGATCACTCCATAATAATTCTTCTAGTACGGTCTTTTTTGGATATAGCATGTCAGCATATGCTATATCATGTAGAGTTAGCTCGGTTACATTTACTGGTACTCCCCCATGAACCAGAAATATCTCTCCATTATAGATGGCTGCATGGGGTAATAATTGAAACGTAGTGAATATTCGCTGGTACACAGTACTCCACTCACTACCAAATTTTGCCCTTAACCTATACGGCAAGTCATGGGGGTGTGGGGTAAGGTTAGGCGGAGGCTCATGATTTCCTCTCAAGGTTATAACTCTGTCAGGATATTTTATTTTGAGATGGGCTATCATCAAGTATACTTCTGCAGAATATAATCCTCTATCAACATAGTCTCCTAAGAATACTAGGTATGCTTTATCCTCACATATAGCCTTCTCTACATCACTCTTCAAGAGTATTTCTTGAAGAGTACCTAGATCACCATGAACATCACCTAATACAAGAAGCCCTCTATCTCCGGGAAGTTCTATAAGACCATGAGTAGCTTTGATCTCTCCTTTCCCCTTTCTCTCTTTATCTAGAATGTTACTAAACTCTGCTAGAATGTTTAAAGTGTCATCTAATGTAATATTAATGACTTTACTGAAAATCTCCTTCAGCATAAACTTATCTATCCCCCAGAGTATTCCTTACCAGATTAGAGACGTACTTTGGAGAAAAATAAGTGATGTCTTGAGTTACTTTTAGACTAGGTTTTACGAGTATATGTCTATACATCTAATGTTATATGGTTGTTGATAATGTTGGCCTTCTTGGCGCCCTTTCGGGTTTAGTCCAAAGTAGTGGGCTTAGCTTGCCCTCTCTTGCAAGCTTGTTTATGTGATCTCTGAACTCACTTGTATGTTTGATATCTAATTCGAGTATTTCCTTTAATATTTTCCATACCTTTTCTTGTACTTCAAGTATCATTTCCCTTGGCATATGGTTTATTACGAATGGGTCTTGTAACCATTGGTCGAAAGCCTTTATTGTCCTCATTATATGTTGGAATGCTGTTCTAGTAGCTATTATTAAGGATAATCTATCTGCGTCCTTAAGCTCCTCACTCACCTTTTCTATTGTCTCTAGTACTCGTTTTTGCATTTTAACCCATTCTGATAGATGCTCATAAAACCCTTCCTCTGGATTATACATTTTGTAATGCACCTTACTATTTTAGGCTTCTATCTTTAAGTATATGTGTTCACACCTATAAGTTGTAGTGAAATGTATCACACATTTTTAAGGTTAAAGGGTTTACCGTTTACTAAAACCTCCTCGGGTATGTGATCCCTATACTTCTTTAGAAATGTGATATCCTCTTTTTTACTCCTAAGCTCATCTGGAAGCATTCTAGGTATCTCATCTAAAATGGGATACCATCTACCACATTTTTCACAGATCAATATACCAACATCGACCTCCTTTTTAATACATTCTTCACATGGGGTATCCTTTACTTCTTTAGTATACTTCCTGTAAAGCCCGCAATAGAGTTCGCATAATGGTTTCTCTTCAATTTCTATTTTTCTTTCTGGGTACTGGTTCTCCTTTATTACTATTAGTTTAAGAGGAAAACTCTTGCATATAGGGCATGCAAGTATATCCATAAGCCTGTATTTCACTTTAGTAACACCTCGCTTATAACACTCTTTACTTCGTCAACTAGTTTTTTAAGTTTCTCCTCAGACTTAGCCTCAGCCATAATTCTAAGTACTGGTTCTGTCCCTGAGGGCCTAACTAGTATCCATGAGTCTTTCAGCATTATCTTTACACCATCAATGGTTATTAGCCTATAGTTCTTGTATCTCTCTTTTAACGCTTCTACTACTTTTAATGCGTCCTCTCTTTTCATTGGGATTTTAGTTTTCAATGGAATGTATTGTGGAAGTTCGTCGAATAGTTCAGATAGTTTCCTTCTTTCACTGGATAAAAGCTCTAGCATTAAAGCTAGAGTCATTGTACCATCCCTAACATATTGATGTTTAGGATACATGAATCCTCCATTCTCCTCAAAACCGCAGAGAATATTGGGGTCTTTGAGCATGGCGTGGGCTATATCGACACTACCAACTTTCATCCATACAATCTCTATACCATAAGGCTTAAGGTATTCTTCGATTAAGATGGATGACGATACCCCTGTGTAGACTCTGCCTTTACGTTTCTCCTTTTCAGCAATAAACTTACAGAGTATGGTCGCGCTACGATCGCCCCAGTGTACCCTACCTCTATCATCTATGAATATAGCTCTATCAGCATCACCATCAAATCCTACACCGAAATCTGCATTAACACTCTTAACTATTTCAGCAGTTTCCTTAAGAGAGCTAACTGTAGGTTCAGGTTCTCTTCCAGGAAAAGCGCTATCAAGGTTACCATTAACCGTGACTATTCTAACATTAAGTTTTCTAGCCAATAGTGTTGCAGACAATGTGCCAACGCTATTAGCAGGGTCAACTACTATACTAAACCTTTTAGCCTTAATCTTATTCACATCTATATGTTCGAGAATGCCATCAACGTACATCTCTATAGCATTAGGGTGTTTATGAATCTCATTTACTACGCTACTCCATGTTACAGGTTTAACTCTACCCTCAAAGAATATCTCTTCAATCTCCTTTTCAGCTTCACGTGGTATTTCAACACCATTGGAGCCGATAACCTTGATACCATTATACTCTGGGGGGTTATGACTAGCTGTAATCATTACTCCACCATCATAATCTCCAACCTTAATGTTATACTGGAGGCATGGCGTTGGTACTAAGCCGGCATCATAAACTCTTACACCAGTGGAGAGAAGTCCAGCAATAACAGCGTGCTTCAGCATTTCACCACCAAATCTTACATCCCGACCTATGAGTAATTTAGCACCTTCACCAAAATATGATCCTATAGCCAGCCCTAACTTCAAGGCAAGATCAACAGTAAGCTCTCTATTAACTACGCCTCTAACACCATCTGTGCCAAAGAGACTACTCATACTCAAACCTCATAACTGACATGTTATTTCATACTGAATCTTTAAATCCACAACCTAGAATATTAACCTTTAGAAAAATAGTTGACAACGGTAACAGCTATGTACAAGCCTTTAGCACAAACAATAATCGCATTATATATTATCTTAATGATATTAATGTCATTGTCAATACTCAAAAGGAGCCATGGAGACCATATATTAAGGATTATAAAATGGCTTACATACTTAACAGTAGTCCTCCTCCTATTATACTTAGCAAAGTATATTATTAGCCTACTAACATAGAATTACAGAGATGATGAAGGCTAGATAAACGGAGTAGTGAAGAAGGTTTCTGGTGCTGATGAAATCCTCTAACTTCTCTTTAAGAGTGTCTTGGTCTTTTATCTCTATGTGTAGAAGTTAAAAATATTGAAGTAGAATTTTTGAATTTTTAGATTGTTTTAATGAAAATGTGTCTTGAATTATATAGTGTCAATTAGTGGACGTGATCCTATATACTCAGCTGCAGTAATAATATGTACTCCTATGCGTTTAGCAGTTTTAAAAACTGGTTCTACTCTTTTCTTCCATCTTTTCTCTCTAAGTAAATGGTGATCATATATTATGAGCTTTGGTTTAGAATTTTCAATAATATATATCATGTTTTCGATGGCTCTATTCAGGTTTATCCTGTTAAGCATGTAGGGGAAGAGGTATGTTGGGGGGCCATCAGCGATAATCACATCGGGTTTTATATCGGCTATTCTGTAGGCGTAGTCTTCTATCTGGGGTCCCATAAGGTCACTTGTGTAGAATATTTTATTGTTCTTCTTGATTATTAGTATTGGTGTAACCCATCCTGTTCTATCATATTCGATGCCATGGAACCATGGGTTTAAGATGTTGATCATCGTGTCTCCAAGTTCAAGTTTCTTTCCGTCACCCCAGATTATTCTAGTGTTGTCACATAGGATGATATTGTTCTTTATCCAGGATTTGGAGGTCCAATAGTGTTCAACAAGTTTTCTAAACCATCTTTTCCCTTTTTCTAGTAACTCTAGTCTTCTAGGAGTATAATCCCCAAAGTTTCTACTCATAGCATAATTCAGTTTTTCAACAGGGTCTGGAAAGTCTACATCTGGAGGATCTTCAAGATAGTTAGAGATGTCGTCACCGGTTATATACATGAGTTTTTGGAGGAACAGTCTTGCTCTATTCCATTGGCTCTCGTTTATGTAGACATTGGGGCTCTTTAGTACAAGAAGTCTGCCCTTCAAGTACATGGACTTAGGGTCTTTAATAATTGGCTCATCTGGAAGTAAGTAGTGATCGTAATGATAGTGTGTTATTATTATAGTTTTGGCCCTTCTACAGTAACTCTCAATTCTCATAATAGCCCTTCTACGTAGCTCTCTCTTCTCTTGATCTGGTAAGGGATAGCTAGGTTGCATTGCTGCAGCACCTGGATCTATAACTACGCCACCTAGGGCTGTCTCTAGGTATAAGGAGGCAGATTTGGCACCTAAGCTATCGAACCATAAAAGCTCGATACCTAAGTCCTTAAGTATCATCTTTGAACCCTTAGTCTTAGTTAAGATACTTACTGTTCTTAGTCTTGCAATCGCTAGTAAAATAATTATTCGGTAGTTTCATATTAGATATTTTGTGGACATACTTTACAGGATACAAGGCTACTACTAATGTAAAGGTGAGATGACAGGAATATAAGACTCATGTGATGATGTATGTTTTTCGTAAGGGATTCTTCACTAAACTCTA
>CAZTBM010000001.1:62775-81885 GCA_964611985.1 uncultured Desulfurococcales archaeon | reverse complement strand
ATAAGACTCATGTGATGATGTATGTTTTTCGTAAGGGATTCTTCACTAAACTCTATTGTTAACATGTTATCGGCTCTCGCTTTACCTACTTTAGAGTGTAAATTTAAGCGTAGGGAGAGTGATGTTGAAGTTTATACTAATACACCATTCTTCATAAGGCTTGATGGAGTAGGCTTCGGTAGGATGCTAGAGGGATTTAGAAGGCCTAGAGATGTGAGGGTACATAATGCACTAATTGATGCAGCCGCAGTTCTCATGAAGAGGTATTCTTTGCCATTAGCGTACATCATTAGTGATGAGGTGAATGTACTAGTATATGACTCTAACATTTATAGTGGTAGAGTTGAAAAAATAGTTAGTATTACGGCAGCTATTATATCGTCTCATACGAGTCTGGCGCTAGAGAGACCATTATACTTTGATTCAAGAATTATACCAGTGAATAAGAATGAAATCAAAGAATACATATTATACAGGGCTAGGATAGGCTTCAACAACTATTATTAACAGTTTACTTAAGGAATTGAATATTGATGAAAAAGTGTTAAGTGAAATACACCTTAAAGATAGAGTTAAATTACTATACAAGTTAGATCAAGACTTAGGTCAAAGAGAGATATGGGAGTACCTTGGTACATCAATATTTTGGATTGAAGCGAAGAAACAGGTTCATAATAAGTTGACTAGAGAAAAGGTCACGGTTAAGCGTAGAACAATAAGTATTAAGCAGGAAGTTATAGATCTTATACAGTACGTTGATTCATTACTTAAACAATAATTGTATGATGTGATTCTCTTATTCATATTCTTTTACTTATGACCTTCACCATACTATTAACTATCGATTCTAAGTCTATCTCATTATTTTCGAGGACCTGTCTGGCATAGTTTTTGTCAGCTACTTTACCACTATAAATTCCTGTAAGTAAACCCACAATTGCGGCTATACTATCAGTATCGCCACCCATATTTAATGCGATAAAAATTGTCTCCTTAGGTCTATCCGGGATTTTACAGAATATTCCTAATGCTATCGGTATTGCCTCTGATGAGTGTAAACCTATACCTATTATGTCGTGGAGCCTTCTAGCCCCTTTATAGGGATCTTTAGTTTTCTTCATAATTTTTACAGCCAGCTTTATCCTTTCACTCACTGATGGAGCTGGTGTAAGTTTTCCTTTAGTAAATCCCCATTTAGCGAACTCTATAGCACTCTTTAACGCTAAATCGATATCATTCGTGTATAAAAGTGAAACAAATGAAGCGATGGCTGCGGCAGCTGATAAGGCAACTGAAGTTCCATGGGTTATCTTACAGTACAAGATTGCCTCTTCCGCCGCCACCTTAGGCTTTAATGGATTAAATATTCCAGCTGGTATACTCCTTATTGGTCCACCACATGTTTCCCCCTTAGCCCCAGCTTCCTCCACGCTAGCTCCTTCATTAAGCCTCTTAATAGCATATTTAGTTGATGGGCCATAGTAGTATACTTCGAATATTCTTTCTTTTTTAGCCCATGCTATTAGCTCACTGGTATACTCATTCACTGATGGCCTGTCATACTTTAATATGGTATTTATTGTTAGTATAAGCCCTCGAGTATCGTCAGTTACACTCCATGGTTTAAGTTTTTTAGCAGGATGACCAGGTATAGGCCTAACTAAGCCCTTGATACCGTACTTACCGTAAACTCTGTCTATAAGCTTGTAGTGTAAAAGCTCTATTGGTGCGCCTAATGCATCACCTATCATAAAGTTTACTAATCCCGCATAAAGCTTTTCATAAAGCTCATCTCTTGTTATTAGCGTTTTCACTCCAGTCCGCCCTGATAAGTTTTGAGCTTGAAGCTGGGTTTAGAGATTACTTCTTTTAAGCTTTCTACCTTAATATAGTGTTATTGTTACTTATCTCTTGTAATATATAATACTTGATTAAAGTTTATATAATAAGATGTCTTGGTTTCCTAAAAGTGGAAGATGCGAGTTTATAAATAGAGGTCTATGTGGCATGGTTGCCTTGATAACTTTACTCTTAGTCATCTTGTTTTCAATTATCGTTGTGAGAATAGGAACGGTAGCTCTCAAAATGACCGGACTGCCTAAGGAGATAGCTGCTTTTCAGGCTCAATCCGCATTTTCAGGAACAGGCTTTACTACATCAGAATCTGAAGTCGTTGTTTCACATCCTGTCCGTAGGAAGATAATTCGTATTTTAATGTTGCTGGGTAGTGCCGGAATAGCATCTGCTATGGCAACACTGGTATTAACATTTGTTGGTAGAACTGTTGAAGAAATGGCCTATAGGGGGTTATGGCTAGCTATAGGACTTTTAGCATTATACCTTTTTGCTAGGTCAAAGCTTATTGATAAATGGATGGGAAAGCTTTTTGAAAAAGCACTCGACCGTTGGACAACAATACGAGTATACGACTATGAACAACTCTTAGGTTTAAGTAAAGGATATACCATATCACAGTTTAAGGTTAAAGAGGATAGCTGGCTTGCAGGTAAAACGTTAAAAGAGCTAGAGTTAGAGCGTGAAGGAATAATCGTCTTAGGCATCTACCGTAGAGTTAACGGTAAAGAAAGGTACCTCGGTGCACCTAAGGGCGATACAAGAATAGAGGTCGGTGATACAATAATCTGCTATGGTCATGAAGAGGCTATAATCAATTTATCAAAGAGGTTAAGAGGAGTAAGAGGCGATTTAGAGCATAAGCAGGCCATAGAGAAGGAAATGATACGAGAGGCTATACGTAAGTTACAAGGAGGATTTGACTAAGAATATGATTATTTTAAACCTAAAAGCTGTTTACACTTTCTTACACCATCACTAGCAGTCGCACCATAAGCATCAGCACCAATCTCTCTAGCATATTCTTCTGAGACAGCAGCACCACCTATTATCACCTTAACTTTATCTCTTAAACCCTCCCTCTCCAGCGCCTCAATAACTTTACGCATATTCACTTTCGTGGACGTTAACAAAGCAGACATAGCCAGTATGCCCGGCTTATACTTCTTTACTGCCTCTATAAATTTCTCAACAGACACGTCAACACCCAAATCTATAACGTCAAACCCTGCTATTTCAAGTAATGTTGCCACAATATTCTTACCAATATCATGTAAGTCCCCTTCAACAGTACCTATTACAACTCTCCCTAGCTTTTGAGACTCTCTTTTCTCAGCATAAATCCTTGGCTTTAGAAGAGTATCCATAATCTTTTTGAACATATCACTAGCTACAATAAGCTCGGGTAAGAAATATTCGCCCTCCTCAAAAAGCTTACCTACCTCATTCATCGCAGGTCTAAGAGCCTTCTCTATTATAGTCAATGGATCATATACTTCTAGAGCTTCCTTAACCTTATCTATTAGTATGTTTATATCTTCTAAATCAACGAATAGTTTTCTAATTTCCTCTAATATGTTGTCACCTTTACTTCTCTTTATATTCTGACTCACCAGCTTAACCCTCCTCCATTATGTGTGTAACTAGTAAAACCATAAGCTAAGGCGATAGAAATATTTTAATCAATATAAAGCTGGATTAGTTAGATTAAGATGATATAATGTGTGAGTAGAGGAAGCTATAACTAGCGATGTCAAAAAAGCTTAGTAACATTATGTATCGATTATTATGTCCTCTTGACGATTTTTCGTTAGCGCATTATTAGCGTATTCAACGCCCATTTTGTATGCTTTTATATTATCATCTATAGTCTTTGAAGGGACCGAGCTTTTAATCGCTTCTACCATATATTCCTCCTTTATATTAAGGTTGAGTATTCTACTTAGAAATCCTAGCATTACAACATTTGATGTTAAGGGGTTGCCTACTTTAATGGCATATTTGAGCGGGTTCACTAAGTAGACTTTATAATTATACTTTTTAGCTAAACTTCTTAAAGTCATTACCGCATCATCGATTGAAGGATACTTCTCTTCATCATATAGGAATGTGTTTATTGGGGGTACTCGTTCAACAGATATCACCGCGCATCCTCCACGTTTAAGCCAAGGAATATACCTTAAACCCTCTAGTAATTCTAAGGCCAGAACGGCATCAGCTAGTCCTTTAGGTATTAGTGGTGATGTATAGCTGTCACCTACCTTTATATGTGCCTCTACGCTCCCCCCTCTTCTGGCTAAGCCTTTAGTCTCACCTATAACTACATCTAATCCTGCTAATGTTAGGGCCCTGCCTATAATTGTTGATAAGAGTATTACTCCTTGACCGCCAACACCAACAACTAATATGTTCGTCCTCATAACTTATTTGCACCCCTTACTTTATATTAGCTCTTTGTCTTTATGGCACCAAATGGACATATTTGTGAACAGACTCCACAACCGTTGCACTTTATCGGATTAATTGATGCCTTCTTGGTTAGACTATTAAATTCTATTGCAGGACAACCAAAGACCGTAATACAGTATTTACATCCTTTACATAAGCTTTCGTCGACAACGTATGTGTTAGGCTTAAATCCTTTCTTCTTAAGCTCTCTTAGCTCAGTTATCCTGCATGGATGTCTAAATACTATAACTGCTGGTTTACCCTTTTCCTCAATGTACTTTATTGCTTCATGAACAATTTTAATTGCCTCACTAATGTTGTATGGGTCAACAACCTTAACATAGTCTACTCCCAAAGCTTCTGATGCTGCCTCAGGGTAGAATTTAAGTGTAGGCTCTAGTGTTGCAGTAAGGCCAGTAGCGGGATTAGGTTGAAGTCCTGTCATTGCCGTCCACTGGTTATCTAAGACTACAATTAATGGCTTTGAATTATTGTATGTTGCATTAACTAATGCTGGAAGCCCTGCATGGAAGAATGTAGAATCCCCTATAACGGCTACAGTAATGTAATCTTCTAGTGCTTTAGAAAAGCCATGGGCCATAGCTATACTGGCGCCCATACAAATACATGTATCTATAGCTCTCAATGGCGGATGAACTCCTTGATTATAGCATCCTCTATCACCAGTTATCACGTACTTTTTGCCTAGCTTGTTTAAGACGTATTTTAGTACATAATATGATGCTCTATGTGGGCATCCTGGACATAAGTATGGTATTCTTCTAACCACTACTTTCTTCAATTCTTCAGGGTCATCATATTGTAGTCTCCTATTTAGTTTGAGAATGGCGGAAAGAGCATTTATCACGGTCTCTGTACGTATCTCTCCCTCCATTGGTATGTGTCCTGTGAGTCTACCGTAAACTCTAGGTTTAAGGTCATGTTCAAAAGCTATTGCTTTAACTTGTTCTTCTATTACAGGATCTATTTCTTCTAAGACTAATACTTCATTATGTTGAGCTAGAAAGTCTGCTATAAGTCTCTTAGGTAGGGGACTATGCCATGCTAGTTTTAATATTGAAATCCTATCCTCTAGTCTAAGAATCTCTAGTGCCTCTTTAGCGTAGGTGAAAGTTATGCCTGATGCAATAATGCCTAATTTGGCACTGTCCTTTATTAGAACCTTATTGTATGGTGATTGCTCGGCAAGTTGTTGCGCCTTAATATAGTATTTTCTTTTTAGCTCTGGAAGTCTTCTTCTAACATAGGATGCTATCATTACATATCTATCGGGATTTCTTGGAAACTCCGGTTTAGTATTATCTAACTTAATGTCATTTAAAATGGTTACACCTTTACTATGACATATTCTTAGAGTAACTCGTACAACTACAGGTAAATATAGCTCGCTTGAGACTTTAGATGCATAACTTATTATGTCTTTAGCTTCTTGAATTGTAGCCGGCTCTAGCATGGGGCTTTTAGCCGTAATTGCAAAGTATCTTGTATCCTGAGCTGTTTGAGAAGCGTAAGGATGTACATCATCGCCCGTGACGATTATAAATGGTGCGTTGACGCCTGTTTCGGAGGCTACTATCCATGGATCCATAATCCAGTTTAAACCTAGATGCTTACATACAAACATTGACTTAACTTTGGCTAATGCTGCAGCAAATGCTGCCTCAAAAGCTACTTTCTCATTTACGCTCCATTCAACATACAAATTGAGGTCCTTGGCAACCCTAGCTAACACATCAACTATATCGGATGCTGGAGTTCCAGGGTAGCCTGTGATGAACTTTATACCTGCCTCTATAGCTCCTCTGGCTACTGCCTCATTACCTGAAAGTAAGACCCTTTCACCCTTACCTCTTAGTAGATATTCCATTACTGAATCACCCTTATCAACTATTAATAGTCGATCATATTATTTAACAATAGTCGAAGTGTTGATAAAGAATCAGGGAGTGGCGAATTTACTGTCATGAGAAGAACCCTCCCTTATTGTTTCTTTCTTTTATACTTGCCTCTTCCAAGTCTTTCATGTGCTTGTGCTAGATGGCCTGCTGCTAATGCGGCAAGAAGGTTTAACTCTCCAGCTAGTACTGCTCCTGCCACTATCTCAGCAAACTTCTTTGCATTTGTTCCTGGAGGATCTCCAGGGCCGTAAACGCCGAGTATTTGTAGTGCCTCTCTTTGCGTCGGTAGTCTCGTACCACCACCTACAGTTCCAACTTCTAAGCTTGTCAGAGTTATTGTGATGTATAAGTCACCGTTCTCTGTTAGCTCAGCCCATGTATAACCCATACTACTCTCTACTACCTGGGCTGCATCTTGACCTGTAGCTATGAATACAGCTGCTATAATGTTAGCGAAGTGTGCGTTTAAGCTGAAGCTTCCTGCCCGAATTGATCCAAGGAGGTTCTTTCTAGTATTTACTTCAATTATGTCTTCAGGTGTTGTCTTTAGGACCTTCTTTACTATTTCTCTTTTAACTATCGCCTCTGCTACAACAGTTTTACCTCTACCATGAAGCATGTTTATGAATGCTGGCTTCTTATCAGTACACATATTACCACTTAATGATAGATACTTAGCTTTCGGGTAGTTAGCTTCAATATATCTACATGCCTTATCCGTCGCTATAGTTGCCATGTTCATGCCCATAGCGTCCCCTGTGAAGTATACAAATCTAAGCCAAACATTATTTCCAATAAGGTATGGTTCTATCCTTAAGAGTTTACCGTGTCTTGTTGTTGATTCTGCCTCTTTCTTTATTTCATCAAAGTGCTCTTTAACCCAGTTTACTAATCCTATGGCATCATCGATACTTGGTGTCCAGAATAGTGGTGCACGAGCCATACCATCGTTTATTATTTTTGCTCTAGCCCCACCACTAAGTGTAATAGCTTTACATCCTCTGTTTATGCTTGCTACTAGAGCGCCCTCCGACGTCGCTAATGGTATGTAGAATTCTCCTTTAGCATAGTCGCCTATGATCTTTAATGGGCCAGCTATGCCTAGTGGTACTTGTACCGCTCCTATAGGGTTCTCTATATTCCTACCTACTGCTTCATCCCACTCTATAGTTGTTAACGCAATATTACTTAATATTACGCCAAGCTTTTTCTCAAGGAATATTCTTCTAACCACTGCTGCCTTATTCGAACTTCCTAGAATTTCGTCTAACTTATGTAATCCAATTTTGCCTTTGAATAATTTTTCTAATATATCATCCAACTCTGTAGGGGCTATTACTCCCTTTCCTTTAATTAAAGTATTAGAGTTTGCAGCCAATGAGGAAACCCTCCTTAACCTTGTTTAATGAGAGGCCTAAACTTAAAACCATACTTAATCAAGCCACCATTCTCATCATCAGTTAATCTTCTTAGAATGGGCTCAACAGGTAACCCTATTTTCAATTCTTCAGGATTGATATCAGTGATTGGTGCTAATATCCTAATACCACTTTTCAATTCAACAATGGCTAAAGGTAGGGGTGCTTGGTCACGGAAGCCTTCAGGCACAGAATAAATCAATGTATATGTGATTACCCTACCTTCTTCATTTAATGTAATTTTAGATAAGTCTCTTGAACCACATTTATCACAGACTATTCTAGGTGGGTAATGCAATGCCCCACACTTATTACATTTTGATGCTTCAATACGGTATCTTGAGCTCTTATATCTCCATATTCTTGAAGGTGAGAGTTTATTCATGAACGAATATCACCTCTTAAGAATTGTAACTACAATAGTTGAACCAACACCACCAATACTTTGGGCTAAACCTACCTTTGCTTCAGGAACCTTGGTGCCGGGGAAGTCGCCTCTAAGTTGCATAGCTACTTCTGCTACTTGATAAACCCCAGTAGCACCGACCGGGTGGCCTCTAGCCTTTAATCCGCCACTGGGGTTTACTGCTGGTTTATCTCCTGGTCGGAATCTTCCTTCACATAGTAGTTTGGCTGTTTTTCCTTTTTCTTCAACAAAGCCTAGGTCTTCAAGATTAATTAGGCCAAGTATACTGAATGCATCATGTACCTCAGCTACGTCAACATCTTTTGGACTAATGTTCGCCATATTATATGCTACTTTAGCTGCCTCCACGGTGGCCTTAAACGTGTCAAGTTTATCTCTTGAGGCAAGATACAGTTTGTCTGTTGCCATACCTAAGCCAGCTATTTCAACTGGCGTATCGGTAATCTTTCTAGCAACTTCCTCTGATGCGAGGATTATTGCTGCGGCGCCATCACCTATTGGGCTTGCATCATAAAGTCTTATAGGATCAGCTATAATCTGTGATTTGTCGACCCGCTCCTTAGTTATCTTGAATGGAAGTTGTGCATAAGGATTTCTTGAAGCATTTTCATGCATTAATACAGGCCATTCACTAATTTCACTACGTGTTACACCATACTTCTCCATGTAATACCTCATTATAAGGGCGTTTAACCCTGTAAAACTAGCCCCAAAGTATAGTTCATACTCGGCATCTGAGGCTTGGGCAAGAGCACTAGTCACGGTTCTAGTAGGGTATTCTGTAAGCTTCTCGACCCCACCAACCATAACCACATTGAAGAGGCCAGAGGCTACAAGTGAGTACCCTGTAAATACTGCTGTACCTCCACTACCACAAGCAGCTTCAACCTTGAATGCAGGTTTACCAGTTAGTCCAGCATAATCAGCTAGAAGCGCTCCAAGATTGTCTTGTTCACATAGACTACTACTAGACATATTACCTACTACTAATGCTTCCACGTTAACTCCTTTAGTATCGTCAATGGCCTTTAGTGCGGCTTCCGCAAAGAGCTCTCTTAAGCCCTTATCAAAGTGTCTACCGATCTTGGTCAGACCAACTCCAACAACGTAGACTTTACGCATTAGAACTTAAACCTCCTAAGCTTATTATAGAATTTAACATACAGACCGTAGTCAATGTAGGTTTTACGTGAAATATAATCCTTAACTGTAGGTGCCTTTCCAACCTTGTCTAGAATGGAATCTTTTACAACAATACTCATAGCATCAGCTCCAGCACCACTGCCATAAGGTGCTACTAGAATTCTACTACCTGGTTTAGCTTTCTCAAGGACGGCAGCTAAGCCAATGAGAGCTGATGCACTATAAGTATTTCCAATCCTTGTAACAATAAGGCCTGGTAATACTTTCTCCTTTGGGAAGCCTAGAATCCTAGCAACCTTAAGTGGAAATTTACCATTAGGCTGGTGTGGAACAAAGTAATCAAAGTCACTTGGTCTTAAACCAAGTTCTTCTAATAACCCTTTAACGGCAGAGACTATATGATGAAAGTAAGCTGGCTCGCCTGTGAAGGATTCGCCATGCATCGGATACGGGGCATTTTCTTTTCTCCAGAAGTCAGGGGTATCAGTAACGTAGGAATAGAATCCTTCAAAGTATGCGGCAGCATTACCATCATCTCTGCCGATTACATAAGCAGCGCTACCAGAGGCTGCTGTAAATTCTAATACATCACCTGGGCTTGCCTGTGCTGTATCAGATCCTATCACTAAGGCGTATTTAACCATACCTGATGATACAAGACCTATACTGATACCTAGTGCCTCACTAGCAGCTCTACAGGCAAATTCAAGATCAGCAGTAAGCTTCTTAGGTGTTATACCTAGAGCTTCTGCAATAACTGTTGCAGAAGGCTTGACAGCATAAGGTTTAGACTCGGTGCCAACATAAACGGCTCCTATGAAATTAGGGTCTACACCCGCTCTTCTCAATGCATTACGTGCAGCCTCAAAGCCCATAGTGATAGTGTCCTCATCGACACCTGCAACAGCCTTTTCAACAACATTAAGTCCTTGAGGATAAGTGGAAGGATAGCCCCAGGCTTTAGCTATTTCATCTAGGGAGATTCTATATTTGGGTATGTATACCCCCCATCCCGAGATACCGACATTATTAAACTTCATGGTGAAACCCCAGTCTTAAATACGCAAGCTTAATAAGAGAATATAAATATTTCCTTTATACCCAATGTCGAAAACATCTTTAAGCTATTGTCGTATAAGAAGGCTCTTAAAAAAGCACAGTTAATTTACAATTGAGTTAGAAGCTGTATTTAAGTGTGTGCTAAAACACCTATTGGTGTAGTGTTCATGAAGAGTATTTACATGTGTAGTAAATGTGGTTGTTATACTGAATCACCAATACACTGTAGTAGACAAGCAAAATTGATACTAGAGGGACGTAAACGCCTTGCTCTAAGTAAGCTTATATCCTTCATTCTAAGACATGACCCTTCATCAGTAGGTTTAATATTAGATAAAGAAGGCTGGGTAAGTATAAAGGATTTAGTTTATGGCATTAAAAACAAATGGATTAATAAACATCTCTACAGCTGGGTTACAGAAGAGCATATTATAGTCTTAGCTCAGTTGGATCCTAAGGGTAGATTTGAGATAAGAGATGGACTCATAAGAGCCAGATATGGCCATAGTAGAAAGTTACAGATCGAAATACCCTATCAAACTGACAACACTAGTAAAATACTGTATCATGGCACTATAAAGGATAATCTTAAAGGCATCTTAAATGAAGGCTTGAAGCCTATGAGAAGAAGATTTGTACATTTATCAGTAAGCTTTGAGGACGCATATGAAGTAGCTAGAAGACATGGAAAAAACACAGTGATACTCATCATAGACTGTGATTGCCTAAGAAAACACGGCATACCTATATACATTGCATCTAATAAAGTTAGATTAGTAAATTACGTTCCACCATCATGTATAATTGACGTAAAGGAAGTAAAATAATTGAAAATGTCTATCTCCATAATATGACTGCTATATCAGCTAAACCAAGTTCAACAAGTTTATCATATGTTGGCCTACCCGTATCCCTGTCCCATCCCATTACCTCATAGAATTTATCTAGCATCCTATCAAGATTAACTACTCTTTGACCCTGGCTTGGACCTGTTTTCACTGGTTCCATGAGTCTTTTTGGTAACCTATCATCCTTCCTTGTTATTCCCTCCCTAACATTGAATGTCCTCTTAAGGGTATATACCCTCTCTGATATTAATAGCAGTTCTTTCGCCGCTATATCCCATCCTGTTAACGATGTTAGTAATTTTACTATTCTATCAAGGTTTAACGCATTATCGTATCTATTTTGCATGGGAAATCTACATATTCCTAGTATACCAGCTAATTCGCCATAGAGTATTAGTAGTCTATAGGCTTGAACTCTCTTATCGACTTCTTCATCAAATCTACTTAAGGGGGGCCATGGTAGGCCGTACTCTCTTAGCCCTAGATCTATACGTGAGAAATCCCATAATCCGGGCCAAACAGGCTCTATATGACATGCCCCTCTAGGATTACCTATAGCATACTGTATTGCAAATGATTTTGACGTAGCTCTAGGGTCATGGGCTGGAACCTCAAGTCCCTTAACGTGACAAGCGAAATCGACTGCTTTACCACCTATTTTCTCTGAAACCCTCTTCACACCCTCAGCTAGTAAATGTCCAATACCCTCTCTTCTAGCTATCATCTCTATCAATGATAATACGACGTCTGGGTTACCCCATTCGAGTTTTAACCCTCCAGTATCCTTTTCTGTAATTAAGCCTCTTTCAAACGCTTCAATAGCAAATGCTATAACGTTACCTGTAGATATGGTATCAATACCATATTGATTGCATAGGTAACTAGCTTTAATCAAAGCCTCCAAATCGCTAACTAATGTCTGGCAACCAAGCATATCTACAGTCTCATACTCCATACCTTCGTGTGGAGGCGTCTTATACTTTCCCCATGGAACCCATACATACCTACCACAGCCTATTGGGCAGGCAAAGCAAGCTCTAGGTTTGATTAGATACTTTTCCGCTAGTGTTTCTCCAGAAATTTTCTCTGCTTCTTCGAAAAACGTTGTTTGAAAGTTCTTTGTTGGCAGGGCACCAGTCTTATTGAGTGAAGCTAAACCTCCTAGAGTCCCATATCTACCTAGCCGTGTTTGTTGAGCTTTGACAGCATTAATAGCCTCTAAAGCGGCTTCATAGAATTCCCTTGGCCTAGCTATCGCTATATCTTTATCACCGTCAATAACTATTGCCTTAACTTTCTTAGAGCCTAAAACAGCTCCTCCACCACATCTTCCAGCAGCCCTATCGTAATCAACCATTACATTAGCGAATCTAACTAGTCTCTCACCAGCTGGACCAATACAAGCTACTGATGCATCCCTACTGGTCTCTTCAAGAAGGATTTCCGTTGCCTCATGGACAGTCTTACCCCATATATGAGAGGCATTCTTAATCTCAACAGTGTCATCATGAATGTATATGTAAACTGGCTTATCTGAAGAACCCTCAATTACTATGAGATCATAGCCAGCAAACTTAACTTTAGGTCCAAAGCATCCACCAGCTCTTGTTTCACCCCAAATACATGTTAAAGGCGATTTAAAGCAAAACTCGACACTACCAGAACCTGGTATAAGCGTACCAGTGAATGGGCCAGTAGCTATTATAAACTTGTTCTCTGGGCTCAAGGGATCTACTTTAGGCTTCAAATAATCCCATAATATCCTAACTGCTAAGCCTGTTCCGCCAAGATACATTTTTAACGATGATTCAGTAACGTTATGTACTGTAATCCTTCCTTTAGATAGATTTATTCGTAAAATCTCGCCAGCATAACCGTATAGAGTCATGTATGCTCCCCTCACGCATGTGGATGAGTCTTGATAAGTAGCCTACTATACATCATTCTTCGGTAAAGGGAGAACTCTTCTAGAGAAACATACCTTAATGCCCCTGTAGGACATACATTAACGCATGCCGGGTTGCCATTACATAGATCACATATTAGCGGTTTACCTGTTGTGGAATCTAAAAGGATGGCGCCATAGGGACACACTTGAAGACATCTTTTGCATTTTACACATTTATCGTTATTGACAATAATGGCTCCCGTCTTAGGATTCCTCGATAAAGCATTTACTGGACATACGTTAACACATAAACCGCATTGAATACAAAATATTGGTACGTCAATGGGCTCACTATGCAACCTTACAACATGTAGTCTGGCCTTCTTAGGGTTAATTACTTGCTCATGGGTAAAACTACAAATAATTTCGCAGAGCCTACAGCCAATACACCTTTCAGCTATAACAATCAAAGCTTTCAAATGAATCACCTAATACAGACATATATTTATGGTAACTTAATAGTGCTTAAGATTATGAGGATAACGGTAATCATTCTCCTTCTACATTTATTGCTACGGTCTCCTTAAAAACTAATACCCATGAACTATAGTCTTAAATGAAATATTTATATACGCTATGTTACCTAAAGTTTACTGGAACTTTAATATTGTGGTGTATAGGATGATTTCTCCCATAATCTTTGGCGGCTCTGGAGGTAGACATCTTGTTGTAAAAGTTGCTAGACTTACAGGATTTGAGCTAGGTGAGTTAACAGTTAAAACATTTCCAGATGGAGAGACATATGTTAGATTCTTAAATGATGTTGAAGGTAAAGACGTAATAATAATTAATTCGATATACCATAAACCCAATGATATATTAATGGAGTTACTACTTGAAATAGAGACATTGAAGGATCTTGGAGCACAAAAGGTTATAGGTGTAATACCTTACTTCGCATATGCAAGACAAGATTCAAGATTTAATCCTGGCGAAGCAGTTAGCTTTGAGATCGTAACTAGACTGCTTGAAAGGGCAGGACTGGATGAAGTGTACACAATTGATTTACACTTACATAGGGTTGAGGATATATCAAAAATGTTCAAGATACCAGCGTATAACCTCACTGCTGTAAGAGACCTTGTAAAATTCATAAGTAAACATTACAGATTAGAGAGCCCAATAATCATAGGTCCAGATGAAGAAGCCGAACAATGGGCTAAAGTTGCAGCGGATACATTAGGAGTCGAATACGACGTTCTTGAGAAGAAGAGAATAAGTGCTGAAGAAGTGATAATAGAGGCTAGAACAACCAATGTTAAAGGTAGAGATGTAATAATAGTCGACGACATCATCAGCACTGGAGGGACAATGGTCGAAGCCATTAAAGCCTTAAAGAGGCTTGGAGCTAGAAACATTATAGTAGCTTGTACTCATGCTATATTGGCTGGTGATGCATTATATAAAGTGTTGAAAGCAGGAGCACTTGACGTTATAGCGACGGATACTATACCAAGCCCAATAAGTTATGTAAGTGTAGCACCAATAATAGCAGAAGCGCTAAAAGCTAAAATCAATAAGACATAGAATACAACGTTACTCCTTTAGTAATGACGTGCTAGATATGAAAGTCTCTATAGTCTCACTAGATTTTGCTGGCGTAATCACACCTAAAAATTTTATAGACTATTTCTGGCTAGAGCTAATACCATATGCCTACTCCTTAAAGCATTGTGTAGAATTAAGTAAAGCTAAAAGAATAGTATATGAGGAGTATAGTAGAGTCGGTGTGGACAAAGTAGAATGGTACTTAATAGAATATTGGGCTAAAAGATTCTCTATTGAAGAATATACTCCTCAATTGTTAGACATGGCCTATACTAAAATCTCCATATACCCTGATGTTTTGAATGTCTTACCCAAATTACATGATAGAGTAAATAAGATAATCATAGTAACTAATACGACAATACCCTTCATTAACTTATTCTTCAAGGCGTATCCTGAAGTAGAAAAATACATTAACAGAATATACTCCTGTGTAACACATTACAACCTTCCACGTAAGACTAAAGAATTCTACATAAAGGTTGTAGAGGATTTACACGTAAAACCATATGAAATAGTCCATGTAGGTGATGACCCATTATATGATTTCAAGATACCTAGGAGTATAGGTATATATGCTTTCATATTAATTAGAGA
The DNA here is from genome assembly GCA_964611985.1 of uncultured Desulfurococcales archaeon. Taxonomy (GTDB): domain Archaea; phylum Thermoproteota; class Thermoprotei_A; order CAZTBM01; family SZUA-1508; genus SZUA-1508. Next base: position 66,676 of record CAZTBM010000001.1, on the reverse strand, counting down.
TAAGGGTAAATATAGAAATGTATGTGAGTATGAACAATACATTATTAAAAGCTTAAATGATCTATTAGAAATCGTATAAGAGGATTAATAATAAGCCCTGACAGATTACTTCACATTAAACATTATATCTCATGAAGTATAGGTGGTGTAGTTTAAAGGATGAAGGTATGGCTAGATGCTCTAACACCTAAACAAGCAATTCTTATGGCATCATTTCTAACTGAACTCAATAAGTATGGTTTCTCAGCGTTCATGACCACTAGAAGATATGAGTACACTGAGAGCTTACTGAGAAAATTAGGTATAAGCTTCTATAGCATAGGTAGACATGGTGGTGGCAGCTTAAGAGGAAAATTAATTGCTGATATCTCTAGAATGAAATCATTAGTCAGAATTGTGGAAAAGGAAAAGCCAAGTATACTCATAGCATATACTAGTCCTAGTGCTTTCAGAGTGGCCTACGGACTAGGTATACCTATTATTGCTTTAACTGACACACCTCACGCTATAGCTGTCAATAAGCTTACATTACCCTTAGCTAGGTGGATCATAATTTCTAAATGTATAGAGAGGTGCGAAATAGAACGATTCATAGTGGACGGCAAGCTCATTCAATATGATGGTGTTGACGAGCTTGCCTGGTTAAAGAATTTTAAACCTCAAGAAAACGTTTTAGAGGAATTAGGTTTGTCTAAGAAAGAGAAGATCATGGTATTTCGTCCTGAGGAAGAGAAGGCAGCATACTATAGAGGTAAAAAGGCGAAGTATACAATAATACTCAAGAGCCTACTTGACTGTGTTGACAAAATAGTGTTCTTTCCACGTTATAAGTCACAGGTAACTAAGATTAAGAGGTCTATAGGAAAGAGTATAGATGAGCACGTAATCATACCTAGTGAGGCTATAGATACTAGGAGTCTATACATGTACTCAGCTCTTGTAATTTCTGGTGGAGCCACTATGGCTCGTGAGGCAGCCTTATTGGGCACGCCCTCAATATGCTATTTCCCCTTAGAGCTAAGTGTAAATAAATGTGTTAGGGCATGGGGTTGCCCATTATACCATTGTAAAGACGTAAAGGATGTTATCGAACTAGCTAAAGAAATATTAAGAAATCCATATAATTACCATGTTAATACAAGTGAAATTATAAAAAGAAAACAGTCTCCACTAGATGTAGTCTTAAAGATACTTAGAGAGCTGAGAAGTAATGAATGATGAATATTGGAATATACTAGATAATATCATTACATTAGACTTAAACATGCGGGGTGTAGTTCAGGAACTAGCTGAAACCTTAAGGCAGGTGAAGGGTAAAAGATATTTAAAGAATTTATGTTTAAAGTTCTCTAAAGTGTTAGATTATGGTAGTGAGGTTTTCATATTCACAGGTTTCCCTATACCACCAACATATAATTTTGAAACTGATGGACCCTTAGGAGCAGTAGTGTTAGCTAAGGCATTATCAAATCTAAATGTTAAACCAGTAATTATTGTGGAAAAGGAACTCATAGGTGTAATAGCTAAACTTGCCCTAACATTAAAGATGAAGGTTAAGGTAGGTAGGTCGACATATAAGGGATTAGGAATTATAGGTTTTCCACTAGATAAGTACAAGGCTCAAGAAGAAACCTTACGCCTACTCTCACGTTTTCAGCCTACAGCCTTGGTGTTTGTTGAGAAGCCTGGTCGTACATTAGATGGTAAATATTGTACAATGAAACTAGAGGACATAACAGACCATGTATCCAAGGTTGACCAGTTTATACCCTTAGCAAAGAAATTAGACATATTAACTATAGGTATTGGTGATGGTGGTAATGAGATTGGTATGGGAATGCTTTATAAGTTATCATCAAAAGTGACTGTAGTAACAAAGACCGATGAACTCATAGTATCTACGATTTCAAATTGGGGTGTTTACGCATTAATTGCCGGTCTCAGCCTTATTAAGGGTAAAACTGATATAATACATAAGCCAGAGCATGAAGAGAGGCTTATTAGAGAGGCTGCAAGAGTGGGTCTCATAGATGGCGTTCTTAAACATAGATCATTTAGTGTTGATGCATGCCCTATAGATATAAACAGACATGTTGTCGGACTAATTAGGAGTCATACAATTAACTGCATTAGGTGTTAACGTATTGGTAAAGGTTGGTTTTACGATATGGTATGGTGACCATAGATATCTAGGTGATAGAATAAAAAGAGTACATGAGGCAGGCTTTGACTACATAGAGTTGTCACTAGATTACCCGTGGCCCTACGTTGACACCGAGAAATTCATTAATACAATAAGTAAACTTGTGAAGAGCTATGGACTTCAAATAGCAATACATGGACCATGGAGAGATATCAGACTTGCAAGCCCTATAAATGAAATCAGGGAAGCCTCATTAAAGGTTTACAGGAAGATACTGAAAATATCCTCACGGCTAGACCCTTTGTACTTTAACTTTCATATAATATCGGAGGAGGCTATAAGGTTCAACAGTGTAAAAAGGGCAGTACTTTATGCGGCTGCTAAGTCATTAGAGAACGTGCTTAGTGAGGTAGAAAGCCTAGGTATTGATGTAACTGTAGAAAACAATATTGATGGTATCATGAGTGAGCCCGAACACTACATAAACCTTAGAAATATAATGGGTAAAGACTTCTGTGTATGTTTTGATGTAGGGCATGCCCTTATGCCTTATCTTAGAAGGAGTGATGAATCCCCATACTCAATACTAGACTATTGGATCGCTTGTCTTTCAGATTTTAGAACCTTAACTGTACACTTAAATGATATTGAGAAAGTAGGTAATTGCATACATGAACATTTAATCTTTGGGCAAGGCATCCTAGACTTTAACCAAGTATTAAATAAAGTTAAATATGTTAGGGGATTAGATTACGCACTTCTAGAAATATTCTGGTCTAGAACAAAAAATGGTGAAAGAAAAACAATTCAACCCGAAGAGTTAAGGGAGCTTATTGATCTAATACGAAAGAGGCTCTAAGCCATGTTAAGCTTAGGAATAGATGAGGCTGGTAGAGGGTGTATTATTGGGAACATGTTCATAGCTGGTGTAGTGTGTGATGAAAGGAATTTGAATAAGCTTAAAGCATTAGGTGTTAGAGATAGCAAAATGTTGACAAGAGAGCAAAGAAGAAGACTATTTAACATAATTGTGGAAGTTATACCCAAATACTATGTTATTGAGGTTACACCCATTGAAATCGATAGGGAAAACCTTAACCTCCTAGTATACAATGTGATCTCAAGGATCGTATCCCAGGCTCTTCAAGAGTTTCCAATAGAAAGGATATACATAGACCAGGTTGGTGCACGAGAAAAATTACTTCATGTGGTGAGAAGTACAGGATTTAAAGGAGAAGTCATCATAGAGTCTAAGGCTGATAGAAAATATGTTATAGTATCAGCAGCCTCGATTATAGCCAAGGTACTAAGGGATACCCATATAGAGAGTTTGAAGAAGCAGTATGGAGACCTGGGCAGCGGTTACCCCTCAGATACTAAGACGTTATCTTGGCTCAAACGATATTATGAGGCCCATGGCTCTTTACCAGATATTGTTAGAAAAACATGGAGTACATTAAAAAATATAGCTCCAAGAGAGTATAAAGTTAAGAAGAAGTAGGGCTGATTAGCCATGGTCACTAATCTCCCTGCCGAGGCTAGAGCAAAATGGGTAAAAGTGATGGAGGCTAAGACCCCCGAGGAAAAGCTTGAAGCGTTAAAGGAATTTCTATCAGCCATACCTAAACATAAAGGCACAGAAAACCTTGTTAGACAAGTAAAAAGGCAGATGGCTATTCTTCGTAGAGAGGTCGAAGAAAGAAGACGTAGCAAAAAGAGTGGAAGAGGACCAAAATTCTTCGTTGAAAAAGAGGGGGC
>CAZTBM010000001.1:0-62675 GCA_964611985.1 uncultured Desulfurococcales archaeon | reverse complement strand
AAATGCAGATGCAATAATAATACTCTTAGATGCATCAGATAACCCAATATCACAGTTAAAGCTTATTCTTCGAGAACTTAACAATGCGAAACTATTAATAACTAAACCCAAAGGTAGAGTTGAAATTGAACGTAGAAGTTCTGGAGGAATACAAGTTCTAGTCATGGGCCGACTAGTAAACGCTACATTAGATGATGTACGGCTATTACTCAATAGTTATAGGATTTATCACGCTTTAGTCAAAATATATGGAGAAGTATCACTTGATGACATTGAGGATGCTATATACGAGAGCGTTATCTACAAGCCAACGGTGATAGTACTGAATAAAGTAGATTTAATTGATGAAGCCTCTCTAAAGAGTATAATAAATCAGATTAAGAGCATTGTCGGTGATGATGTACCTGTATTAACGGTATCAGCAAAGACTGGAGCTGGATTAAAGGAGTTAGGTAAAGTGCTCTTCAAAATAACTGGTATAATCCGCATTTACACTAAACAACCTAATGAAGATAAACCTTCGAATAGACCTTTAATACTGAAAGAAGGAGCTACGGTATTTGACGTGGCTAAAGCCATACATTCCATACTTTACAAGAAATTTAAATATGCTAAAATATGGGGTCCTTCAGCTAAATATCCTGGTGAACGTGTAGGCGGAGACCACGTAGTTAAGGATGGAGATATAGTTGAAATTCATACTAAAAAATAAGGGTATTATTAAGTTATAGTTTCGGTTTTATACTTGTTTAGGTACTTCAATTATTAACATACATTCTTTCCGTCTTATGACTCTAAAGTTTACTGCGTCTGCGTCTTTAGGTAACACTATGGTTTTCTTATATTCGTGAAATTCTCTCTGGTGTTGTAGGGTACTCCATCGCTCAAATTTTATTCTCTTCTTAAGGGAGCATTTAATTGTTAGAGTTCTACCCTTAGCGTCAATGCTTAGTGTATTTAGGTTGGCATAGGGTAAATCTATCAATATAACATACTTGTCATCTTGTTCTTCAACATTTATTAAGGGCTCTAGTATACCCTCTGGGGACCACATAGGCTTAGGTGGATGTACTAAGCCTAAAGCCTCCTCCATAATACTAGTAAATGTTGCTTCTATCTCTTTTTCTAAGCGGTCAAATTCATCAAGTATTCTTTTACGTATTCTCTCAAAGCTCATCTGACGACCTCACCTCTCTCGCCTCATCTTTAGACATACGTTAATGGTAACTGATATTCAAGCGCCTTCTTCATTTGTGTAAGTGTTCTACGTGTATGATCCATTAGCTCTCTTGTCTTTAATCGTATTTCTTCGGCTTTCTCGATTAATGGTTGGACATTAACCTCTATACCTACAATATTAGCTACCACTTTTAGTGCTTCTGCTGCTGCAGCTGGATCTGGGAATTCGAGGAATGACTCAGCAAGTAAGACTATGTTACTTACTCTTCTACGCTTACATTCCTTTAATATGACAGCATAGGGTCCTACTAAGAATCCTTCTTCAAACTTTTTAAGGTTAAGTTTCTCTAAAATTTCGGCTCCATCCTTTGATGTTGCAATCCAATAAACTTTCGGTCTATCTATCTCAAGTCTATTTGGAACACCTACACCTATAGGTGAGATTATATGGTCTATTCCCTTCTTTTGAGCATAATCTATCAATGCTAGTGCTAGAGGGTAGATAGCACCCGTAGGTATAGGTATTTCAGAGATAACTGTGAGTATGTTCTCTTTAATGAAGAGTCTTAGAACAGGCTTAGGCTCACCTTTATGGACTATTGCTACTGGAGGAAAGTATCTAAAGGATTCTATTCCGCCAACTTCCTCCATTTTCAATTCATTAATTAAGTGGCTAACTGCGATGGAGCCTACTAGTCCAGCATCAGGCAGCCCACATATCATGAAAGCTGGCTTCCTTAGCTTAATATCTTTATATTCTACTATGGAAAGACCATCATAATATTCTTCATAATAATATGACATGAAGCTAGCCCTCTTGTATATCTCTAAATAAGGTAAGTACTTATCTAAATATATACTTATTTTAGATGGTAACAGTCAATTGCCAGCATTGCAAGGATGGTCGTGTAGTCCATGGTTACAATAGGATTTATAATTAACCCCATAGCCGGCATGGGAGGTAAGGTGGGATTAAAAGGTACAGATGGTGAAGCATACCTCCTTGCTTTAAAGAAGGGGGCAGAACCTATAGCTCCTCAAAGAGCTCTCGAATTCCTTAACTCTTTAACTGTATCGAATGTTGAGTTCTATGTTGCACCTGGACCTATGGGTGAAGAGGTTTTTCTTAAATCCAAGTATAGAAATAGCGTCTTTAAGGTTATAGGTTCCCTTAAATCAAAACAGACTACAGCCGAGGATACTAAGAGAATAGCCAAAGAGATGGTTGAAGAGGGTATATCATTATTAGTATTTGTTGGTGGAGATGGGACAGCTAGAGACATACTAGATGCTATAGATTTAAGAGTTCTCGTTTTAGGTGTCCCTTCAGGTGTGAAAATGTATAGTGCAGTATTTGCTGTTAACCCGAAAGCCGCTGCTAGAATAGTTGAAGCATACGTTAAAGGATACACAAGTGAAGTTTTAGCTGAAGTTATGGATATTGATGAGGAGGCATATAGACGAAATGAGCTTAAAATACAACTCTACGGCTACATCAAGATCCCTATCCTTTCTGGTCTTGTTCAATCAAGTAAAGAACCCAGTGTAAGTATAGCTGATGAAGAGGAGAATAAAATAGCTATAGCTAGAAGAATAGTCGAGGAAATGGAGTCTGATACACTATACATCCTAGGTCCAGGGACAACAATTAAAGCAATAGGTGATTTACTAGGTATAGATAAGACCTTACTAGGTGTTGATGCGGTTTATAATGGAAAACTCGTAGGCAAAGATCTTGATGAAAAAGGGCTTTTAGAACTTCTCAAAAAGTATCCTAAAGCAAAAATTATAGTTTCTCCCATTGGCGGGCAAGGATTTATTTTCGGAAGGGGGAATCAGCAGATTTCACCTAAGGTAATCGAGAAGGTTGGCAAAAACAACATAATAGTAGTTGCTGCTCATAGAAAAATGAGTTCACTTAATGAATTAAGAGTCGACACCGGTGATGAAAAGGTGGACAAGATGCTAAAAGGGTACATAAGAGTAATAGTAGACTATAATGAAGATTTAGTCGTTAAAGTAGTCTAAACATGTTACGCATAAAAATAGATAAGGAATAAGAAGTTTAATGTTCACTCTTCTTGATCTTTTCAGCATATTCATCTGGCTTTAGAAGGTTGTTTAATTCATCAGGGTTGCTCATCTCTATTACTACGATCCAACCCTCACCATAGGGGTCAGTATTCATTAATTCTGGTTCATCAAGTAATCTCTCATTGACTTCAATAATTTTACCTGAAACTGCAGCGTATAGATCTGCTGTAGCTTTAATAGATTCTATAGTACCAATGGGTTCTCCAGCTTTAACCTCCTTACCTACTTCAGGTAACTCTATACCAACTATGTCCTTGAGTTCCTTTTGCGCATAATCGGTGATTCCTTCTCTTACCTTTCCATTCTCAACTTTAACCCATTCATCGGTTTTTGTGTAAAGAAGCTCATCCCTAATAGTGTACTTTCCTACTTTGATTTCTCCCATAAAGGTAAACCTCCACAAATAATTCTTTTACTTAACTACGGGCCTTCCAGGTACCAATGGGAAGTCTAGTATTTTACCCTCATATCTTTTTCCCCTAATCTCAACTTCAACTACTTCACCAAATATAGCATATCTTACATCAACGTATGCTTGTGCAACAGAGGTCTTCAAGTATGGTGAGTATGTTCCTGAGGTTACCCATCCAACAAGCTGATCCTCTACATAAATCTTATAGCCCTGTCTTGGAACCATTCTAGCATACTTTTTCCTCATCTTTATACCGACACGTATCCATCTAACACCCTCTCTACGATAAGATCTTAATGCTTCTTCGCCTATGAATCCGTGCTTTCTCCAGTCAATTGCACCGAGACCATATCTTAATGATATTGCTGGTGGGAACTTTACTGGGTCTTCACCATACTCGTGTTCTCCTAACACATAGCCCATTTCAATTCTTAGAGTGTCCCTACTAATGATGCCTACAGGTTTAGCTCCAGCTTTTAGAAGGGCCCTATATATTTCAATCATGTATTTTGGTTCTGCCCAAATTTCGAAACCGTCCTCGCCTGTCCAACCACTTCTACTTATAAGGTATACCTTTTGTCCCGCGATTTCACAGTTCATTCTAAACTCCAACGTGTGTAAATCACAAACCCAATCGGCACCTATCTTATTGAAAACCTCTTCGACTTTAGGTCCTTGAACAGCAATCATAGCATATTTAAAGGTCAGATCCTCAACTTTAACATTAAACTTTCCTTTCACGATAATCTCATTATAGTACTCTATCATTTTCTCTCTATAGGGGGCATTAGCTACCACAAGCCATTCTGTTTCACTAATTCTATATGGCATTTCGTCATCCTTTACTCTAGCATACTCATTAAGAGCTAATGTTGGACCTGCCATCCAGTAGTCTTTGGCTTTAGCTATATTTCTTGTGAATATTCTCTGAAGGAACGGTATTACATCTGGCCCTTCAAGTCTTATTCTGCCCATATGTGAGACGTCAAAAACGCCTACATCAGTTCGGACAATGTTATGCTCTTCCATGACACTAGTGTAGACCATTGGAACTATCCATCCACCAAACTCTCCAGGTGTTGCACCAAGTTCTTTCTCATGGAAGTCCCATAATAACGTCTTGATGGGTTTAGGAGTTTCAGTCAAGAATTCCTCTCCTCCACCCTCGAAATTATGCTCAAAGATGAATATACGGGTTTCTCATAGGTTCAATTAAAATAGTACTTAAATACAAAAATAATAGAATTATTGATGTATGAAGGAGTAAGAGGAACTTCTACTTAGTATGTGGGAGTGATTACCTCTTGGTAGTTCACCCTTGGCTCCCTAATTCGCCTAAAAGGATTAAGGAGGACATGCTTAAGACTATAGGAGTCGAGAAAGTAGAGGAACTATTTAATGATATCCCGGAGAAAGCGCGTTTTAAAGGTGACTGGAATAAGCTGGAAATAGGTTTTGGTAAACCTCTCTCTGAGATGGAGATACGTAGACTTGCTGAGAGTATTCTATCGAAGAATAAAGTGTTTAATAATCCACCATTATTTCTAGGAGCTGGAGCCTGGCCACATTATGTACCCGAAGTTGTGAAATATATAATGTCTAGGGCTGAACTCTATACAGCCTATACGCCTTACCAAGCAGAGATTTCTCAAGGATTAATGCAAGCGTTATTTGAGTATCAAAGTATGATGGCTGATTTACTCGAATTAGAAGTAGTTAATGCATCGATGTATGATTGGGCCTCGGCTATTGCAGAAGCATTCCTAATGGCTATGAGAGTTAATAAGGGTAAGAATAAAGTATTAGTACCATCAACCATGAATCCTATGCACTTAAGAGTGGTGAAAACTTATACTAAGCCTAAAGAGTTGGTAATAGAGAAGGTAAAATTTGATAAAGAAACAGGATTAATGGATTTAGAGGACCTAAAGGAGAAACTCTCAAAGAAAGATGTTGCAGCAGTATACGTAGAAAACCCATCATTTCTCGGGTTTATTGAGGAAAATGCTAAAGATATAGGAGAGATAGCACACGACAGTAACGCCTTATTCATTATGGGTGTTGACCCTATAAGTCTAGGAATTCTAGAAGCACCAGGAGCTCTAGGGGCAGATATAGCAGTTGGTGAGGGTCAGCCTTTAGGATTAGGATTAAATTATGGAGGACCATATCTAGGGATCTTTGCAGTAAGATGGGACATGAAATTGGTAAGGCAAATGCCTGGTAGACTTATAGGCTTAACTACAACAGTCGATGGCAAAGATAAAGCTTTTGCCATGATACTTCAGACTAGAGAGCAGCATATAAAGAGGGAAAAAGCGACATCAAACATTTGTACTAATGAGGCATTATGTGCTCTCGGTGCAGCAGTATACTTAGCATTAATGGGTAAGCATGGTCTAAGGAGACTAGGAGAACTGATACTATATAGAACAAACTATGCTATAAAGAAAATGAATACTATTGCAGGCGTAAAAGCTCCATTATTTAAGAGCATACACTTCAAAGAGTTTACAGTAAGCTTTAATGAGACAGGTAAATCGTACACTGAAGTACATAAGAAACTATTAGAGAAGGGAATTCATGGAGGACTCTATTTGAAGAGCTTCTTCCCAGAGTTTGGTGAAACAGCACTCTATTGTGTAACAGAGTTACATACTAAGAGCGATATCGACCTTCTAATTGAATTAATAAAAGAAATTGTTGGAAGGTGATAGGCTTATGGTGTTCAGGCAGGCAAAATGGGATGAGCCCATAATATATGAGCTTGGATGTGAAGGCAGGATAGGATTCCTGGTACCAGAAGTTGAAGAGGAAATAAAGAAAGAAGTAGGAGAAATAATTATACCAGACAAGATTAAAAGAAAGAATCCACCAAAGCTACCAGAGCTTTCGGAAGTTGAGGTCGTAAGACACTTCATTAGGTTATCACAAATGGCTTATGGCGTAGATAATGGACCTGTACCCTTAGGCTCATGTACAATGAAGTATAATCCTAAGATATCAGAGTCGATAGCTTCAGATTCTAGAATAACATTCTTGCACCCATTACAAGATGAAGATACGGTTCAAGGATTACTAGAGATGATGTACCTGTTGCAGAAGTGGCTAGCAAACATAGTAGGTATGGATGCGTGTACGCTTCATCCTGCAGCAGGAGCTCATGGAGAACTTGTAGGAGTATTAATGATAAGAAAGTATCATGAACTAAAGGATCAGTTGGATAAGAAGAAGGAGATAATAATACCGGATTCAGCGCATGGAACAAATCCTGCAAGTGCTGCGATGGCAGGATTTAGGGTTATTACAGTAAGGTCAGCACCAGATGGGAATGTAGACATTGAGGCACTAAAGGCTGTTGTTTCAGAGAAAACAGCAGGACTAATGTTAACAAATCCAAGTACTTTAGGGCTTTTCGAAGAAAACATTATCGAAATAGCTGAAGTAATTCATGAGGTTGATGGCCTACTATACTATGATGGAGCTAACTTGAATGGTATAATGGGTTATGCTAGACCAGGTGATATGGGATTCGATATAGCACACATAAATGTACACAAGACCTTTGGCTCACCACATGGTGGTGGAGGCCCGGGAGCGGGCCCAATATGTATTAAGGAGAGAATAGTTGACCCAGAGAGGAATATAAAGGTCTCAGACCTACTACCGGGGCCAATAGTTGAATACGATAAGGAGAGAGGAAAGTACTACCTCAAGTATCCAGGTAAATACTCTATAGGGTGGCTTAAAGCATTCTTTGGCAATGTCATACCATTAGTTAAAGCATTCGTGTATATAGCAAGCCTAGGCCCTCAGGGACTAAAGGAGGTAACAGAGCAAGCGGTTATCAATACAAACTACTTCATAAAGAGGCTCAAGGGTACTAAGGGGTACAGTTTACCCTATGGTCCAGGGAGATTTAGAAAACATGAGGTAGTATTTAGCGTTGAACCAATGACGCATGATGTAGGCGTTACAGCAGAGGATGTATGTAAAGGACTACTTGATGCAGGCTTCTATGCACCTACAATGTACTTCCCATTAATAGTACATGAGGCATTAATGATAGAGTTCACTGATACAGAGACAAGGGAAAATATCGATAAATATGCTGAAAGAATGAAGGAGATAGCAAAAATAGCCTATGAGAACCCAGAGGAGCCAAAGAAGTGGCCCAGGAACACTTCAGTAACAAGAATAGACTTGGTGAAGGCTAATCACCCGAGAACCGTGACACCATCGTGGAGAATGTACAGACTAAGGAAAGAAAAAATAACAATAAGTAAAACCAAAGGTATGGATGAAAAACAAGAAGATTCACATAGCATAAACGTCGAACAATACTAAAAGGCCATTGTATTTTTACATAAACAATTTTTTCATCGCATGATTAAAGGTTAAATAACTATGGTACAATGTATCATCAGTTATAGTTAAAGGACTCCTTTACATAACCATTAGGGGTTCCCAGTATTACGTGATATACCTGTTTTTGAAAGAGTATAGTAAAGTTTATAATATATGACCAAATTAAAATAGTATTGGGTGAAAGAGAATGGCCAAGTGTCCAAAGTGTGGAGCTGAGGTAGAGAAGCCAATAAAGACTTGGGTTCTAGCTCCAAAGGGTAGAAAGGGTGTAACCATCGGTCTATTTAAGTGCCCCAACGGTCACTACTTCAGAGCAAAAGTAGAGTAACCAGAGTCATTGAAGTCTAAAAATATAATTTAATCCTTTTTTCTTTAATTCAAGAATTCTAGACACATTAAAGTTTATATGTGGTATTTTCGAAACTATAAGATGGATGATTGAAGTTATGCCAGCTGACTGGTGATGTTCTCTGGGGTAAATGACACCCCTCTATAGTGCTTTATATGCTTCATACCATGCTTCATAAGCTTTTAGTAGTTTATCGCTTATGCTAGGTTTACGTCTGGATATTATTTCTAAGAAGTCTTGCATTGTTATTGGCCTAGGATTCCCAATGCCACCCTGTTTTTCAAAGAACTCTCTAACAACTTTTGTCTGTACATCCAGACATATATCTCTGATATCGTTAGCTGTGTATCCCTCTGTTAGTCGTGCTAACTCTCGGAAGTCAATGTTGTCTGATAATCTTAACCCTCTAGTATAATACTTGAATAATTGTATACGAGCTGTATAATCAGGTGGCTTAACGTAGATTCTCTTTTGGAATCTTCTAATAAATGCTTCATCTAGTTTCCATGGCTTATTTGTTGCAGCTATAACGTAAAGGTGTAACTTAGAGAACTTGTCCTCTAGACCATCCATTTCTTGGAGGAACTGGTTTCTGACTCTAATTTCCCCACCAACTTCGTTATAATGTATCCCTAGGAGTGCGTCAACCTCGTCTATGAATATTATTGCTGGTCTACCCTGTTTTGCTATCTCTCTGCCTTTTCTGAATAGTTTTGCGACATTCTTTTCAGCTTCACCTAACCATTTAGACATTATTGATGCTGCATCTACATGGAAGAATACTGCATCAACTTCATTGGCTACTGCTGCAGCTAATAACGTTTTACCGCAACCTGGGGGTCCAAAGAGTAGAATACCCCTAGGCCAGCCTAAGGGGAACAGGTCTGGCCTCTTAATAGGGTATATTATTGCGTCTTTAATTGCAGCTTTTGCCTCTTCAATATTGATAATGTCATCCCATGTAACCTTCGGTTTCTCTCGTACAATAAGTTCATCTATGTCTACCCCACCATATCCTCCTGTTGCTTCATAGCTGACGGCTTGGCTCTCAAGAATTTTAACTCTTTCTTGATACTCTCTAATCTTACTCACATACACCTTAATGAAGGGATTATTGGGGTATAACCTTACTATCTTAGATAATGTTTCAATGGCTTTTTTGTAATTGGTTATAGCAACCTCCCTGGCACCCCTTCTGTCAGCCTCAATAGCTTTGAGAGCGTATCTTCTTGCCATTTCCTCAAGCTGATTAAATGCCATAATTAACCCCCATGGGGGTTAATATAGTTTAAACTATTATATCGCGAGTTTCCCATAATCTTGAAAAACCAGGTCTCTATTCCAGTAAGGTATTTAGTCTAAAGAGGCTGAGGGCTAGGTAAACTTTATTTTACCTTTCTTATTCAATGAGTCAAGAGCTTTAAGTATATCATCTTTAGTAACGTTTAGCTCTTGGGCACACTTGTTCACATCTATTAAACCACCATGCTCCCTTGCGTATTCTAGTACTCTTGTCTCAAGCTCTTCTAATGGTAGCTGTCTAGGTTGAGGCTTTGCTCTTCTCGGAGAAGTTAAGGCTAATACCCCGCCACTTGTAGGTAATGCTATAGCTGTAGGAGTCTTAGTTTTCTCAGCCTTTAGTAATGCTGGAGGTAGCTCTGGGAATTTCTCTTTAATTTTCTCTTCTGCTATGGCTCTAGCCTCCTCGAGTATCTTTCTTGCCTCCTCACTACTGATACTAACAGCTACGGTTGTGTTTGATGCTTCCCCAATCTCTATAAGCATGGTGTTCATCATGTTTGTTATCTCTTCTAACTCCATGGCTGTTTCAGGTATAATGCCTGCAAGTTGACCCTTCAGATCCTTAAGTATGCCTATAACTGGAGCTAGAACTATAGCAACATTGCTGATTTCTCTAATTGTTTCTAGTCTTAAAACAACTTTTTCTAGAGCTAGCTTGCTTGAATATATTACTCTAGCTATCTTTCTTATTTCAGCTACCTCGCTAGCATATATTGTTGCTCTAGCCATATCTTTTGCAACGTATGCTGAAATGGTCTTTTCGAATAGCTCTTTATCTCTTTGCTGAAGTCTGGTTAGCACTTCATCTAATTTATCTTTCTGGACATTTAATCTGTAAATTACGTCATTAATTTTCTTTTTAAGGTCATCTCTAGGTGAGGGTACTATAGCTCTAATTATTTTAAGTAAAAAACGCCCTCTACTTTCATTCCAGTTTCGCCACATTCTACCCACTACCAATACCCCCTGCATGTAATAGAGGTTGGGTTGGCTTTACGCCTTAGCTGCCTTCAACAATCTTTACTACTAGAGGCTTCTCCTCTTTAGGTAAGGGTTCAGGCTGTTCCTTCTTCTCGATCACTGGGGGCGGGGATGGAATTTTAGCTTCTTTCCTCTCAATAAATATGGGCTCTGTTTCAAGCTTATTAAGATCTTCTAGTGTCTTCTCTACATCCTTCTTTTCCGCAAAGTATCTGTCTAAGCTTCTCTTTAGCATTACATAGGCTCTGCTAAATGCACTATCGCTAATCTCGCCAGCCAGTCTTGACATTTTGACAGCAGCTAAAGCTCTCTCAATTTCAAGAATCTCTTTTTCTATAGTAGCGATTCTTGAGCGTAGTTTATCTTTAACCTCTTTTGACTTAACCTTTATTCTCTCATATTCTCTCTCAAGTTTTCTCTTGAACTCTTTATAGGCGTGCTCTGCTATTTCACCTTTATCGTGTAAGTCGTTAAGTGCTTTCATTCTCTTTCTTGCTATCTCTAGTTGTCTCATAACTTCTAAGGCTTCAGCCTTCCATGTAGGGATGAGTACTATTCGGTCCTTTTCAAAGCTTAGTTGAGTTACTGGATAACACCTGAATGTACCATTTGAATGTTCAATTTCTACTTCATTAACTGCGCCATCGACGTCAGCATAGAATGATACAATATGGCCTACATCCCTACCGTATGGGTCCTTAAGGAGCTGGCCCATATACTTCTCAAACTCGTGAACTAAGAGCTTCACCTTAATATTCACCTCTCGAGCGGGTACACTACTCGTAAAGAATGATTACTCTTTTTCCTTGATATTTAAGGGTTGGGGGTTATAAACCGTGATATACTGGTCTTACCCCCCAACTTTTAAATATAAAACAATATTGTAACCTTAGGTTTGGTGTAATAAGTATGCCCTCTCGTTTAGAAAAAATGGCTAAAGAATGGAGTATTAGCGACAAGCCAAGCCTAAGGGAGAGACTAAAGGGAATGATTCATCCACCCCCACCAATGAGACAAAGAATAGCCATGGCCCTCTACAGGATAAAGGTACAAGTTAACAGACTAGAGCATATGATATGTAAACTCCAGGAGAGGGATAAGATACTATTCGAGAAAGTTATTGACGCGCAAATGGCTAAGGATACTGCTAGAGCAACAATTTATGCTAATGAGGTAGCTGAGATAAGAAAGATAGCCAAGACATTACTAAGAGCACAGCTGGCTCTAGAGCAGATAGCATTAAGATTAGAGACGATACAAGAGCTAGGCGATGTACTCGTAACTATGGCTCCAATAGTCAGTGTTGTAAGGGATCTCAAGAAGCAGCTTATGGGAGTTGTACCTGAAATAGCATTCGAACTAAGTGAGATTGATGAAATGTTATACAGTGTAGTTATTGAAGCGGGAGAGTTCACTGGTCATGCTGTAGACTTTACAATAGCAAGTAGTGAGGCAAAGAAAATACTTGAAGAGGCGTCATTAATAGCTGAGCAAAGGATGAAAGAGAAATTCCCAGAGTTACCCTCAGCATCAGGTATGCCGGGTGAGAAGCTACCAGCACCACCTAAGTGAAATCTAAGAACGGGGTAAGGAGTATAAGAATTTAATTATGACGGTTTTTATCTAGGTCAAAGTATAAAATCGAAAAATGAATGTTGTAAGAAGGGAAAAGAATTGTTTTTAGCTCAGAAGCCTGGTTCCAATCATCTATTCTTCGCTTTTAACCCTCATCATAGCCTTAATTATTAAGGTTTTATACGGGTTTTCTTGGAAATACCTTGAAACCTAGATATTTGGCCTGTGAGCCTAGTAGTTCCTCTATCCTCAACAGTCTATTATACTTTGCCGTTCTTTCTCCTCTCGCTGGCGCACCAGTCTTTATGAGCCCAGTGTTTAACGCTATCGCAAGATCGGATATTGTTGTATCCTCAGTCTCACCACTTCTATGACTTATTATCGCTCTATAATTATTTGCTAGGGCGTAATCAACTACATCGATAGTTTCAGTTAAGGTGCCTATTTGGTTCATCTTAACTATCAGTGCGTTACCTGCTCCCATACGTACGCCTTTCTCTAATCTCTCAATATTTGTTACAAATAGATCATCGCCCACAATTAATACTCTGCTACCTAATTTCTTAGTAATGACTTTAAATCCTTCAAAGTCTTCCTCATGTAAGGGATCCTCAATACTCACAATGGGGTATTCGTCCACTAGCTTAGTATAATATTCTATCATTTCATCTCTTGATAGCTCTAAGCCATCTATTTCATAGACCCCCTTCGCTTCATTATAGAAGTTTGATGCTGCAGCATCTAGGGCTATAGCGACATCGGAACCTGGAGCATAACCGGCTCTCTTAATCGCCTTTATTAATGCTTCAAGAGCTTCTCTTGTGGTCTTCATTGGTGGGGCATAGCCGCCTTCATCGCCGACATTAATGGCACCAGCTCCAAATCTCTCTTTAAGTAAGTCCTTTAACGCATAATAAACTTCACAAGCGACTCTTAATGCCTCGCTAAATTGTGAGGCTCCTCCAGGAACTATCATAAACTCTTGGATTTGCAATTCGTTACCAGCATGTTTACCTCCATTAATGATATTTAATAATGGTGTTGGTAAGACGCGTGCCCTTCGCCCACCAATATAGAAGAATAGTGGCGCTCCTAATGTATCGGCTGCTGCCTTAGCTACGGCTATAGAAACTGCGAGTATGGCGTTTGCTCCAAGCTTTGACTTATTAGGTGTTCCATCTAGGTTGATCATTGTGTAATCTATGTCCCTTTGTAGTCTAGAGTCAATACCTATAAGTTCAGGGGCAATGATTTCATTTATGTTTTTAACGGCTTTTGAAACTCCTTTACCTCTAAATTCCTTTCTATCCTTATCTCTTAACTCAAAGGCCTCATATTTGCCTGTTGATGCACCTGCTGGAACGTAGGCTACTCCTACTCCACCACCACTTGTTAAGACTTCAGCGGCAACTGTTGGATTACCTCTAGAATCTAAGACCTGTCTTCCTTTCACACTTTCTATTATGAAGCTTTCATCGTTTTCAAATAAGACAATGTCATTCATGAATCTTTGCACCCTCATATTGTGGAGTTTATTATATTTTACTCCCTATATACCTAAGTAAGGTTAATATTTAAATTTCCACGCAGGATAATTAATGTAAGGTTAAATAGTAATGTAACAGCATAAGGAGTAGTGAACCATGAGGATATTAATTATAGGGGCTGGCGAAACGGGTAGACATGCAGCTAGGCTTCTGTCCAAGAAGGGTAATGAAGTAATAGTTGTTGATAGGGAGAGAAGTAAATGTGAAATGGTCACTAACGAGGCGGATGTTATGGCCATCATCAGGGATGCTACCGATCCTGGGCTTTATGAGGAGATCGACTTAAGAAGAATTGATGTAGTTGTAGCGGCAACAGATAGAGATGAGGTGAACCTCTTTATCGCAATGATAGCTAAGGACTATGGTGTACCAAGAGTTGTCGTTAGAGTTAAAGATGAGAAGATTGCAAGGCTACTTGAGAGAGCAGGTGTTGAAGCGGCGATATGCGTGCCGTATGTAACAGCTAAGCTTATCGAAAGCCTTATTGAAGGCAAATACTCAGTTGTTGAGCTGACTCCTTCATTCACAGGGAACTATGGGTTAGTATCACTTACACTGACAGAGAACGACTATAGCATAGGTAAATACCTTTCAAGCATAAAGCTTCCTAAAGAGTGTAAGATTATAGCCATATTTGATGGCGAAAAGTTTTTAGATCCCAAGGAGGTAAGTGATTTAAGACCAGGATATGAAATAATAGCCTTAGTGAGAAAAGACAAAATTGAAGAATTCACACACGCCTTTAGGTGAAATTTTAAAATGGTATCAAACCAGACTCTATCAACAACACAAGCGCTACTTCAAAATGTAGTTGAACAAATACGAAGCTTTGATATTCACGCATTATTCCAAGATGTAACAATATTAATGCTTATCCGAATAGCTGTAACAATAATTGCTGGAGTAATATTCCTCAAAATAGTAAATGCAGTCTTAAGAAGAATGGTTTCAAGAAACATCCTATCTCAATCAGCTTATGATAAGTTTAGAAGTGTACTATCACTAATAGTCTACATAGTTGTAATACTGATATTAGTCTCGCTAGTCACCAACAACATAATAATAGTATACGCCTTACTAGGATTCATGTTTATAGTAATATTCTCTAGTAAAGACGTTATAGCATCAATAATAGCCTACTATACAATAATACTGAGCAGGAGCATAACTATAGGAAGCTACATAAACATAGACGGCTATGCTGGACGAATACAAAACATAACCCCTCTCTTCATAGAGGTTAAAACAGTTAGTGGAGACTTAATTAGAATACCAAATAACGTACTAATGAATAAGAGTATAGTAATGTTAGGGTCAACATTTTCATTAAAACTTGGAGTACGTGTGAAAGGTGAAATAAATATTGATGAAATAGAGGATAAGCTGAGGAGACTCTTATCTAAAATGCCAGAGATAGTACTAACAATAAAACCTGAGATTGATATTAAACGTATAAAGTCTGATGAAGTAGAGTTTACAATAATCACGTATATTGCTAGCCCCAGTAGAGCTAATACGGTATTCACGGCTTTAGCCAAAAGTATAATTGAGACTTTAAAACCCTACGAGGTAGAAGTATTTACTATATAAACTTAAAAACATACGTGAAAGTATTTAATGTAGTATAAAAGGAACATTAAAGTGGTGTTCTAGAATTGCGAAGAAGACGAAACACATGTCCCATATGTGGAACTGTAGTTGAAGAACCCTACAAGACATGGCAATTATACTCTCCACTTCCGGACTCTAAAGGTAGGATAACAATAACTGTTATGGGAATGTTTCAATGTCATAATTGTGGTTACAAATGGCGTGGTGTGGTAAGTAAAATAAAAGTTGGTGGAGAAGAAGTAGAGATTGAAGGTAGTAAAGGTGTAAGTAAACTAAAGAGCGAAGGCAAACCAGCTAGGAAGAGAGAAGGAGAGATTATAGAAATAGACATAAGCGATCTTGATGAAGTAGAGCTTTAAATTCTTATAATGAAAGTAATTTAATGAAAGCCAAGTAGGTGATGTTGACACTAGCTAAAAGTATCATATCACTTAACTTCATACCCTTACTTGAGTGAGTTTTCAAGTACCTCCTTATGAGAATTGCCGTCGGTATCCATGAAGCTAGTGCAAAGAATACTGATACCGCTAAGGGTACACTCCTATTTACAATTCTAGTACAAGCTAATAGTATAAAGGCTATGGATGTAGCAAAATAGTCCACATTATCATTCTTTATTATAAATGATATGAAGCCCAACCCCTCACCCTTCAGTATACTCTCTAACGACAATCCTAGAAACACAAAACATAAGTCATAGACCACACTAGATGTAAGCTCATGCAGTGCTAACGGATTATACTTACCTGATATTAACGACATAGAACTAGCTGTTAGGAAGTAAAATCCCATTACATATAATAGGCTTGGCAAGGTAATAAGGAGACCTGAGTTTCGCAGTTTATAACTACAATATAAGATGATACTTATTATGATATAGACATATGGTACAATTGCGACCAAAGGTTCATAATGTGGGATATAGAATAACCCGTAATACACTATTCCCCCATGATTGAAGGATACTAAGAGTATTGTTAGGAAACATCCAATGATCATTGATACTGTTAAGTTCTCGCTAGGCTGTCTCAAAATGTTCCTCATCATACGTCTTCCCCAAATATAATGTAAACATTATAAAGGAGCTTTTAAATACTCTACTACTGGATAAACCATAGACCATACTTAAATGGGGTATGAGATGAAGACTACTAAAAGGCTACTCATCGAAGTAGCTGTTTATGTTGTACTACTTTTACTTGTGATTAACCTATACTCCATTCTAAGTCTAGCTCTACATACCAAAGTTCCATTAGCTGTAGTAACATCGACAAGCATGTATCCAACACTTGGTATTGGAGATCTAGTTATAATTGAGGGTGTAAAGATTAATGAAATAAAAGTTGGTGATATAATAATATTTAAACCCCGTTATTATAGTTACCCCATAATTCATAGAGTTGTGAGGATAATCGAAACTAATGGGAAAATAATAATTAAGACTAAAGGCGATAATAACTTAAGTGTTGATCCATGGGATGTAACTGAAGATCTCATTCTAGGACGAGTAATTGAAATAAACGGTGTTCCCCTTAAAGTACCATTTATTGGTTATCTGACCTTGTATTTAAAGGAGATGCTTCAACTTTTCCCTCATAGATAGCCTGCGCTACTTCCCTAACCCATTTGCCGCAACTTCCTCTAAGCCTAATGATCTTCTTAAGGTAATCTTTCCAGCTTAGTGTTGTGAATATTTTTCTCCATTCATCATAGCTTTTCAGTAAGTTCTCATAAGCTAGTAAGTGATGTTTGCATAGTAGAAGTTTATCAGAAGCAGCCTCATTATCACATAGTATACACTTTTTACTTACTGGTATTATATTCAGTGATTTACCCAAGGTTATACCTATATCATGTAATGACTTCTTATAATTTTCTATTAACTCATCTAATGTTTTCTTTGCTTCAAATAGGACATCATCCTTCCTTCTTTTGTTAAACCTTATGTCTTTAATGTATTCTTCAAACTTCCTTGTTAATTCAACACTTGTCAGGTCCTTGAAAAATGTTGATAACACATCGGCAATACAGTAACCTATTTTAGTAACCTTGACCCGACCGCCTTTAACCTCTAAGTATTTACGTGAGAAGAGAGTCTCAATTATTCTAGCACGTGTTCCCTCAGTACCTATGTTCACCTGTTCCATCCACTTTAATATATCAGCTTTGGTTAGAGCTTTAGGAGGCTTAGTATAAATTGTGATTACTTTAACTTTAGCTATTGGTATCTTTTCTCCTTCTTTCAGTGGTGGAATTTCCGTTTCTCCTATTTCGTAGAATGGATAGTACTTTAACCATCCATAATCTTTTACTATTCTAAAGCTCTTTGAGAAAGTGTATCCAGCCGCTTTAACTATTACTTTTCCTGTTTTTACTATTGCCTCTGAGGCAAAACATGCTAGAAATCTTCTAACTATGAGATCGTAAATTCTCTCATGATTCTTACTGGGGAAACTACGTGGCCTTAAACCTGTGGGGTATATGGCTGGATGCGCAGGGTCCTCTTTACGGCCTTCATGTGGTTTTAATCTTCCCCCAGTCTCTAACATTAATAGGTTTATAAGATCTATGTATTGTGGATTTCTAGACAGTTGATTTAAAATCTTGGTGTAATTAAGTGAGGGAGGTAGTTTTTGACTATTTGTTCGAGGATAACTGATTAAAGCATCAAGATATAGGTCTTCTGCTATTTTCTGTGTATTCATAGGTGAGAAACCGTATATCTTATGGGCTTCTGCCTGTAAGTCGCCCAGATTGAATGGAGGAGGTGGCAGTATATCCTTATACTCTTCTATGATCTTCTTAACGGTGATGTAGCCTTCTCCTTCTATTAATCTCTTTGCTCTCTCGGCTTCAACCCGGGTTTTAATATTCTCACTTTCAAGAGTAAAAGAAATTAATGAACCCTTATAGGATGCAGTAATCTCGAGTTTAAATTTAACGGATGGGATATAGGTGTTTCTTGTAACATCTCTTCTTACAACTTCTATTAATGTTGGTGACTGTACTCTTCCTGCACTTAGTATAATTCTTCTTCTTGTTATTCTCCAAACAGCTCCCATTAATGCTCGACTACTATTGATTCCCCAAAGCCAGTCAAGCTCATGACGGCATAAACCAGCCTCTATTAGAGACCAGTCAAGGGATGGCATGAGATTTTTAAATGCTGTTATGAGCTCTTCTTCAGTTAATGATGAGAACCTCATTCTTCTAGCTTTACTTAAATCACCAAAGTTTTTGATAACCATATAGCCTATTACTGATCCTTCAATATCATAGTCACAAGCATTTATGTATTCTATCGCTCCTTCACAAAGCTTCTTTAAGCACAAATAAAACTTCCTGGCATAGCTAGCTTTAGATTCAGTCTCCCATATTGGAACCCATTTATACTTGTAAACAGGGAATCCTCGAATATTCGTCGTTATGCCAAAAAGGTGGCCTACGGCTGATGCTACAACATATCTTTTGCCATTATGTTCAAAAATCCAATATGGTATATTATATAATGTTTTTCTTATTGCCTTACCTCTAGATAGAGCCTTGGCTATTTTCGATGCTGCCTTAGGCTTCTCAGCTATTATCAGTATATAACCTTTATCAGAGCTCCTTTGAGCCCTATATACTCTCTTCTGCAAATACATTTAGTACTAACCCATCGTCTATAGCGCTCTATTTATTCTTTTAGAACATAGAAGTCTTTTCTATGTAACGCCATTTCAAGCGGGTAATTATGTATTTCCTTTTCAGCTTTTATGAGCCATTTTAATGGTATATTCTGATACTCACTAGTAGGTAGAACTCTACGTATGGTTATAGGTAAAATCCCCAAGTTTAACTCATACTCTGCGATTCTTATTGGGTTCAGTTCTGGTAATTCATTAACGTCAATTAATGGCATCGCTCCCATAGATAATTGTAAGGCTCTAGCACCAATAATTCGTGCTCTTTCGTATTTTGTTAGTACTGGAGGACCAATCCTGATTTGTTTGTAAATTTTATCCTCAGACAATTCTCCATCTCACTCCTAATGCTCCTTTTTGAATTCTAAAAGGCATGTTTTAAATTTTACTCTAAAACGAATTAGTGTTGAGGAAAAAGAATAATACAACTGATTATATTTAAAGAAAAGCCATTTAATCAAATTGCTTAATAGTACTTAAACTTCTCGAATTCTTCTTCCTCTTTCTTCTTTTTCTCCTTCTTTGGTGGTGCAGCAGCAATTATGTCGTCTATCTTTAGTATTGCTGTTGCTGCCTCTGTTGCTGACTTTAGTACTTGCTTCTTTACTAGTGCTGGATCTATTACATTGAGTTTTGTCATATCCTCTTCGATCTTGCCCTCTAAGACATTTACTCCTGCATGTAGGTGTCCCTTGCTGTGTAGCGTTCTTAGCTTGACAACAGCGTCCATTGGGTCTAGTCCTGCTGTCTCAGCTAGTATCATTGGTATCTCTTCCAATGCTTCAGCGAACTTCTCAATAGCCATTTGCTCTTTACCTTTGAACTGCTTTGAGTGCTCTCTTAACCTCATTGCTAGCTCTATTTCTATTGCTCCGCCACCTGAAACTATCTTTGGTTCCTTCATTATGTTCCTTATTGCGCTTAGAGCGTCGTGTACACTCCTCTCAGCCTCGTCAAGCTCCATATCGTTTGCTCCACGTAGTAGTATTGTTACTGATCTTGGGTTCTTACATCCCTCAATAAATACCATCTTGTCTGTTCCAACTTTTCTTTCCTCTACTAACTCTGCGTAACCCAAGTCTTTCTCTGTTAAATCCCTAATACTGCTGACTATTTTACCGCCAGTTGCCTTCTCAAGTTTCTCCATGTCGCTTCTTTTTACTCTTCTTACTGCTAGTATTCCTTTCTTTGCTAGGAAGTGTTGTGCCACATCATCAATACCCTTCTGGCAAATAACAACATTAGCGCCAACACTAGCAATCTTATCAACCATCTCCTTAAGTAGCTTTGTCTCTTCCTCTAAGAACCTCTTTATCTGCTCCGGACTTGTAATGTTTATTTTAGCTGTTATTTCTGGCTTCTCAACCTCTAATGGGCAGTCTAGTAGTACTATCTTAGCCTTCTCTACACGCTTAGGCATTCCGGGATGAACAACCTCTTTATCTAAAACTATACCTTTAACGAGGATTGTATCTACTAGGGACTCGCCCTTCTTCTTTTCTATCTTGACATCGCCAACATCGAGTTTATATGTTCCATTGGGCTGTGGCTCTGCTACCGTTAATGCTGCCTCGACACATAGCTCAGTAATTCTATTCATTGTGGGACCGGAGCCTATATGTTTGCTTATTAGAGCTGAACGAGCAATTTTGCTTAATATCTCTTTGTCCTTAGGATCAACTTTAATGGCTGCTTTGTCTATTTCCTCTAATGCCTTTGCTAAAGCCTTTTTATAACCCTCAATTATGATTGTTGGATGTATATTCTGGTCTAGTAAGGCTTCAGCTTTCTCTAAAAGTGTACCTGCTAGTACGACTGCTGTTGTCGTTCCATCACCAACCTCTGCATCTTGGGCTTTAGCTACTTCGACTAGTAGTTTAGCTGCTGGATGCTGTACTTCCATCTCCTTAACTATAGTTGCACCATCATTAGTTACTGTTATGTCACCAAAACTGTCAACAAGCATTTTATCTAGACCACGTGGACCTAGGGAGGTTCTTAATACTTCTGCTAGAATCCTAGCAGCCATAATGTTGGCTCTTAGAGCGTCTCTACCAGTAGTCCTCTGAGTACCCTCCTTCAGTATTAAAACTGGTATACCATAAACGGGTGCTCCACCTGGTGCAGACACGTTTACCACCCATTTCTCATACTATTGTATAGCAAATTACCATTCCTTGGTAGCCCGCACTTCTATATAACTTTTACTCTTATTAGGATGATTAAGTAGAATAAATAAACCATAATTTTAATTTAGCATTAAGAGGATATAAAGTGATAGACAAAGGCAGGTTAAGGGTGAGAAGTCATTACAGTTAATGAACTAAAGGATCGTATAATTTCAGTGTTCACGTACTTTATTGAAAAAGAATATGATATCGATAAAGCAAATAGGTATCTACTAGCAAAAATAGAGAGCTTATTACATGAGTATGAAGCAGGTTTAATCCCAGAAGATCAACTAAGGAGTCTAGCTTCAGCATTAAGAGAGGAAATAATAGAAGGGCCAGACAACTTGAACCCGTTCATATGGGAAATTTTAGGCATAATCGAGGAGGGTATAAATGAGATCAACCTAAGAGAGGCCCTGGAGAAAATAAAGGGTCTATGGAAAGAGGATAGACTAGATAAACTAGAGGTCTAGGATATTGCAAAAGCAGGTTACATGTGACCTATGTAGGAGTGAGGAAGCTATTTACTATAGGAGAGAGTCAGGAGAAAGGTTTTGTCTCAAATGCTTAGAAAAAAGTCTTATAAAACGTGTATCAAAGTGCATTAACAAATACAATATGCTGACCCCCCAAGATAGTATTCTTTACTTTACTTCATCTCTTAATCTTCCCGTATCAATACAATTACTTAAAATATTATTGTTAATTGAGAAAAATTTTCCTACAAGAATTACCATAGTGTTACCCTATGAACTAACAAGTATAGTTGAAAAATACAAGTCAATAAAAGACTTCGAAGTAATAGAGATGACAAAAACCAATAATTCTGATTACGATTATCTAGAGCTATTCCTCAAAGAATTAAAAACAGCCTTTACTCTAGCTAGGCCAGAAGACAAGATTATACTACCGTTAACATTAGATGATATAGTCAAATTATATATTACAATAATTCTCAAACCAAGACTTGAACTGGTAAAATATTTAAGACCAAAGTTTACGATAAATGGAAGTACTTACATTACGCCATTTCGCCTTATACCATCAAGAGAAATACACATGCTATACTATATGAGAGCATCACAAGAATATATCGAGATAATGAAGAGGATTATCCCTATTAGAAAAGGACCATTATGTGATATAGTTGATCAGATAATTAATAGTATAGTAAGACTTCATTTTGAAATAGGTTATCTGATAGTAGATAGAATTGACGAGCTATACAACGTGATGAATCTATAGTTCTCCATCCTATACTTATATTTTATAACTCAAACCATACTTTTTAAGAACGCTCCTAATACTTCTTCTCAAAACTATCATGTCCTTCTCATAATCCATGAAGCATCCATCTTGCTCAAATACACATTGACCATTTAGATACAACCTAACTTTAGGTGTTGACTCAACTCTCTCCATTTCCACTATTTCCTTTGCCTCGTCCATGTCAACTCTAATGAGCTTTATATGCTTCCTAAATCTCCAAGCAAAATCTTCAAGCACCATAGAGAAGTATCTACTCTCAGGATTAGAGTCACTATAAAAATCTACTAGGACTAACTCAGAGCTACTAATGATTTTCTTATATTCTTCTCGGTCTCTGACCTTTATCATTTGTATCTCTACCCTGTTTCTCTTGATAACTTTTAGTAATAGGGTATCTTAAACCTATTCTATACATGATATTACCTTATTTCTTAAAGTAACATTTATTTACTCACATGGTGGAGAATTCAATAATGGTGATGAGTTACTCCCGGAAGTAGGCCCATATTCGGGGGGCCTATGACATAAACCCTAGTTACTGAATTTTAACTAACTCAATGATTTAGCTAAAAGTTTAAGCTTTAGCTTATATATTTCATCCTCATCTAATGGCAGTATATATTCATAACCCTCTGTTGTACCTCTTGTTGCAGGTTTTAAACCATACTTAGGGTTATACGCTATGGCTTTATCTTCACTTACTTTTTTAAGCTCTTCTACATCTGCTATTTCAAGAAATAACTCAAAGAGATCAGTAAAGCCTATTTGCTCTTTAACCGTCACTTCATCTATAACCCTACCACATATTATACATTCAAATGATGGTGTTACTGAAGCAAACCCGCAAAACGGGCATCTTACTGGTAAAGGGTGACCTTCTTTCTCCCATAGCTCTCTAAGTAGACTTATTAGGTCGTCCCTTCCAAGTCTCTTACATAAGTCATAAAGGTCGCTTAAATATGGAAGTATAGCCCTACCACCATGGTAGATTACGTATTCGAGTTCCTCCTCCCTAAGCTCCTTTTTATTAGCTAATATGACGCTTGATATTACTGGGCCAAGCTTTTCCTTTAATCTAGATGCTCTATGGAGTATTGCAGACCTAGATGAGTAAGATTGACTCATTGAAGATATTAGTGAAATTACCTCCTTTGCTATCTCTATCTGGAGTTTCTCATCCAAATCTAGATAGTCGAGAGCTAATGCGGAAATTATCTCCTTGTATATAGATTTAGCCATAGAGTCTACATCAATTTTCTTCTTAGAAGTCCTTCTTCTCCTTCTAGTGGTTTTTTTAGTGGATGTATCATTATTTTTCTCGGTTGTTGATGTTGTTGATACTGTACTCTCTACGCTGGTCGTCGATTTTCTCCTTTTTGTCTTACCTTTCTTCTTACGAGGCATAGTGTGGTAAACACCACATTATATCCTGTTTCCCAGTTTTCCCTTAATCTATCCTACTATAATCATTTATGTAGTCTGATATGATAAGGGTTAGTAGCCATCACTCTTAAAGTTAATGTTAAATTAGAATACTCGGTTGTAAAGAGGAATCTCTTACTCTCTCTCACTAAGTAATGTAGCAATACTCCTCTTTTTCTCATATCTGCTGATGAAGAAGCTTAAGAGTATAATAAGTTTTACCTTCTGTCTTCTAACTTCTTTCAATTTTCTCTCAAGCTCTGTTATTGTGGGCTCTCTACCTTTAAACCATATTTTTATGATCCTTGAATATATATATTCAAGGAGTTCTTCATACTCTTCATCTAGGTCTATGTAGTAGTCAAACTTCTCTACAATACGTTCGATAAGGTCACCAAGATACTTACTTAGTATTTCTAACGCTATTTCCTCATCCACTCTATTAAGTCACCTAATAGATGTACTAAGGAGAAATGTCGCGTACTGGCTTAAAAATGTTTCCTAATTAATATATTCCACAATTCATCTATAACGGGTTTGTTTATTTCTTCGATTAACCCATTCTTTCTCTTAATAATTCTACCTTGACCCTTCTCCTTAAATGATCCAATGACTGAAGCCTCTATACCAGCATTGCTTAATACATTTAGTGCCTCATTAACTTTATCACGGGGTATTGCTGCTAATAATACTCCTGAACTTATGAGTTTTAAAGGATCGATGTGAAATATTTCTGCAATTTTCAATGTTGACTTAGCTATCCTAATGTTATCCTCATATACTATGAAATCTAGGTCTGCTGCCTCACCAAATTCATATAATCCCTCAAGTAGGCCTCCATCAGTTGGATCATGCATTGCATGAACTAAATCATTTTTAGCTAGGAGTTCGGCCTCTCTTATTACCGTCGTCTTTTCAGCGAATCCCTCGATTTCCCTTATAAGGTCTTTATCGAGTACTTCTTTTAGTTTATCTTTGAATTCTTCAAAAATTATATATGTTCCTTCGATTGCAGCTGTTTTAGTCATTAATATCATATCGCCGGGTTTAACCATTTTAGGATGGTATACTTTGTTTCCTCTAATAGGTATTCCTATAGCTGAAGCAACTACTATTGGCGGCCTATTCATGCCTTCGACCACCTCAGTGTGTCCGCCAACGATACTTATACCGAGTTTTTTAGCTGTATTATCGGCCTCCTCCATGATCTCTTTGATCATGACGGGTGTTGCTTTTTCTGGAAGTAATATAGTCAAGGTTATAGCTATAGGCTTGCCACCCATACATGCTATATCATTTGATACTATGTTAACTGCTAGCCTCCCTTGATGCTTATAAGCACCTGTTATAGGGTCTATTTTGAATATGATGAGTGTGTTTTCAATATTTAGGACTGCTGCATCTACACCTACATAAGGTCCTACTATTACTTCTTTTCTTGGAAAACCTAGATACTTGAATACTATGTTCTTTAGTAGGTTGGGGTCTACTTTACCTATTGGTAGAATATCCATCACCTCATTTTTCAGTTAGTTCGGGGAACAAGCGCTTGCCTATTAAATTTCCCTTCTTAACTCTAGTATTTTACTTAACTGTTGTAGACCTTCTTCATAACATTTTATAATTAGTATATCACCTTCCTCAAGTTTACAGTCAGGAGGAGGATCCACAATCCATTTACCCCTTCTCTTTATAGCAAGAACGTTTGCGCCTACACGGTCAAGAGAGAGTTCTGCTATTCTTTTTCCAATAACGCTTTTTGGTAGGGCTGCTTTTAGTACTCTTTCTTCAGCCTCCTTTTCTATTTCTCTTAGTATTGGGTGTGGAGGTATATCGGATATTACTATTCCGGCGATCTCTGCTGCAGCATCGCTTATTACCTCAAAACCTTCAATAACCCTTAATAATCCTATTATTTCGTTAGCACTAGCGTCCTTAAATGATTCAATAATGTCTTCAGCTACCTCTAAGTGTTTACTGTCCATATACTCTTCTAATTCAAGAACCTCCATGGCTGCGTCCTTGTCGTTAGTTAAAACTGATAAGTATGCCAGATCTATCATTAGTTCACTTAGATTCTTTAGATTAGCTAACTCCATTGCAAATCGTGTGTCCATGGGGGCCGGTCTTATATCTTCTTCCATTGGCACTTTATCCTTGACTACTTCTCTAAATACGCTAATGGACTCCTTTGATCCTCTGACTATCAATATGTCATTTTGTTTAAGTTTGAAATCTGGATCAGGGCTTATGTACCATCTATGTTGTCTTCTTAAGGCTATTATGTCAAGAGCCATCTTTAAATCATTAAATACTTTTTCTATAGGTTTATCTGATACTTTAGATCCATCCTTTATCTCTATTTTTGAGACTATCTCGTCGCTATATAATATTGCAGCTCTAATGGCTATATGAGGTTTTATACCTACTATTGGGAGAATAGCGATATCAGCTGCTGCGTCAGATAACTTATTAGTGGATGATGCAAGCTTCAATATACTAAGCATGGCTTCTGCATCTTCTGCATCTCTCACAGCTAATGATGCTTGCATAGCTAATAGAACCCATAATTCATCAATATAGTCTTCAAGTCTTAGAACTTCAAAAGCTAGCCTTTTATCATTATGCACTATAGAGTAGTATGCTAGATCTATCATTAAGCTTGAAATATTTCTCATAGTCGAGAGTATATCCTTAACAGGTCTAGGCTTATATTCGATATGTCTCGGTATCTTTACCGGCACTTTGTTTTTACACCACACGAATATTACAGTTTAAATTTTATACAAACCTATTTTTTAATTTAGGTGGAAAATGTTATGAATTTAGATGGTCATGGAATTATGGTGCTTATGATTCTTCCTTTCATACTATTCATTTTAGGTACAATATTAATATTACTATCACTAACTCGGTCTAGAGAAAGTCAAGTTAAAGGAGGAGGAATAATATTCATAGGACCTATACCTATAGTATTCTCCGTAAGAGGCATGAAAGGGTTAGTGATATTACTCTTACTAACTCTATTAGTAATCCTAATACTGATGAAGATACTAATGTAATTTATAGAGGAAAATAGTTTAGGGTATGGGCTAGAACGGATCATCAGGGATGATGAGTGTCAGAGGAGCAGATTAAATGAAGAGTTACCTGGCTCTGACCTTAGAGTAAGGTTTTGTTATAATGCCTATTTTAGGAAGACTTAAATAATAGTATCAGATAGTAGTAAACCTCAGACTTCACGTCGAGTATAATTAACCACCCAGCCTTTATCACATTCATCATTTCCTAGTCCACATTTATATTCTTGAATTAAGGAAGGTGATGGAATTGAAAGTTAAGTTGATAGGCCATATAGTACTTGACTATATAAGCATTGGAGGTAAAACTAGTGGGCCTTCCATAGGCGGTGGGGTAACTTATGGTGGTTTAGCTTTAGCATCTTATGGTGTAAAGCCAGTTATAGTATCAAACATAGGTGTAGACTTTCCTGAAGAGTACATTGAACTTTTTAAGAGTCTAGGTATAAATACGATGCATATACATAGATTTAAGAATTATAAGACTACGAGCTATCACTTAATTTATGATGAACAGTTTAATAGAAAACTCATACTTAAATCCTTAGCGCCTTCTATACTACCGTCGGATATGGGTATAGCAAATTCACATGATTTTAACATTACAATAGTCTCCCCGGTAGCATGTGAAATACCTTATGATACACTTAGAGTAGCATCATATTATAGTGATTTAGTGGCATTGGATGTACAGGGTATAGTACGTGAATGCCAGGTTAATGCTGAAGTTAAATTGAGAAACCTCCCCTTAGAGGAAGTAGCCCAACTATTGAAATTAGTTGATATAATACATGCTGATGTGAATGAGGCTAAAGCTTTACTATCAATAGATGATCCAATAGAAATAATTAAGAGATTACTATCCATTAGTGGTGGTAGATTAAAAGTTGTATTACTAACATTTGGCATTGATGGTGGTTATGTTGGAACTAAGCATAAGGTGTATTATGTACCATCTTTTGTCACCAAAACTGTAAATCCCACTGGAGCAGGTGACGTATATTTATCGATCTTTACTGTAGAGTATTATAAAAGTAGGAACGTTATCCACGCAGCATCAATGGCGGCAGCCGCAGTGTCATATATAGTTGAGAGTACGGACATATACAGGTTCCCGAATAGAGGGAAAACATTGTTAAGGGCAAGTAATGTTATGAAAAGAATCGAGGAGGTACATTAAATCACACTAACACTATTAGGGAATTGGCCAATACTGTTAAGTACCCATAAATACCGTAAATAGGACGATTAGGGTGTATAGGCTTGACTGAAAGAGAAAATGATACCAAGCGAATGCTCAGTATGGTTGATGAGCTTATGAGACTTGCAGAAGACCTCATGGAAACTTTAACATTTGATCTTAGTAAAGAGTATAGTCATAGAGACATTCCATTCAAAAATATAGAGCACATTACTGGTAAAGGTATTAAGGAAGGTTATACTACCGGGTATGGTGATTCTGAATTCATAGAACCTGATGTAGCATTGAATAAAAGAGAGAATGGGACAATTGAGATAGTCGTTGACATGCCAGGTATTAGTAAAGAAGAAATAGTTGTTGTACCAAAAGGTAAAAACTTGATCATATTAGGTGGTGCAGGTAAACTAAGATACTATAGGAGCATTAAGGTACCTTTTAAGTTAGATAAAAACTCGATTAAATGGAGTTATGGTAAAGGAACATTAAGAATTCTATGTTCTAAGAAGCCCTGGTGGAAGCTATTTTAAAGCAAAGTGTCAGAGGCCACGGCTTAGTTCATCTTTAAACCATCATACCGTGTAAGACCTCATCATCCATAATCTCTCTAGATATGGAGTACTCCTCTCCAAGATATATAAGAATAATGAAGTATGTGAATATTTCTAATGTAAAAATTAGCTTATTAACTCTAATACTTTAGGTAATAGAAGCCATCCGTGCTCTATAATGCCCAGACCTCCTTTATTATAGCATTCTTTCTCAGTGAACCTATTTAGATTATCAGGCTTGAAGCCTTCAGTGACAATCATGAAGGGTACTGGATCGTCTGAATGCGCTTTTAATATCCAGGGTGTAGCATGATCGGATGTTACTAATATGGCTACTTCTCTTAAGTCTATGTTTTTAATAAGCGGTTGCACATAGTATTTGTCTATTAGCTCTATAGATTTAACTTTACCTTCGAATTTACCATCATGACCTGGCTCATCAGGTCCCTTTAGGTGTACATAGACGACATCGTAATCCTTTAGCAATTTCAAAGTCTTATCCAGCCTTAACTCGTAATCTGCTTTTTTATCTTCTGATGGTGGCGGTACTTTTTCATCGTACATTCCTAATAGTAGTGCTATTCCTCTCTCAACAGGCATTTCAACTATTGAAGCAAATTTCCTATTAAATTTCTTGTTTATGTTTTCTACTCTTGGAAATCTGATGCCTGCATCTCTCATTAATATAGCGTTGGCTTTTAACTTTCCTTTCTTAACTCTCTCCCTATTGACTGGGTGGTCATCTAAGATTTCAATAACCTTTCTTGTGAAAGTATTCACTAGCTCTGCAGTGATCTTAGCTTCAAATGTATCGTCTAGAGGTTTACACACTGCTATCTTCATTTCAAAGTCCTTAACGGCCACAGACAATTTTCCATGCCTTTTATATGCTGGATCGGTGTTTTCAACGTTATCTGATAGTTTATATGTCTTACTTCCAATTACGACTATTGCTCTATGACCTACTGTTGCAACCACTCTGGCGTATCCATCGTAAATTCCTAAATCTAGATTGTCAACTGCTTTTGCTAGTTCATTAGCTTCATCACTTGTTAAATCTCTACCACACCTTCTATCAATAATTCTTAGTGTATTCTTGTCAACTGTGGCAAAGTTAGCTCTGAAGGCAACCTCATAACCTTCTTTAATTTTAACTCCGGCACCTAGGGCTTCAAGGGGTCCACGACCAGTATAATCTCTATATGGATCATAACCTAGGATTGATAGAACTGCAGCATCGCTTTCGGGAGCGATACCTTTAGCTATGGTGTAAACTACACCGCCCTTAGCCTTTTTAGCTAAGGAGTCTAATCCTGGCTTGTACGCTTTTTCAAGACTTGTGACTTCGTCTACCAATCTATCTGGTGCACCATCAAGTACGAGGTATAACAGTTTCTTCACTTAACAACACCCGAGCCTCAGTCATCTTACTTATTTAGCTTGCTGGTATTGTGTGTAAAAGAGAATATTTTTCTTTTTCTTAAATCACTTACACGGAATAACCTCAATATCTCCATCATTAAATATGAGGATGGTTATAGGCTTTATTACTCGTGTTCCTTTGATGCACTCTCTAGCTTTAAACCTTATTTCATCATATATTCTTGTGAAGTTTGCCTTTAGCTTAACATTCACCTTATCAGCCTCATTTATTACTAATCGTGGTACATCAACTAAATGCGTGTTAGGGTTAATGACCACTTTACCCTTGGCAATTAACTCTTTATATATGTTGAGTGTTATTCTAGCGAGTTCAATATTCTCCCATGCCCTTTTCTCCAAGATTGAAACATTCTCTCTTGTTGTACCAAGAATTTTAGCTATTTCACTTTGTGTTAAACCTTGAAGCCTTAGTTTCAAGACTTTGTACTGTAATTCTGTCAATAATCCATATTTTCTACGCTTCATGTCACATATCCCTTTTGAATCAGATACTAAAGATAGCTTAGTAGAGATAGATACCACGGAGTAAATAGGTCATTCACATTATTAAACTCTACTTCATTAAAGTTTATACTTAATGTTTAACATATCATAGCATACGGAGAGGTTAAAATGGAGGAGATTAAGACTAAGCTAGATGTAGGGAAGACTGTTAATGAGTATATCAGGGAAGAGACATGGCTTGTTAGGGAAAATGCTAACTATCTTAAGAGTTTTAGTGGTTTAGTGAACTATATTGCATTAGAAGCCTTAAAGAAGTACGCTTATGCAGTTTATGGTTCCGAACTGAAATACCATTATGAGGGGTTAATACATTTCCATGACCTACCTTACTCATCGTTTGTACCATACTGTATAGGCTGGTCTCTTGATCGAATATTACGTATAGGCCTTATAACCCCTACAGTAAGAGATTCACCTGCAGATTCATTCACTAAAGCCCTTAATCATATAGTGAACTTCTTGACCCTAGCTCAGCAGGAATGGTCTGGTGCCCAAGCATTAAGTAAAGTCGATCTATATTTAGCAGCATTTGTAGCTAAAAATGGTATAAGCTATAAAGAAATTAGTGATAACATTGAAAGATTAGTGTACGATCTAAACTTTCCGTCAAGAATAGGAGCACAAACTCCCTTCACTAATTTCACCTTTCTACTTGATACTGTAAATGAGGCACTTAAGGATCCAGCTATAATTAACGGTAAGGAAGAAGGATCATTAGGAGATTACGTAGATGAAGCAATAGCTATAGTGAAGGCGTTTACCCACATATTCATCAAAGGAGACAACATTAACCAGCCCTTTACTTTTCCTATACCTACACTTATGTTGACAGCTAATTTTGATTGGAACGAAAGAAAATGGGGGGACTTAACGTATAAGATTTTTGAAGCTGCTGCTAAAAGAGGTTCATTCTACTTTCTTAACGGCTTAAGCGGAGCTCTGGATCCAGCAGCATCCTACGCTATGTGTTGTAGATTAACTATTGATAAGCGTAGACTATTAACCAGCATGCATAAGGTTAGTTTACTGAGTGAAGGTGCTAGAAGGGATCTGCTCAAAATCGTCAAAGAATATGGCGAATCCGTTAAAAAGGTTAGATGTAGAGGGCTATGGGCATATCCTGATGAAACAGGTAGTATAGGAGTAGTAACAATAAATATGCCAAGACTAGGTTTTCTAAGCAAAGGAGAGGAGGGCTCTCTCTTCGAAAGACTTAATGAAATACTCCATGTAGCAAGAAGACTTCTCATGAAAAAGAGGAAAAGACTTGAGTCTATTCTAAAAGGAGAATTAGGATTAGATCTACCATTAACTCGTGTATATCTTGGAACCTTGGATTATCATTTTAGCACCATTGGTGTTCTTGGTTTACCAGAGTTTATGGCAAACTTTACACGTAACCCTCTACTCTGGAAAGAGCCCTCAAAAAAGAGCATAAGAGAGGCAATAGAGGTAACTAAAAAGGTGATAAGCTATATAAATAAGGTATTAGACGAGTTCGAGAAAGAGGATAATATCCCTTACAATCTAGAGGAGGTGCCAGGCGAAGGAGCATCATATAGACTGGCGAGTATAGACTACCGATTATTTAGTAAGCACATTAAGTCAGGGGACTATATAATGCCAGTATATGAGGGTAACCCATTCTATAGTAATAGCATAATACCCTACTACACGGATATACCATTATGGGATAGGATTCAATGGGAATCTGAGATTCAAAGTCTATTTACTGGTGGTGTTATGATGCATATTTTCTTGGGAGAAGAGGCTGATCCTGAGGCGTTAAAGAAGCTAACATACAACATAGTCCACAACACAAAGATAATATACTTCAGCTTCACGCCTACGATTACAGTATGTACTTCTTGTGGATGGTATAGTATAGGAGTTTATAGTGAATGTCCTAAATGTAGATCTAGTAAAGTAGACGTATGGAGCAGAATAGTTGGATATTATAGACCTCTCACTAAATGGAATCCTGGTAAAGTAGCTGAGTTCAAAAGTAGAATACATTACAAGATAAGATGAAGTAGTCAGACAAATGCCTTCTCTTCATGGATCCCTCTGAGTCGGGAGTATTCATCACCCAATGTAAGATAAGGGTATGCAAAGATATAAAGGTTTAGAGAAGGCTACAATAGCTCCTTTAACTTCTTTTTAACTATCCCAGCTACAAGTCTGCCATCAACTTTGCCTCTAAGCTGCCTCATGACCAGACCCATAGTGTATTTAAAGGCTTTTTCTCCTCTTGACCTAATATTGTCTATGTTGTCCTGTATTATGGATTCTATAATTTTCTCGACATCGGATAAGCTTACCTTCTTTATGCCAAGGGCTTTTATGGCTTCTTCAATACTCCTTTCAGGGTTTTTAGCCATCCATGCTAGGATTTCAGGTATTGCCTCTTTAGCTATAGATCCTTCAGCATAAACTCTAAATACTTCCTCAAATACCTCATCTGTCAAGTTTTCTACTGGTACGCCTTCGCTCTTCAAATACTTTAATGTGTTAACGAGTGTTGAAGCTATTAGTGTTGCAGGTACTTTGCCATAAAACTCCTTTATGAGTTTATCAAATAGGTCAAGCCAATATGATTTTAAGATCTCCTTGGCCAGCTCGCTGCTTAGTCCATAAACCTTAATGTACCTTTCATACTTTACATCTGGTGGTTCTGGTAGAGTAGCTTTCAGCTTGTCTATTAGTTCCTTTGTAACTACTACAGGTGGTATATCTGTTTCAGGATACATTCTTGCAGCTCCAGGCTGAGGCCTCATATACCTTGTTGTGCCATCAGGATTTGCCGCACGGGTTTCCTTGGGTATGCCCTTAAATGCCATTCTTACTCTCTCAACTACTGCCTCAAGCCCCTTTCTGGCTCTTTCAGGAGCATCAGCGATCAGTATTATTGCGTCCTCGTCTTTTGAGGCACCAGTGGCTTCATATAATTTGTCGACTTCCTCTTTTGATATTCCATAAGCTGGTAATTCATCTGTGTGGAATAATCCTCCAACGTCAGCCCAGAATCTAGCATAGTCAGCTAGCTCTGTACCGAACCTTCTTCCAGGCTGTAATTCGAAGCCTATTAGGCCTTTAAACTTAGGTAGCTTAAGTGCTAGTACTACACCACCAGACTTGAACACACGTGATATAATTCTCGACTTTGTATTCTTGAAAACCTCTGAAACATCTATAAACTCGGCCTTTATGTCCTCTTCCGTAACTCCCCTCTTTAGTATCTCATCACGTAATTGTAGAAGTCTTAACTGCCTCAGAGCCTCATAGGCTACAACCTTAGCTATAAGATCTAATCGTTGTACACCTTTAATCTCTATTTTCTCTCCACCCTTAATTGATACATTTAAGTCCTGACGTATCGTACCTAGGCCTCTCTTAACCTTACCTGTCATTCTAAGTAACTGGCCTATTTTGAAAGCTACCCTCTCGGCCTGTTCTGGTGTATGAATGTCTGGTGCAGTGGCTATCTCTATTAATGGTATGCCTAAACGATCAAGCCGGTACTGGATTCCTCTTCCCTTCTCCCCTACTTTTCGTGCTGCATCCTCTTCTACACAAATAGTTTGTATTCTAATTATTCCGTCATCATCTTCTAGATATCCTCCTAAGGCTACTATTGCTGTTCTTTGAAATCCTGTAGTATTAGAGCCATCGATAACGACTTTTCTCATAACATGTATTTCATCAACTGGTCTAGAATGGAGCATTAATGCAATGGTTAAGGCTATTTCGACAGCCTCCATATTTAATGGGTGAGGGGGCTCCTCATCAGACTCTACAAGGCATACATTATCTTCATGAACCTCATAAATGTAGTATCTACCTTTCTTCCACTCAAAAAGGGCTGCTACATCAACCTCTCCCAACTCACTCATTGTTGGCCGAAGATACCTTTTAAATGTGAGTGGTGATGGTTTCTCGTGAAGTATTGTAGGACACTTGCAGAATAATTTATGCTTTGTATCCAGCTGTTGGTGTAGCTCTAAGCCAACCTTTAAACCTAGTTTCTTATAGTCAAGGTTAGGTAAGCTCATTTATAATTCACCCTATAATCATATGACTGGTGGGTATAAGGAGACAAGAGACCTCCTATTTATCTCTCCAGCAATATTAGTAAGCATTAACTCTCTTACTTCATCAAGGTCTCTTGTTTGAGCTAAAACCCATGATAGTTTTACGTATGCTGTTTCGGGAAGCATATCCTCTCCTGGTATAACACCAAATGATAAGAGTTCTCTACCAGTGCTATAGACGTTCATATTTATTCTACCCCAAATACATTGAGATGTCATAACAACTGGTACACCTTCCCTAATAGCTCTCTTTATAGCTGAGAATAGAGCTTCAGGTGTATGACCTAAACCTGTACCCTCTAATACAATACCATGATAGCCGGCGTCGACAAGATATTCTATGATATCCCCTTTCATACCAGGGTATATCTTGAGCAATACTACTTTGTTATCAAACTTGTTCTTTAACTCTAACTCTCTATTCTTATCTCTAGGCCTATAGTTCTTGGATAATAATTCTATTCTATCCTTATAGACTTTAGCCAACGGTATATCATTAACTGATCTAAAGGCGTCTCTTCTACTTGTATGCATTTTCCTTACTTTAGTACCTCTATGTGCTAAACAGTAATCATCGCTTATACTACCATGCATGACTACTACAACCTCAGCGAATGGGGCTTCGGCAGCAACCTTTACAGCAGAGTAAAGGTTCATCGCCGCATCACTTGATGGTCTATC
This sequence comes from uncultured Desulfurococcales archaeon, assembly GCA_964611985.1. Classification (GTDB taxonomy): domain Archaea; phylum Thermoproteota; class Thermoprotei_A; order CAZTBM01; family SZUA-1508; genus SZUA-1508. The sequence goes on along the minus strand of CAZTBM010000001.1, from coordinate 27,164 downwards.
GGAGGATCTTTGGGCACCAACAAGGACTACTGGTACAGGTAAGTTCTGTAAGGCAAATGATAGGGCTGCAGCAGTGTATCCCATGGTGTCTGTTCCATGGGTTATAACTATTCCGTCGAATCCTTCTTTTATTCTTTCAGCTACAAGTTGTGCAATGGTCTCCCAATGTTTAGGTGTCATGTTTTCGCTAAAGATGCTAAAAAGTATTTCAGCTTTAATATTGGCTATATCAGCTATCTCTGGTACTGCTCTATACAAGTCCTCACTTGTGAGGGCGGGGTAAACAGCCCCAGTTCTATAATCAACCTTGCTAGCAATTGTACCACCAGTACTAATAATTGATACATAGGGAAGACCAGGCTTTGGCTTAGGAATTTCAGGTACAATTAATCCACCTTTGAACTCTTTCTTTTCCTCTCTAACCTTCTCTATTATCGTGTCTTCCGTAATCCTAATGCCAATGTTATAACCATTATCAAGCTTTATCTCTATAAAACCGTCTTCGGCAAGAAGAGATCTGGGCATCACAATACCTTCTACAGCGAACTTTTCTTTGGACTTTCTCACTCTTATTCTATCACCTATTTTAACTCCATTTCTTTCTAAAAATGCTCTAGCTATACCTCTATAACCAAAGAGAGGATCCTCTATCAAGATCCGTTACACCTAACCCTAAGAAATGATAAAAACCTTAGAGAAATATAAACTAAGATGAAGGGGTCTAGATAGTACTAGGGTTAAATAAGTAGCAAATTAGGTATAGTGTATAATACTTTTAGCGACGGATCATTGCAGCCTGCTGCTTAGCTAAGCGCTTAATGTATTCTCTACGATTTCTAATCCTAGGTGCCTTGTTCTTTTTAGGCTTAGGTGGAATCTTTGGTGTTTGACTTCTAACTTTACCAGCTTTAGTTAACGATCCGTGTGAAGGCATTATATCTCACCTTAGTTTTTTGGCTTCTAAGTCTTTCTTACTCTAGGCACCACTATATTAATTTAACTATCCTAAGAGTGTACACCATATCCTCATGGTAGACGTCCACTACCTTATACTTCAGTTATTTTTAAATGAGATTTATAAATCAGAAACCACTAAATACTCAGTAAAGTAAAAGTTTCACGAAGGAAATTTGTGTAAAACGGTGATATATGTGAGAGCATACTTAGCTGAGCATGTCCTCGGAGTATTTGCATATGATGATGAAGGTAAATTAGTATGTAAAAGACTGCATCCAAGAGACTTTGAGCTGCTCATTGAAGAGAACTTAAAATTCGAGGATGGCAATCCCACAAAAGCTCATGAAGAGGTGCTCAAAGAGCTTAAGGAGAAAGGCTTCAAAGAGGTAGTAGTGGAGGTTGAAGATATATCATCATATATAGCTAAGATGGGATTCAATGTAATAGTTGAACCAAGACATAAAGGTGCTGACATCTTAAGGAAGAACATAGTATCTTATGCTATAGAAGAGGGCTTAGTTAAAACGCCTGAAGAATACTATGAATTCTTATCACGTATATCTATTGAACTAACACGTAGAAAAATAAAGAAAGCAGCAGGCAAAAAGGACCTACTAGCAGCACAAGGCATAAGAGCAATAGATGATATAGACAAAACAATTAACCTATTCGCAGCAAGATTAAGGGAATGGTATAGTCTACACTTCCCAGAATTAAACGAGCTTGTTAGAGAGCATGAGGACTATATTAGTATAGTTGCAGAATTAGGTAACAGAAATAACATAACAGTTGATGCTCTTAAAAAGTTAGGTTTCAGTGAGGGCAAGGCTAAAAGAATAGTTGAAGTAGCAAAGAAGAGTATGGGAGCTGATATATCAGAGGAAGACATAGTACCTATACAGACACTAGCTAGAATAGTACTAGAGTTATATAAGTTAAGAAGCGATATAGCAGACTACATTGAAGCTGTTATGAAGGAGGTTGCACCAAACGTAACAGCACTAGTAGGACCACTACTAGGAGCAAGATTAATATCATTAGCTGGAGGATTAGATGAACTAGCCAAACTGCCAGCATCAACAATTCAGGTACTAGGTGCTGAAAAAGCGCTCTTCAGAGCGCTCCGTACTGGAGGGAAACCACCAAAACATGGAGTCATATTCCAGTTCCCATACATACACAAGTCTCCTAGATGGCAGAGAGGTAAAATAGCACGTGCATTAGCAGCTAAACTAGCCATCGCAGCAAAGGTTGACGCATTTACGGGAAGATACATAGGTAGCAAGTTGAAAGAGGAGTTGATGAAGAGAATTGAGGAGATCAAACAGTTATATCCGAAGCCACCTAAACGTAAACCTGAGGAGCGTAGGAGAGTAGAGGAGAGAAGACCACCTAAACGTAAAAAGCGTAGAAGAAGAAGGTGAGAACTCATGTCTGAAGTCAAAGTGAAACCACATGACAAGTATAATTGCGTTTACATAGTTGAATTAGAGGATGGAAGCTTAAGATTAGCTACAGAAAACCTTACTCCTGGGCACAGAGTTTATGGTGAAAGATTATTCAAAGTAGGCGAGAAAGAGTATAGAGAGTGGAATGCTTACCGTAGTAAGCTTGCAGCAGCACTACTAAAGGGCATAGCAGAGCTACCAATAAAGAAAGGAGACAAAATCCTCTACCTTGGTGTGGCTACAGGGACTACAGCAAGCCATGTATCCGATATTGTCGGAATGGAAGGTAAAGTTTATGGCGTTGAGTTTGCACCAAGGGTCATGAGAGAGTTCGTTACACTATGTGATGTAAGGAAGAACTTGATACCAATACTTGCAGATGCAAGAATGCCACATAAGTATAGACACGTAGTCGAAGAAGTCGACGGATTATATGCTGATGTAGCACAGCCTGAACAGGCAAAACTAATAGTAGATAATGCCAAATACTTCTTAAAAGATGGCGGCTACCTATTCTTTGCGATAAAGGCAAGAAGCGTTGATGTTACTGAGGAACCCTCAGAAATATACAAGAAGGAAATTGACACATTGAAAGAGGGAGGTTTCGAAATAGTAGACGTAGTACACTTAGAACCTTTCGATAAAGACCATGCAATGGTCTTAGCCCGTTACCGCCGAAAATGAATATAGGTAAAAATTAATTCTCTATTTACTAATTTTTATCATATCACTAAGCATTAATTAGAAACAGAGAATAATATATAAGTGGATCCTTTTAAACAATAATATAGTGTCTATTAATTGTATAAGGTAAATAGGTGTATGAAAAAGGGTTTAAGTGATGACCAGTAATATCCAAAGACTGCATGAAAAAGTAAGCAGGATACTAGAAAGGGCAGGCTATAGTGTTGGCTTAGTCAGTTATCCTAGTGGTGAAAGGAAAAGGTCGATAAACTTTATTGCAAAGAAGCAAAATAGGACATTACTAATAAAAGCAATAGATGATGTAGATTTAGTATCAGAAAACGAAGCTAAGGAACTTAAATCACTATCATTAATGTTTAAAGCTAAGGGAATCATTGTCGGTGAAAGATCTCATAAAGGTAAACTTGAAGATATGGTAATATATGAGAGATTTAACATACCAACAATTACACCAGAATCTCTAGAATGTTTAGTACATAACGGAAGTATATACATTTATGCAGGGAGAGGAGGATACTACGTTAGAATTGATGGTAAAAAATTGAAGGAGAAAAGAGAAAGTAGAAGGCTCTCACTAGGTAATGTTGCTCAGTTACTTGGATTAACAAGGAAAACCGTATACGAGTATGAGAGAGGGTACTTAAACACTACATTACATAAAGCTATACGTATAATGGACCTTTTCGGAGAAGATGTTCTAAAACCATTTAACCTAGACGAATTGGAAGTCAAAGGAAGTATGGAATATCCTGTGCCAGAGGAGATAATAGAGAAAGAGATAATAGTTCAACTATCAAGTAAAGGATTCCAAGTAGTGCATACAAAGGCTACACCAATAGATGTAGCTGCACAACTTAACTGTAAATCATACAGAATAGTCTTCGCTATTAAACATAGGAGAGAGAAGGATATGATGCCAAAAGTTGAGGCTTTACATAGAATAATAAACATTATTAGAGCTAAAGCTGTGGCAATAGTGAGTTCAGTAAGTGAAGAGAAAGACGTTGAAAGCTTAGGTATATGTGCAATAAGGAAGGATGATATAAGAAGATATAGGAAAGCCGATAACATAATAGAACAAATAACATAGTTGTATTCAGACATTCATTATATTCATTAGAAACTAATTATACAGAGAGTGCGATCACGAGTATGTCAAAGATAAAGATTGCCATAACAGGGCTTCCCGGGTCAGGTAAATCGACATTACTTAATAAAATACTTGATTATCTTAGAAGCAAAGGGTATATTATAGGAGGTATTATATGTCCTGATGTTCGTGATAGTAGAGGCTATAGAATAGGGTTCAAAATAGTTGATATCTTTACTGGTGAGGAGGCTTGGCTCGCCAGGAAAGGTTATGGCACAGGTCCGAGAATAGGTAAATACATAGTTAACGTTAATGGAGCTGGTAAACTAGGTGTAAAGGCTTTAACTACTGCATTAGAGGGAGCTGACGTAATAGCAATAGATGAAATAGGCCCCATGGAGTTATTGATAAATGACCTTAAAAGAATGTTTATTAAAGTGCTTAAGTCAGATAAGCACACGATAGTCGTTCATCACCGAAGACTCTCTGATAGTACTTTCTTAACACTACTCAGCAACTATAGAAGGTACGTGGTTACCCGAGAAAATAGGCAACAATTATATTATGAGATACTAACATACATAGATAGCATAATTAAAGAGTAGTGTAAACCTATATGAAATACCTTAACGATAAAATTGAAAAAGTACCTCTAGTCACGGTAAAGGAGGGTCTAGTGCGCATTCTCGCCCCTAATCCTGAATATTATAAAAGACCTGATGGAATTTACGAGCCCTCATGGGCACCCGTATTTTATAATCCACGTATGGAATTTAATAGAGATATAGCAGTATTATTCATCAATACAGTAGATTACCCTCGAAAAATGATTGTAACAGATCCACTAGCTGGTACAGGTATAAGGGGTATACGGTACGCTGTTGAATGTGAAAACATTGAGAAAGTTTACATCAATGATATTAGTCCTATCGCATACAAGTTGATGACTGAGAATGTTAAACTAAATAATGTCGAAAATAAAGTAAGCGTTGAATGTTTAGAAGCAAATCTAATGCTTAGATATCATGCAATGATAGGTGAGAGGTTCGACTTAATAGACATAGATCCGTTTGGTTCACCAATACCATTCATCGACTCCTCACTTAATGCTATTAGGAATAGAGGCTTCATAGCCACTACCGCTACGGATACAGCACCCTTAACAGGTGCACATAGAGATGCGTGTCTTAGAAGGTACCATGCAAGGGTGATTAAAACGGATTTTGAAAAGGAAGTTGCCTTGAGGGTATTATTATCCTCACTAGCTCTTAGGGGTGCTGTTTACGATTTTTACATGGAGGCCTATCTCTCATATTATGCTGACCACTACGTTAGAGTTTACGTAAGGTTTAAGAAGGGCGCTAAAAAGGCTACCAATATGATAAAGGATAAAATAGGATTCATATTATACTGTACTAATTGTCTATTTAGATCGTACATTAAGGAGTTATCAGAAGCTGAAGATAATTGTCCAGTCTGCTCTTCAAAAATGATCGTACTAGGCCCCTTATGGATTGGAGAACTAGGGAAAATAAACTTAATACTCAAGGCTTTAACAAAGGTTAAGGATCTCAATTTAAACACTAAAGACAGGATAATAGAATTACTCAACATGTTATCTAATGAATATAAGATCAATACACCTTATTATAGACTTGATAAGGTATGTAGCAAGCTTCATACATCAATGCCTCCTATTTCTAAACTTATAGATGAAATAGTTCATCAAGGGTTTGAGGCAACAAAATCCCATTTTGATATTAGAGGTATAAGAACGAACATGCCTTATCCGTTACTTAGAAAGTTAATTTATTCTTTAAGCTAAAAACTATAAGAGTTAGATTATAGGTTTCTAGACCAAACTCTTTTTAGCTTCATTAAGGATCCATCTGGTTAGTTTAGGGCATGTAACGGGGTTTAAGTAACTACCTTCACCGCATCTCAAGTGGTCAGGACATATAAAGCAGGGGATGTTTATGACGGAGTCTATATCTACTTCTAAACCTTTTTCTTCCTTAAGCATTAGTCGATAAGTCCTTTTTCCATTATGAATTACTGGTTCTCTTTCAATAAGCCCCTTCTTTACTAGTCTAAGAGCTATTCTTGAACCCTCTCTACTGTCGACACCAAGTCTACGCCATAACTCACTTTGGAGAATACCATTCTTGCCAGACTTCCTTATTATTTCGTAAGCTTTCTTTTCTAGCGGTGTTAATGATACACTCATTTCAGTCATTCCTCAGAGGTCACGTTATTTTAGAGTCCAATCTGTTCATCATTGTCTCTCTTCATGTACTCGCCTATCTACACTAATATTTTCGTATTAGGTGGTAAAAATACCTTTACTAGGAGAAGCTAAAATTATGAGAAAAAGAGTGTTTGACAATTGTTAAAGATTATAGTCTAACTACTATACAAAAGTTGTCGACAAACTCTTTATACCTATTTCTCACCGTAACTTCTGTAACATTTGCAGCATCTGCTACTTCCTTTTGAGTTCTCTTTTCATCTAAAAATACGCTTGCAAGATAAACTGAGGCCGCCGCTATACCTAAAGGTCCTTTACCGCTTGAGAGACCATTCTTAACCATGTAGTTTAGTATTTCAGCTGCTTTAGTTTGTATATGTGGTGGTAGTTTCAGTTTACTAACAAGTCTTGGTACATAGTCTACAGGTTTAGCAGGTGGTGGTGATTTACCCAGTAACTGTAATAGCTTCCTATAGCTTAATGCGACATCCTTTCTTGGAACACCAACATATTTTGCTGTTTCATCTAATGTTCTAGGTACTTTTTGGAACCTACAAGCAAGATATATTGCAGCTGCAATGTAATTATCGATAACTTTTCCTCTCAAGAGTTTAGTTTCCATGAGTTTTCTTAAAATAATACAAGCTTCCTCCTGAACTTTCTGTGGTAATCTCATTTTGTTAATAACTCTATTAACTTTGGACAGAATTTGAACCATTCGTTTTTCAGAAGCTGAGCGGATTCTAAACTTTCTTTGTAATATCCTTAGCTTTTTCGCTCTAATAGCACTCATACCACTTAATGACTTACCGGAGTAGTCCCTATTCTTCCAATCTATAGTTGTTGTTAAACCTAAATCATGTATTGTTGGTGTAGGTGGTGCTCCTACCCTACTTTTTCTTTCCCTTTGCTCAGGGGTGAAGGCTCTCCATTCTGGACCATAATCTACGGTTCTCTCCTGAATTACCGTACCGCAAAATTTACACACGAGTTCTCCTCTTTCAGGGAAATATATTAAATCTCTTGAATTGCAATAAGGACATTTCATGCTGTTATGATCACCTTCTTTTCCTACTCTTCTTGGCACGTTTTGGAGGTTTTCCTTTCCTACGGGCCCCCTTCATAGGTTTCTTAGGTTCACGGAAGTAAAGTAATGTGTTAATTAGGGATTGTTCGTCCACCCCTGGTGCCATGACCTTTACTAGGGCATATGGCTCCCTTACAGGACCTATAACATCTTTTACAACACCTATAAAGCGGAGCTTATTATCATATACCTTTATCCCTATTGGTGGCACATTCACTAGTCTAACTACCAGGTAACCAGACTTAGATTTGTGTAAAATTATACCCAACTTCTTCATTACCTCAGGGGGCCTCCTTAGAGTGTTCTTAAGTATTACCGATTACATTTTTAAAACTAACTACTCTTCAGAAATAATTTAGTTTCTTAAAGGGTTATGTAGGTTTCTTTGAAACAAGTCTATTATTTTTCTTTTATATCTAATAGAAATAGAGGTCATTCTTATGGACTTCTATTTTCTTCTCAATTCTTTAATTTTTCTTGAAATCAGTATTAATGTATATAGTTTTGATTTGACCTTATTAACTACCACACACTTTGTATCTCTAAACCAAGATTTTGGGTACCTCTTCTCAGATATTAAAGGGTTTAGCCCTAATATTTCGGCTGCTTTGACTATTTCGTCGATTTTAGGGCTTTTGACTGCCTCCTTTAATGGTATTTTTCTACCCTTACCTCTACTACATGCTGAGTCAATATAACTAGGCCATATGATTATCCGTTTGCCTTTATACTCCCTACGCAATATTATAACACACCATTATTGAATTAGTACAGCGTTGACAACTCCATCCTGCCCAGGTCTAGATGTAACCCTGGCTTTTCCTAGCTCGGTTTCTATAATGGCACCTTTGACTATTATACCTCTACGGGCATAGTCTATATTGGGTGGTGTCTCAAGTACACTTAATATTCTAACTTTCTTGGCAACATTTGTTCTTGGATCAATAATGTTGGCGTATGCGACAGTCTTCAATTTAACCTTAATGTTACCTCCAAAAGCTCTAACAACTTCTCTCTTGTCACGTCTACTCACTTTTGTTTCAGTGAAGGGGCCTCCTAATTCGTATTTTCTTTTCTTACGGTATGGTCTTTTTCCTCCTCCTGTTGGTTTTTTGAAATCATTACCCTGATAGTAGCTCATAAATGGTAAACCTCGCCTCTAGCTACTACATTATTATATTTTTCTACTTCACAGTGATAAATAAAGGATAATATAAGGTTTACGTTAAAACATAACATGAAGACCAAGCCTTCATAGTCTAGATTTATAATAGAGTGATATCAAGTATCGGAAAGAGTTAATAATATACTAGTAACAGAATTAGGTAGAGAGGGTCAAGCCGTAGTGTTGGGGTAGAATTTATTGACAGATGACAATGTAAAGATTCCTTTTAGACTAAAACTAATAGACTTTGCATCGAGAACTATACTCAAGCCTGTTTACAAAGTATACGAAAAGTGGTTGTGGTATCAAATTAAGGATGGACCAATACCTAAACATGTAGCGATAATACCTGATGGTAACCGTAGATGGGCTAAAAGACTAGGTTTAGAAGTATGGTCAGGTCACAAATTCGGCTATGTTAAGATAAAGGAGGTACTCAAATGGTGTTGGGAGCTTGGAATTAGAACTGTTACCGTTTATGCTCTTTCAACAGAAAATATTATGAAGAGATCTAAGCGTGAGCTGGAAGAGCTATTTCAAGTCATTAGAAGAGGATTTAAAGAGCTCTTAGAATCAGAGCATATACACAAACATAAAGTTCATGTTAAAGTTATTGGAAGATTACATTTACTACCCGAAGACATAAGAGAATATGCAAAGAAAGTTGAAGATGAAACAAAAGACTATACTAATCATTACTTGATTATAGCTTTAGGCTATGGAGGCCGCCAGGAGATAGTCGATGCAGTTAGAAGATTAACTAAAGATGTACTGGAAAGGAAACTTAGTGTGGAATCCATAGATGAGGAAACTTTCTCTAAGTATCTTTATACAGGTGATATACCTTATCAAGATCCAGACTTAATCATTAGAACCTCAGGTGAGGAGAGGCTTAGTGGTTTCTTATTATGGCAGTCAGCATACTCCGAGCTCTATTTCTGTGAGGCATATTGGCCTGAATTTAGGAAGATAGACTTTTGGCGTGCCATAAGATCATATCAGAAAAGGGAGAGACGATTTGGTAAGTAAACTTTGACGCCTTAACCTTAAGCCTTTGCACTTTTCCTTCTTAACTTCTTAAGTTTTATCCTGAGGCTCATCCTTTTAAGTGAGCGTAGTCTCCTAGCTTCTCTTGATAATTCCCTTTCTACAAACATGAATATAGCTGTTAAAACAGTAATAACAATCATCATTAAGGCAAACCATTGTAGAATGCCTTTTGAGAGTAATAGACCCCATACATCCTCTAATGTAAATACTAATGGCAATGATTCCAGAAGATTAGATATGGATGTTAGTAATTCGTAAAGGAATATCAGGAACACAAAGCCGACAACTTCATGCCATAGCTTTATATCTTTACGTAGGCTTTTCGACGCAGCCTTACCACCTAAGAGAACTGCAATACTAAACATAACAAATGGTGTAAAAAGTCTAATACGTTGACCTAGAAGCTTAGGGGTTAAGGTTTCCATGGGATATGTAAAGTTTAGTATTAGACCAACTAGTATTGAGAGAGCGGCTAGAAGAGTTGAAGCAAAAATTATAGGTGATTCTTCCCACCATGCCGCCATCCTTCTATCTATAGAGAAGCCTCGGATAAACATAGTAAGGCCTATAATGAATAGTGTTACGATAAAAGCGTGCTGAAGTAAGTTAAATACATACAGTAAAGTCAGAGATAAAAGAATGATACCTGGCACACCTAAAAATAGTCTTGAGAAACGAGGTTCTTCTATGATTTTCTTCAAGTATCTGCCTATTAGAATGTATGTTTCTTCTACTCCCCTTATCTGTTCAACTACTACTCTTTTAATAGAGACTATAGGTAAAACAGATTCTATTACTGGTATGACAAGTTCGTCCTCGGCACCGTCAGTGACTAATATAACTCCACTTACCTGTGCTGTGCTCTTTATCTGTGATAATTCGTCACGTATCTTCATTCCTGCTTTTACGCTACTACTTTCATCACCTGCTACAACAGCTACTTCCACGTTTTTACCTTCTCTCTTCATATTATCATAAATATTGATGGCGGTAAAGAGAGCGTTAGAATCAGTGTCTTCAGGTCTAGCTAAAGCGAATTTTATAGCGGCTTTTAGTACTTCCTCTCTTCCTATTATTGGAGTTTTTAAGCCCACCCTACCTATATCGTCATCTACATCTACACACAATACTAGTATTTTCTCTCCCTTAGTCTTAAAGTGAAGGAGGTTTGTAATTGGGTTCATTGATAGAAGCACTTACTCTTGATTTTTTACTAATTCTTCCACATCACCCATTAATATTTGTAACTCCTCAAAACTTAACCGTTTCGTCTTTTTCAACTTCTCTTGTATGGTCTGTTTTTGTTTCTCTATAATCATTTTTGCCTTTTCCAGTGCTTTCTTTCTTTCCAGTTCATTCATTTTTTCACGTAGTTGACGTAGCTTATTAGCTAAGTTTACTAATTCTTCCTTTATTTCGCTAATTCTTTCTTTAATCTCTTTGATCCTATTATTTACATTATTAATCTTAGTAGTTAATTCATTCACTCTTTCAGAATATTTTGATAGTTGTTTTGCGTATTCATCTATCTTATTTGAGATAGCTGATATTTCATTACCTAAGTCCCTTAGCTCGAGCCTATGTCTCATAAGCTCTGCTCTTAGTTCAAATGCTTGTGACTTTACCTCCCTTAATGAGAGAGCTATGTTTATTTGCTTCTCTAGCTCAGCTATTCTCTCTATTATTTTCTTCTCGACGTCTAATGGTAAAGTTTCAGTTTGCTGTCTCCACTCTAATCGTTCTAATTCTCTTTGAAGTATGGATAGTGGTACACGAACTTCTCTTGAGAGTTCTTCCTTGCGCTTCCTTAACTGAGTTATTCTATCAAGAGTGTCTCTTAATCTTGTATAGATTTCTCTTCTTTTCCCTCGGAGTTCCTTGACTTTTTCTATTAATTCTCTTCTTTTCCCCCTTAATTCTTTAATTTTCTCTATTAGTCCTCTTTGTTCGTCTATTAACTGGGTTTTAATGTTTTTGAGAGAGTATAGTTCTTCATATAGTGAGTTTCTTTCTTCCTTAAGGGCTCTGATGGCGCTTTTAGTTTTCTCTATTTCTTCTAGTATTTGTTTTGCTTCATCTACCATGATTATCCTTCCATTAGGATATCACTTTTTAGGCTCTAGTAGGATTCTTGCATCTATAACTTTTGCTCCTTTACCTTTCTCGTATAGCATTATTGGGTTTAGGTCCATTTCAACTATTTCAGGATGGTACTCTAGGAGTTTTGAGACTTTTGTTATAATGTCTATTAGTGCATCTATATCTCTTGGTGAGACTCCTCTAACGCCCTCAAGAACAGGATAGGCCTTTATCTCTCTTACCATCTCTTCGGCTTCTTCACGGCTTATAGGTGTTATTCGGAATGTTACATCCTTTAATACTTCTACGAATATTCCTCCTAAGCCGAACATTACTGCATGGCCGAAGAATGGATCCTTAACAGCGCCAACAATAACTTCTAGTCCCTGTGGTGCACATTCCTGTATGAGTATACCCATAATTCTGGCATTAGGTACTCTCTTCTTGACATTATCCATTATCTGTCTATATGATTTTATTAGCTCATCATCGTCCTTCACTCCTACTACAACACCACCCACATCGCTCTTATGTAGTATATCTGGTGATACTATCTTCATTACTATTGGGTAACCTATTTCATGGGCTAACTTTAGGGCCTCTTCTTCGCTTTTAGCTACCTTTGATTTCGCTACTGGTATACCATAGAGGCTACAAAGGTATTTTGCCTCATCTTCCCATAAGTGTCTTCTTCCTTCAGAATAAGCTCTCTCTATTATCTTTTTAGCCTCATCGACCAGGTTCATACATAAAACACCTCACACACGTGTCTTGTACATACCATACTTATACAGAGCCCATATAGCTTTCGCTGCTCTCTCAGGCGAAGAGTATACGGGAATGTTTATAGCCTCCATCTTTTTAGCTATTTCTTCTGTAAACTCGCTTCCAGCCATACATACAACTATAGGTTTACCATATTTTGTAGCTTCACATATATAGTTTATCACCTTCTCAGATAATGTTGGGACCTGCATTTGAGCTATAACAAGTGCTATGTCAATTTCGTCTGATGACAATGTTGCATCTAAGACTATTTTATATCTATCATCGGTTGCATCACCTGTTAAGTCTACTGGATTCCTAATTATACAGTGAGGTGGTAGTCTTTCTCTTAACTGAGATTTTATTTTATTAGATAATTCAGGAACCTCTAATCCTAGATTTTCTAGAGCATCGGTAGCCATAACTCCCATGCCGCCGGCATCAGTTAAGACTAAAACCCTGTTACCTTGGGCTGGTGGTTGTGTTGTAAGTGCCTTAGCCATATCGAATAGGTCTTCAAACCCGCTAGCCTCTATTATCCCTGCTTGTCTAAATGCCGCCTTATAAAGTTCGTATGTTCCGGCAAGAGCAGCTGTATGAGAGGCTGCTGCTTCTACACCACGCTTGGTCTTTCCACCTTTTAGTATTAGTATTGGTTTTGACTTTATTACCTCACGTGCTGCTTCAACAAATTTTAAGCCTTGACCTTTTTTCAGCCCCTCTATGTAAATTAGTATTGCTTTGACTGTAGGGTCCTTTTCAAAGTATCTCATAAGTTCTATATCGTCTACATCAATTTTGTTCCCGTAGCTTACTGCCTTACCGATTCCTATTCCTCTAGGAGCTGCCCAGTCAAGTAGTGTTGCTGCAAAAGCACCACTTTGACTTATTATTGCTATTGCTCCTTTTGGTGGTCTTCTCATTCTCTCCTCCGGCAAGAAGAATGTATCAACACCACTATAAGCATCATAAACGCCTAAGCAATTTGGTCCGATAACTCTAATGTTGTGTTCTTTAATTATTTTCTTAATTTCCTCCTCTAACTTCCTACCAGCTTCACCTGTCTCACTAAAACCTCCACTTATAATAATTAATCCTTTTACTCCTTTTTCAGCAGCGTCTCTTACGACCTTGGGGACGCTTGGAGCGGGAATAACAATTACACCTAAGTCCACATCTTCTGGAATATCCTTTAATGTAGGGTATGAAGGAACACCTAGAACATCCTTATATTTAGGGTTAACGGCAATGAGTTTACCTTTAAATTTATTTTTAAAGTTCTCAAATATCACTCTACCAACTTTACCTGGTTTTGGTGTAGCACCAACTACTGCCACGGACTTTGGGTTGAAGAAGACATCTAAAGAGCTCATAGTAACACCTTAACTTCAGCTCTATGTTTAGGTTAAATACTGTCTTTACTTATATTTTTTAACTATTTACTTGTGATCTCACTAGTTAAATTGTTATACGAAAAGTTAACATAAGGAGAAATATAATATAAATTAATGGATGCTGTAATATTCTTCAAAGAGGTCCAGAAGCTTCTTCAGTTAGGTAGTCTTCTCCTCCTGCAAGTATTCGTTGTATTTCACCATAAAGTTGGTCTAGTCCCTCTCCAGTCTTTGATGATATAGGTATTAGTTCACTAAGTAAACCTAACTCTTTAAGTGATTCCTCGATATGTATGGCTATGTCTCTAAGGGGTCTATTTACCTTATCTTGCTCTATTTCATCTATTAATAATAGTGGGTCACTAAGCCATTCATTTACTTTCTCTATTCTATCACTTGATAGTAGATCTGACTTTGAAAGCACGTGAATTTGTGGTAACCCTAATCTTAAGTGAACTGATAGTGCCAGGAGTAATGCTGATACAAAGCTTGTTGGCTGATTAGTGAAGAACGAGTCTATAAGATATACTGAAACACTTTTATATCCTTGGCTGATAAGTGATGATATGTATGGTCCACTTTGTCTAAATGCAAACAGTTCCATTTGTCCAAGTGTGTCAACTATCACATAGTTTGATTTTGTAGCTTCAATCTCATCTCTAATCTTGTCAACGTAAGAAACTAACATGTCTATTGATGTTATTAGTGCACCATTAGGTCCTAAACCATACTTCTCCATAACCTTTCTAGCATCAACATAGTCTCTGACATCAACATCTGGAGAATAGGGTAACCATTCTACAGCAGGGTCTAAGTTAACTTTAGCAACACTCAACTCATGGTCTTCTAGCCATTCAGCTAGGGCTCCAGTTAGGTAAGACTTACCTGATCCAGCAGTTCCCAATACGAATATGAAGTACACTAGTTAACACCCTATAATGTTATACATTCATTTATATAAGTGCTGCCCAAAGACTTCTGCTATAATGCCTTCTTCCTTTAATATTGACTCTATATCCACATTTAGGACAAGTCATGTTTTCCGTTAAGTTCCATTCTAAAATGTCGAAGCCGAATCTCTTCACTAGTACTGTTTTACATTCAGGGCAGTATGTGTGTTCTAATTTATGTCCTGGAACATTACCTATATAGACGTATTTTAATCCTTCTTCAAGAGCTACTTTTGCAGCTTTTTCTAATGTTGGCACAGGTGTTGGGGGATACTCTGTCATCTGATAGTCTGGATGAAATCTTAGAACATGGAACGGAATTTCATCCCCCAAGTTTTCAATAATCCATTTTACAAGTTTACGTAGATCTTCAATTGAGTCTCCAACCTCTGGTACAATAAGGTTTGTTATTTCAATGAATATACCAAGTTTTTTCATTTCAATTAATGTTTCATATATTGGTGTTGGGTCAGGAACTCCCATAAATTTTCTATAGAAATCTATGTTACCTGAACCTTTGAAGTCTACCGTGGCTGCATCCATATATGGTGCAAGCTCTTCTAGTGCCTCTGGAGTCATATACCCATTTGTGACCATAGTGTTAAATAATCCATGTTTTTTAGCTATTTTTGCTGTATCAAGCATGAACTCATAGAATATTGTTGGCTCATTGTATGTATAACTTATCCCATTAGCTCCATATTTTATAGCCCAGTTTACAACTTCATCTGGGGTTGTTGATCTACCAACTATATCCTTCATTTGGCTTATAACCCAATTACAGCAAAACTTACACATAAAATTACATCCAACAGTTGATATTGATAATACTCCTGCCCCGGGATTAAAGTGAAATAACGGCTTCTTCTCTATTGGATCTATGTTTGCAGACGTAAGCTTACCATAAACCAACGTGTATAGTTTCCCATTAATGTTCTTTCTAACACCACATACTCCGGTTGCGCCTTCACTTATAATACATCTTCTATGACATAGATTACATTTCACCTTATTTTCAGCGAGAGCTACCCAGTGTTTTGCCTCAATTAAACCTTTATTCATTAAGTATACACCTCACTACCTTTTAGTTTTAGAGAACATACTCTTAAACTTATAAAATAGGTTCCTCAGTAAGTAGTAATGATATTTTTCGTTGGAGAGTTTTACATGTTCCTTTAATGTTTATAGTATATCCACATATGGGGCAGACCGAGCCTCTCAAAAGACATCTCCTTAATGTTCTCTGATGTCTTTCAATGACTATGTTCTTACATTTTGGGCAATATGTATGTTCAAACTTGTAAAAGGGATCATCAATTATATAGACATAGTTAAACCCTGTATTAATGAGTATTTTCCTTAAATTGGAAAGGTGCGCATATTGTTGTTCAATTAAAGGATAAATGAGAATTGGTATATTCTTGTTTAAGTCATTTAGTAAATCCAGTATAGTTGATAAAGATTTTTGATGTACAACCTTATTAATTAACAGTAATACCTCTAGATGGGGTTCTAATCTTTCAACAGTTTTTAAATTGAACCTAACTAGCTCACAAAGCTTCTCTGGTAGGTTAGGGGTTAACTCGATTAAGATAGTATCTAATAGTTTAGCTGCATCAGCAATAATAGAGTTTTCAACCAAACATGAAGTTTTAACACCAGTTAAAATTCCTTCATCTTTTAACTCCATAATGAGGTTCTTTAGCCACCTCCAGTGAAGTAAACATTCACCTCCATGGAAGAAAATAAATGAGGTTTTTATTCTTCGGAGAATATCTGAAATGGTTTTCTTGTCAATACTTTTCAGATCAATACTATCTATAGGCACTTTTAAAGCACTATCAAGACATACATCACATTTCAGAGGGCACCCAGTAATCCATGCTTTTAAAACAGTATACCCTGGATAAAAATGGTAGAGGGGTATACGTTCGATATAGGACCATGTCAAACCTAAAACCTTGTTTGTGTGTTTCTCTATAAGTGAGCTATCAGTGTATATTATACTCATAACCTCAACCACTTAGCTCTCTAATGTACCATGATAAGGGAAGTTTTATAACGCTTGCTATAATTCCTCTCTTGGGGGTTAAGCAATTGATAGTAATTGGGGGTCCAGCATCAAATAATTTAGAACAAAAAATAGCTAAGTTACTACAAGTGCCTAGCTTAAAAGTGTATCACAAAGTATTTCCCGATAATGAATCCTACATACGTTTAGATAAAGCAGATATAGTGAGTAACCAAGATGTAATTATTGTTCAATCACTCTACCCACCCCAAGATAAACACTTTGTAGAACTTCTTCTCCTAGTCGACCTAGTGAGAGATTATAATGCAAAATCTGTAACTACAGTAGTACCGTACTTAGCTTACTCTAGACAAGATAAGAGATTCCTTGAAGGAGAACCAATAAGTGTAAAGACGATACTAAATAGTTTAAGCACTATAGGTGTAGACTACTTCATAACCGTAGACATACATAATAGGGATAGTTTAAAGTACTTCAAAGGTAAGGGAGCATTTGATGTTACAGCCATACCTGTAATAGCAGACTATGTCAAGGAGAACATAGACTTAAATGATTTATTAGTATTAGCCCCTGACAAAGGCGCATTGTGGAGAGCTAAAGAGCTAGCTTCACTACTAGGTCTTGAATATGACTATCTGGAGAAATTTAGGGATAGATATACTGGAGAAGTAAGAGTGAAACCAAAGAGCCTTGATGTTAAAGGTAAAAAAGTACTAATAATAGACGACATAATTAGTACAGGTGGAACAATAGCCTTAGCAACTCGTGAATCACTAAGGCAAGGGGCAAGGGAAGTATACGTTGCCTGTACACATGCATTACTTGTAGGGTCGGCAATAAAGAAATTAAAAAACGCAGGTATAACACGACTGATAGCCACAGATACTATGCCTTCACCATATTCAAGTGTATCCGTTGCCCCTGTAATAGCTAAGAAATTAAAGGAAGTAATCTAAAAATGAATATTACATAAGCTTAGGCATGGAGTATGAATAATTTATTTAACCAATATAAACATGTACACTATGCTTATCTCTCAGGTGAGCATGAGGAAATACCATTAGGCGAATTAAAGGCTGTATTAGAAGCAGAAAATACACTATATAACACTATATTCATTGATGAGCAACTATATCTATTTACATCACCCAATATAAATTATCAAAGAATTATCAATAGAGTGGCATATACTAAGGAATTAGGTTTAGTACTCGCATACACGCATGATATAACTCTGGAAAGCATTCTTGAATTATTAGATCATGCTGAATGGGACTTTTTACAAGGTAAAAGATTTATTGTGAAAGCTAAGCATATAAGAGGCTTCTACTCTAAGGATATTCCAACACCTATTGTTGAAAGAGCTATAGGTAAGAAGATACTAGAGATAATACAGTATAAGGCAAAAGTTACCCCTACGACACCTGAAATTATTATCAGAGTATTGTTTTCAAGAAGCATAGTCGTTATTGGTATTATACGGTC
This sequence comes from uncultured Desulfurococcales archaeon, assembly GCA_964611985.1. GTDB lineage: Archaea > Thermoproteota > Thermoprotei_A > CAZTBM01 > SZUA-1508 > SZUA-1508. Next base: position 8,709 of record CAZTBM010000001.1, on the reverse strand, counting down.
AAAATTAGATACGAAGTATTTTCTAAGAATGAGACCTAGAAAAAGACCATTCTTCCATCCTGGCGTTCTTGAACCCAAAATTTCAAGAGCTTTCGTAAACTTCTCAAGAATTAGGAGAGACGAAACCTTCTTAGACCCCTTTTGTGGTACAGGAGGATTTCTTATTGAGGCATGTAATATCGGAGCCTATACAATAGGCTATGATATAAGAAAGCTTATGAGCTATGGTTCATTACAGAACATTTTATACTATAATCTATCTGATAGAGCAATAATATTACAAGCTGATGCAACACATATGCCAATAAAAGATGAATCCATTGATGCCATAGGTACTGATCCTCCGTATGGTAGAGCCTCCTCTACACATGGAAGGAGCCTTAAAGAGTTAATACGTATGTTTCTAGAAGAATCCTCAAGAGTGATGAAAAAACATAGGTACGTATGTTTTGCAACACCACATACTATAGATCCTCTAGAGTACATAGAGATGTATGGATTTAAGCTTATAGAGAGGTACACTATGAAGGTACATAGAGGACTAACTAGAGTAATCTACATCATTAAGAAGGAGAAGTAATATGAATATAAAGCTAGTTTTTCTGGGTACATCGGCTGCTGTGCCAACAAAGGATCGATGGCTCCCAAGCATAGCATTAGTAAGGGGTGGCGAAATCATACTATTTGATTGTGGTGAAGGCACTCAACTAAGATTTATTCAACTAGGATTAAGCATTATGAAGATAAAAGCAATATTCATAACACATATGCATGGTGACCACATATTTGGCTTGCCAGGACTAATACAGACTATGAACATGTATGGTCGTGAAACGCCATTAACCATTATTGGTCCCGGAAAAATAGTTGATTACATTAAAAGCATAATTGAAACAACATTATACGACCCAGGATTCACCATAAAAATGGCGAGAGCCGAAGAAGATAAGATCGTCTATGAAACAAAGGAATACATAGTAAAATCATTTACAGTAGAACATTATGGTGAATGCTACGGCTATGTCTTTGAGGAGAAACCTAAACCGGGTAAATTTAACGTTGAGAAAGCTCTAAAACTTGGCATCCCTAGAGGGCCTTTATGGAAGGTGCTTCAGGAAGGCAAACCAGTAAAGATAGGAGATAGAATCATAAAACCAGAGGAAGTCCTAGGACCCCCTCGTAAAGGTAAGAAAATAGTATACACGGGAGATACAAAACCATTAGATCGAGTCAAAGAGGTAGCTAAGGAGGCTGATGTACTAATACATGATTCCACATTCAGCATGGAATTGAGGGAGAAAGCTATAGAGCAAGGTCACTCAACAGCCTATGATGCAGCAAGGATCGCATTAGAGGCGAATGTTAAGACTCTTATATTAACACATTTTAGCTCAAGGTATAGGGATTTAAGTAAGTTACTTGAAGAAGCTAAAAGTATCTTTCCTAACACAATCATAGCATATGACACAATGGTGTTTGAGGTAAATTAATCCTTAGGCATCTCTTTCTCCCATAATGGTTTGCCACGTTCAGTTTTTGGTGTAAGCCAATCAATGAGTTCCTTGGGGTCATCAGTTTCTATGATGAAGGTTATTGGACCAAGAGGGGATTCTCCTTGTTCAGTTGCGAAAGTTAACCTACCAGCATAAGCTGCCTGTTTATGTATGTGAAAGATCAGCATGTTACCTTTAGTACCTTTCTTAAGAATTTTACGTGAAGCATCAAGTATTCTCTCTTGCCTCAATAGATTATGGAGCTTAAGAAGGCTCCTATGGCTCTTACTTTCAGCTACAAGTACTTTTATTTCACCTCTTTCCTCAACCCATATGACTTCTGGTTCAAAGACGTTTCGAACTGCCTGCTCTACTTTATGGGGATTTTCAGTAGGCCTAATTTCAGCTTCAACCCTGATTTTAATCATCACGCACCACCTTTTTCAATAGAGCTTTAGCTTTTTCTGTTAGGGAGGTTATACTCTCTTCCTCATTAATAATTATATGGTCTGCTAGTGCTATAACATTCCCGATACCTATCTTGAGTTCTCTTTCATCTCTTAATACAAATTCTTGCCAAGACTTAGGGTCACCAGGGCGGTTTCTACGTTTTAATCTTTTAAATCTAGTTTTAGGTGATGCATGAACAGCTATGATTAGTACTGAACTATCTTTAATGTTCTCTTTGAAATAGGATATTTCATCTAAACTTCTAACACCATCAATTAACACTATCGGGGATTCTCGGTAGATGTTATTTATTTTCTCAACTATTCTTTTAGCGACAACTTGTGGGCCTTCCTCCATTCTTAGCTGTAAAGCTAACTTGGTTAAATTGTCTGGTGTTAATGGTATTCTTCTTTTCTTGGCTTCTTCTCTAACAACATCTCCCATGACGAGAACTGGTATTCCCATCTCTCTAGCAGTGTTAGCCACTACACTTTTACCAGATCCGGGCATTCCTGTTAAGCATATAACCTTCATGGACTGCACCTGTTAGAGTAAATTATAAATCTGAATTATCATTAATCTTTCTACAGATCCACTTGAGAGGGTAACACTGTGGAGTATATAAGGTCTTTTATCGCCATAGACATAGAGGACCCAGTATTAGCAGAGAAAATAGAACAAGTCAAGAATACAATATTGAGTTCTAAGGCAGACCTGAAGCCTGTTGAAAGAGAGAATATACACATAACATTAAGGTTCTTAGGTAATATACCCTTAAGCTTAGTTGACGAAATATACAAGATTATGCAAGGCTTAGAGTTTAAACCATTCAATATACATATCAAAGGTCTTGGTGCATTTCCTAGAATTAACAGGCCCAGAGTTATATGGATTGGTATAGAGGAAGGTGCTGAAGAATTAAAGCGAATCCAAAAACAATTAGAGAGCGGCTTAAGGAAAATAGGCATACGCCCAGAGAAAGAGGAGTTTATACCACACATAACTATAGCTAGGGTTAGAAGCGGACGGAATAGAGATCGATTAGTGAAAATACTAGTAGAATTATCTGATGTAGATATAGGTTTCATGACAGTTAATAGTATAAGATTGAAACAAAGTATCCTCACACCAAAAGGACCAATATATAAAACTTTGAGAGAAGTAAAAGCATGATTAACATAGAGGAAGAAGTATTAAAAAGAATTAAGCCCACTAAAGAGGAATATAGTAAAGCACAAAGAGTATTTAATAAAGTTAAAGAGCTACTTAAAAGAGCATTAGAGAGACATAATGTAGATGCCACTGTCGAGCTGGAAGGCTCAATAGCAAAGGATACCTGGATCTCTGGTGAATGGGATTTAGATATTTTTGTATTATTCAATAAGCGATATGGTAAGGACTGGATCAAGTCTGAAGGATTTAAAATAATATATGAAAGTGTAAAACACTTAAACCCTGAGTTAAAGTATGCAGAACACCCATACGTAAGAGCTAAGGTTGAAGGCTTCGAAGTAGATATAGTCCCAGCCTTAAGGCTCGATAAAGCATATGAAGCAAAGACCGTTGTCGATAGAACACCTTTCCACACAAGATATGTCAATAGCAGGCTAACCAGTGAATTAAGGGATCAAGTGCGATTGTTAAAGAAGTTTATGAAAGGTATTGGAGTATATGGGGCTGAGATTAAAGTTCAAGGTTTTTCAGGATACCTTTGTGAATTACTAATAATAGCTTATAAAGGTTTTAGAAGGGTATTAGAGAATGCTAGATACTGGAAACCAAAACATGTAATAGACATTGAGGGACACTATCCAAACCGTAAAGAGGCTATTAAAAAGTTTAAAGATCAAACACTAATAGTCATAGATCCTGTAGACCCTAATCGAAACGTTGCAGCCGCTATATCATTAGAAAGTCTTAGCAAATTTATCATAGCATCAAGTCTGTACCTCAAGAAACCTTCACTACATTTCTTTTATCCTGTAGAGGAGAGAGTAGACTATAGCTCTCTTAAAAGTATGGTTAAGAATAGGAAAACAACTTTAGTAGCAATAGTGACTACATGCCCATCCATACCATCAGACACCTTATGGGGAGAGTTAAATAGATCACTTCGAATACTACATAAATACATAGCTAATGCAGGATTCAGTATTATAGACTCTAAAGTATGGACTAATGAACAAGATATCATAGTCTTTCTATTTGAATTAGAAAAACCAGTCCTCGAAGCTTATGAAAAGCATTACGGCCCCCCAGCTTACATAGAAACTAATACACTAGAGTTCATAGAAAAATATGTTAACTCCAGAGAGACCATAGCTGGACCGTGGATTGAAGGTGATAGACTAGTAGTATTAAGGAGAAGGAAGATTACACATATAATTGAACATTTAAACAATGTACAAAAGTATATACAAGCTCTCTCGCCACATGTAAAGAATGCCATCTCCAAATGGTTTGACATTTTACTAGACAATGAGCTACTCATGTTAGCCATGAAGTATAATGAATTTAAATACTATTTATACAAGTTTCTTAAAAAGAGAGAGCCATGGATGATTTAATAATAAAAGTTACAGTTAGTAATAATATTATAAAACGTATCTTATGCTATCCATTAAGTGAATGTGGTAAAGTACTGCAAGAACGTATACACTACCTCAAGAAGATTGGAGTCACTCATATCATATCAGGAGGACCAGTTAGTATAGGTGAAGGAATTAAAGTCCTAGGTAAAGGATTTTCATCAATAGTTATAAAGGCCATATGGAAAAACCAAATAGTACTAATGAAGGTTAGAAGACTTGACTCACGGAGAGAAACATTAGAACATGAAGCACAATATTTATCATTAGCTAATAAAATTAACGTAGGGCCCAAACTCTATGTATACTCAAAAGATTTCATAATTAGAGAGTATATTGATGGAATTGAATTTCAAGACTGGATTAGAAGAGAGGAAAATAATGCTATAATAAAGTTGGTACTAAGAGATATCATTCTCCAATGTTATCGACTAGACGTAATAGGCTTAGATCATGGAGAGCTTAGTAGACCTCACAAACACATAATTATTAGTACAAAACATGACCTCCCTAAAGCGTTCATTATAGACTTTGAGTCTGCAAGTACTCAAAGGAAACCACATAACGTAACTAGCTTTTTAAACTATATTTTATTCCGTAAGAATGAAATCTCGGCGAAAGTTAGGAGAATTCTTAGGCTAAATGATAATGATATTAGTAAAGTACATTCTTTAATTAGGGAATACAAGAAGAGACCCAATTTTATCCTACTGGAGAATATTCTCAAAAATACGCATTTAGCTGATGCCTAGTAAAGTAGTTTAAATATATAACCGAGTGATATAGATTTAAATAAAAGGGTAAGATTCATGGGTATTCATGCGGACGATAAAGAGTTAGAGAAAATACTTGATAGAATTGCAAAAAAGTTCATAAAGTCAGTTAAGGAGAAACCGTTCAAAGATCATAAAACAATTATTAATGTTAAGAGTAGGAATGAATTCCACAGAATAATTAATGAAGAGAGAGCGGTGGTTGCGGTGTTTACTTCTCCCTACTGTGGTGCTTGTAGAGCATATGAACCAATATTCGAGAGGGTAGCAGAAGAGCTTAAGGATAAAGCAGTTTTCGTTAAGATCAATGTATTAGAGAATATAGACCTAGCACAAGAATACGATATTATGGCAACACCGACAACACTAATATTTTATAAAGGCGAGCCAGTGAAGATGATTCTTGGGGCTGTATCAGCAGATTTATTAAGGGAGAGCATAATTAATGCTATAAAATGATGACAGCCCATTTTAAGATGCTACTACTAGATCCTAGTGTACATAAACTTTATCTATTAGGCGTACTCAATCACACATAGCTAAGGTGATAGAGTGAGAATAATAATTACAAAGGTTTTATTGGTTTTAGTCCTTCTCTCACTCTTCACAATGATACCTTTAAGTATTGAATCTCCAGACAAACACTTAGTTATTGGGGTTTCTACTGAGTCATTAGCTAGTATTGTGAGAGATATAGTCAACGGCAAGTGTGAAGTATTCATCATTTTACCGGAGGGGGCTGAGCCACATACTTATCAGTTAAAACCAGAGGACATAGAGAAAACCAAAAATGCAGATCTTTTAGTATTTACAGGACATTTCATATTTGAAGAGAAAATTATCGAAACACTCAAAGGCGTAAAACCTATACTCACCTTAAACTTAGCCACCAATACCTATGGAGGATATAAGGTTGAAATCTTCACTATGCCATGGGGGAGCTCCTACGAGAAAAACTATCATGCCTATTGGTTGTATCCAAAGAATGCAATAACTATAGCTAAAGCGTTAGTTGACTCACTGGTAAGAGTAGACCCTGAGAACAAAGAGTTCTATAAATATAGGCTAATGGAGTTCCAGAAACGTGTATCAGGAATTCTTGCTTTAGTTAAAAAGCAAAAGGAACTGCTAAAAATCAGTGATATTAATGTCGTTTTAGCCTTTCCTGCAGAACAATATATCGTTTCAGCTCTCGGATTCCGTATTATTGGAATGTTAAGTAAAGGTGAGGGTATATTCGTTGGTGGTGGTAAACTTTTAGAGATAAAAGATAAGTTAAAGTCAGGGGCAGTACTAGTTGCCTCTGATATAGTGAAGATGCTTAAAGTAGGAGAGTTCATAGATTCAATACTTAAGGAGACTAATGCTCAAGTAATATATATCAAGGTAAGAGGCGTTTCAGAGCTTACATATACTGAGCTACTTGCCTACAATTTAGGCTCTCTACTTAACGCTCTGGCCTCGCTTAAATCTACCAGCGCTAGTGGTTCTAGTAGTACTGCACATAATAGAGAAATAAATGCCACAATAATATATGGTCTTATAGTTATACTGTGTCTGATAATAACTATAGAGGCATATATAATATACACATATTCTAAGAAAATTGAAAAGCTAAGACGAAAAATAAGGGAAATAGAGAGTAAATGGAGGAGAAGAGAGTAAGTATGGATAGACCTATAGACAATGGTAGTAATATAGTCCAGATTAGAAATCTAACAGTATATTATGGTAGAACACTAGCTTTAGACAATATATCGACAGCGGTAAATGAAGGTGAATTTGTAGTCGTAATGGGACCCAATGGTGCAGGCAAAACAACACTACTAAAGGTCATAATGGGTCTAGTTAAACCGACTAAAGGATACATTCGTGTATTCAACTTTAACCCCATAGAGGAGGGTAGTAAAGTTAGAGCTCTAGTAGGATATGTCCCTCAAAGAACTAGTATCTCCCTTAACATTCCTTTAAAAGTGATAGATGTAGTCCTTTTAGGCGTACTTGTTGAAAAGAAACCTCCTAGAAGAATAACAGAAGATGATCTTGAAAGAGCTATTAGGATACTGAAAGTAGTTGACATGGATAAATACTGGGAAACACCCTTCCATGAACTTTCAGGAGGACAGCAACAAAGAGTATTAATAGCTAGAGCGCTCATAAGGGATCCTAAACTCCTTCTATTAGATGAGCCACTTAATGGTGTTGACGCTAAGAGTCAAGTAGAGATAATCTCCTTTTTAAGAAAGCTAACTGAAAACGGTGTAAGTATAATTATGGTCGTTCATGACGTTAACATGGTCGTTCACATCATTGATAAGATAATCTTATTAAATAAAACTATTATAGCTGAGGGCCCTCCCTCAGAGGTATTAAAAGAGGAAATTCTTCAAAAGGTATATGGACATGGAGTTAAAGTTGTAAGGTATTGTGGTATATGTTATTCAATAATAGGTGACACTCATGTTTAACATCTTAGATCCGTTAGTGTTATATCCTTTATTAGGTGTAATAGTGGCATCAATCGTCTCAGCCACTGTAGGCTCGATAATGGTAACTAGGGGTATAACGTTTCTCTCCGCAGAGGTAGCACATGCTGCACTAGGTGGAGCCGCCTTAAGTGTTCTATTACAAGTTAAAGCTGGTCTAGTGTGGTTTAATCCTCTCTTGGGTGCTTTTCTTTTTGGCATTATAAGTGCCCTCTTTACAGGTTATGCTGGTGAGAAAGGTTTTACTGGTAGAATGGAAGCAGCTATTGGAGTGTCCCTTGCATTGAGTATGGCTTTAGCCGTGTTATTCTTAAGTTACATACCATCAGAGTATATGCCTAAGGTGTGGGGTTATCTTATAGGTGACATATTATTGCTCTCAGTAAATGATGTATTGTTATTAGGAATGGTATCACTTGGCATTGCTGTACTCTACGCCATCTTCTATAGGGAATTTATCTACCTAGCCTTTGATATTGAGGGTGCCGAAGCGGCAGGATTAAATGTGAGAGTATACCATTACTTAAGCTTAATACTTGTCGCTTTAGGAACAGTTATTATAACTAAAGCTTTAGGGGCGATCCTTGTCTATGCATTCCTAATAGCACCTGCCGCTTCAGCTTCAGAATTGACAAAAAATGCTTTAAAAATACCATTAATAACATTTGTTACATCTCTAACTTTCGGTATTGTTGGCTTGATGTTAACCTTTATTATGAATATACCAGCTAGTGGAGTTATAGGCTTACTCGCAGCTATATTCTACCTTTTTATCATGTTAAGTAAGATTAGGAAAGGTTAATATAGACCAAACCTTATATACCATTAGGTTAGCCTAATATAACTAGAAAATATTAGGTCTAATAGAAAGGGAGCGAACACTTTAATGGTGAGCAATTTGTCACCAAGTTTAACGCTT